>VEOW01000021.1 GCA_012026785.1 Chloroflexota bacterium | reverse complement strand
GTGTCTGACGGCCGGCACAACGCATGAAGGCCACGCCATGCAGGCGGGCAGGCAGGCTACGAGCCAAGCCGTCAGACGCTAAGGAGGGTGACACTCAGCGACAGGCTAGCGCTTCCGGGCGGCGTGCCGCGCCACCGCGCGCGGACAGCACGTGGCTCAGGCGGCGGAGTCGACTGCGACCGCCGTCACTTGCTGCGGCGCGCGGCCCGGCGAGGATCGAGCGATCACCACGCCGCCGATGCAGGCGATGCCGCCGGCGAGCGCGAGGACCGGTGGCACCTCGCCCAGGAGCAGCCAGGCCATGACGACCACGACCGGCGGGATCAGGTACGTCATGACACCGAGACGGCCGGCATTCGTTCGACCGAGCGCATACGTCCAGGTCGTGAAGGCGATCGAGGTCGGGAACACGCCCAGGTACACGAGCCAGCCGATCTTGGAGGGCCCATCCACGCTCGATGCGAGGGCTGCCGTCTCGGCGACAAGGCCCGGGGTGAACGGCAGGCAGGCGATCCCGCCGATCAGGCACGCCAGCCACGTCAGCTGGGTTGCCGAGACGTTCGCCGTGGCCGGCTTCTGGAGCGTGACGCCGGCCGCGTAGGCGAGTGCGGCCACGAGACACAGCGCGATGCCGAGGAGCGAGGTCTCAGCCCCGGCGGCGGCATCCGACGTCGCAAGGCCGATGACCACCGATCCGCCGAAGGCGACCGCGAGGCCCGCCAGCAGGCGGCGTGGCAGGCCCTCGCCGAGGAACAGCCCGGCGAACAGGCCGATGAAGATCGGGCCGGTGTTGACGAGCATCGAGGCCGTGCCGGCGTCGACGTGCCGCTCCGCCTCATTGAGCGCGAGGTTGTACAGCGCGAACCACAGCAGGCCCGAGGCCACGATGAGGACCAGATCCCGCCGGCCGACCGGCTGCCAGCCGCGCCGCCAGACCAGCGCGCCGAGCAGCACGACACCGATCGCGAGCCGGCCGAGGGCGATCGAGCCAGGCGAATAGGCCCCGGCGAGATCCCGGATCCCGACGAATGCCGAGGCCCACAGGACGACGGTCACGAGGGCCGCACCGAGGGCGAGGGTGGAGATGGACGGGGCGGGACGCGTCATGACCTCCTCAACACGCTGGTCCCTCGAGGCGTTGCGCGGCCGGCCCAGCGGCCGGCCCAGCGGCCGGCCCAGCGGCCGGCCCCGGCGCCGGTCACGCCGCCACCGAGAACAGCGGCTCGCCGAGTGCGTCCACGTCCACCTCGATGCCCAGGCCCGGGCCGTCCGGCACCGGCCCGAGGCCATCGCGGGATCGTGGCGCGTAGCCGGCGACGTGCTCGTTCGTCCAGTCGTTCATGAACGACACGGCGAACAGCGCGTCCGCGGGCGTCCCCGCCGCCAGGTGGGCGACCGCCGCGCTGACGACGTCGCCGCCCCAGCTGTCCTCGATCATCAGCCGGATCCCGAGCGCCACCGCGGCGTCGCGCATCGCCCGGGCCGGACCGAGGCCGCCGACGCGGCTGACCTTGAGGTTGACCTGGTCCATGGCCTCCTCGCCGGCCGCCCGGACGAGCGTCGGAAGGTCGGTGATCACCTCATCGAGGACCATCGGCAGGTTCGTCCGGTGGCGCACCGCGAGGCACTCCTCCAGCGTGGGGCAGGGCTGCTCGAGGCGGAACCGCGGGACGTCCTTCACCAGGTTGGCGAAGGCGATCGCGTCCTGGCGCCGCCACGCGCCGTTGGCGTCGCCGGTGATCTCGTCACCCGGGCCCGTCGCGTCGAGCACCGCCCTGACGCGGGCGGCGTCATCGGCCGGCGCGGCACCGAGCTTCAGCTGGAAGCGGCGCATGCCGGCCGCTCGCTCGCGCCGGGCGAATGCGGCCATCTCGTCGGGGGTCCCGAGCGGGATCGCGACGTACAGCGGCAGCGCCGGCTGGAGGACCCCGCCGAGGAGGGCGGCCACGGGCAGGCCGGCGATTCGACCGAAGGCGTCCCAGCAGGCGACGTCCAGCGGGCTCCTCGCGTACTCGTGTCCGCGCAGGGCGGCGTCCATGCGTCGGTGCGCATCGGCGAGGTTCGTCACGTCCGCGCCGAGCAGCGCCGGGGCGAGCTCGCGGAGGGCCGCGCGGGCGCCCGCGGCGTGAGCCGGCAGGTAGGTCGCGCCGAGCGGGCACACCTCGCCGAACCCGGTGGTCCCGTCGGCGGTGGTGACCCGCACGATCGTGCTCTCGAGCCGGTTGACGACGCGGCCCGACGACATGACGTAGTCGCCGTGGGCGTACGTCAGCTCGTAGCCGTAGACGTCGATGCGCTCGATGGACGCGCTGGACCCAGCCATCACCCGGCAACGGTACGCGATCGGCCCTGGAGCACGTCGGCCTGCGGTGGCCTTGGGGTGGGCTGCGGTTACGGTGACGACGGCGACGCTGGTGCCGCGCCGGCATGGGCGATGTGGCTGAACTCGCGCCACAGGACCGTCACCAGCAGCGCCGACCCCACGAATCCGAACCAGAACGGCGCCGCGATCCCGAACTCGCGGGCCAGCAGGCCCCCGATCGGCGTGCCGACCGCCATTCCGGCGAAGACCCCGACGGTGTACACACCGGTGACCCGGCCGAGCAGGGCGTCCGGGACGGCCCGCTGGCGGACGGTCGTGGCCGTCGTGCCCCAGACCGAGGCGTGAGCCCCGAAGAACCCCAGCGTCACGAGGGCGACCAGCGGTTCGTGGGTCAGGGCCAGGACGAGGTGGGTGGCGGTCTCGATCAGCAGCCCGGTGCGCATGATCGTCGCCAGCGAGAAGTGCCGCTCCAGGGTGGCGTACGACGCGGTCGAGATCAGGCCGCCGATGGCCATGGCGCTGGCCATGAGGCCGAAGCCGATCTCGTCCATCCCGAGTTGCTGGCGCGCGTACAGGACGAGCACGCCCCAGGCCGCACCGAACGTGACGTTGAAGGCCACGATGGTGAGCGCCAGGGTCCGCATCGGCGCGTGGCCGATCAGCCATCGAAGGCCCTCGACGAGGTCCACCCGGAGTGCCCCTCGGGGAGGCTGGGCGGCCTCGTCCGCGACGCGCGTCGCGACTCGTGCGACGAGCACCGCCCCGAACGCAAAGCAGGCCGCGTTCGCGGCGAACGGCGTCGCCATGCCGATCACGAACAGGAACGCCCCGATCGGCGGCGCGAGGAGGTCGTTCGTCAGGACGTAGGCGCCCTGGAGCCGGGCGTTGGCGAGGCCCAGGTCCCCGCGTGGAACGACTCGCGGCAGGAGACTGCTGGAGCCGATGTCGGCAAACGTCTCGGCGGTCCCGAGGACGAACAGCGAGGCGAGGATGATCGGGATGTTGACCATCCCGCTCGCGATCGTCATCGCCAGGGCCGCGAGGACGAAGGCTCGGACGAGGTTGACGGCAATGACGATGCGTCGACGGTCGTAGCGATCGGAGATCGCGCCGGCGACGGCCCCGAACAGCAGCGGCGGGAGCACCTGGGCCAGCACGGCGGTGGAGACGACCAGCGGATCCTGGGTCTGGGAGGCGATCAGCAGCGGGCCGGCGGCGAGGGCGATCCCGTCGCCCACGTTGGTCACGAGGGCCGAGGAGAGCAGCCAGCGGAAGCTGCCACCGAGCCGCGGTGGGGCAATCCGATCGACGACGAAGCTGATCGGGCGGCTCACGGGAACCGAGGGTAGCGTCGGCCGCCGGCTGTCGCGGGGCGAACGCCGACCTCGGCGACCCTAGACTGTCGCCCGATGGGCGCGCTCGACGACGCACCGCTCGTCCAGCCGCAGGACCGCGCTGCCTGGCGGGCCTGGCTGGAAGCCAATCATTCGAGCTCGAGGGGTGTCTGGCTGGTCATGTGGCGAGCCCGGACCGGCAAGGCCGGGCTGGACTACGAGGCGGCGATCGAGGAGGCCCTCTGCTTCGGGTGGGTGGACGGCACGGCCGGCACGGTCGACGACGAGCGGGGCAAGCTGTACTTCGCCCCCCGGAAGCCCCGCAGCGGCTGGGCCACCTCGAACAAGGCCCGCGTCGAGCGGCTCAGCGCGGCCGGCCGGATGCACCCTGCCGGCCTGGCGGCCGTCGAGCGCGCCAAGGCCGACGGTTCGTGGGGGTTGTTCGACAGCGTCGAGCGGCTGGAGGTGCCGGACGACCTGGCCGCGGCCCTGACCGCCCGAGCGCCGGCCGAGGCCAACTTCAACGCCTTTCCGCCCTCCGTGCGAAAGCAGGCGCTGGCGTCGCTCGCGTTGGCCCGCCGGCCCGAGACCCGCGCCGCCCGGATCCGGCGAATCGTCGACGCAGCCGCGGTGAACGAACGGCCCGGCTGAGGGCTCAGGCGCCGGCCGTCTCGCTGCCCGGCCGGAAGGCCGCCGACGAGGCGGCTTCGGAAGCGGCCGTGGACCCCGGCCCGAGGGCGGCCTCGAGCATCGCCAGGTACGGCTTCGCGCCGAGCCCCTCGAACGTTGCCCGCGCCTTCGCGGCGGCCTCGGTTGCCAGGCGATCGCCCGGACCCATCAACCGGACCACGTCGAGGGCGATCCGAGCGGCCTCCCAGTCCATCGACAGCTCGGTGAAGCCCGCCATCCCCTCGCGGAATCCAGTGCCGGCATCGGAAGCCCGGCCCTCGCGCGCCGCGACCGTGCCGCGGGCGCCGGCGAGGAACGCCATCGCCGGTGGGTCGCCGAACGGCAGGGCCTCGAGCGTCGCGAGGAGGTCTCGCGCTCGCCGGGCGTCGCCGAGGTAGGCGGCCGCGCGGACCGCCAGCGGCAGCGTCTGTGACTGGGTGGACTGGTCGGTCACCTTGGCAATGGCATCGATGGTCTCGCCGTAGCCGCCGGCGACGAACGCCCGCTCAGCCTCGAGCGTCCACAGGGCCCGCTCCACCGCCGGGTCGGAGATGCTCGCCGCGATCTCCCGGATCCGCCCGATCGCCGCATCCGCCGTCTCGCCACGCTCGATCTGGACGAGGGCGATCACCGAGAGATTGCGCGCCTCGTCGAGGTCGCTGAGCCAGCCCTGCTCCAGGCCGACCTGGTTGGCGGCCTCGGCCTCCTCGAGCGCCGCCTGCCAGTCCCGACCCATATACACCTGGAGCTCCCGGGCCGTGACGGCCGCCCAGACCGACATCGTCCGATGTCCCAGGCGCCCCGCCAGGGCTTCGGACGCCCGCAGCGCGCGAAGGGCCGGCTCGGGGCTCGGGTTGCTGGCACCCAGGTTCGTCGTCGCCCGCAGCTCGGAAGCGACGAAGCCATGGTCGTGGGCCACCTCGACCGCGGCCTGGAGGAGGGCGAGCGCCTCGCGATACCGACCCACGCCGCCGAGCGAGGCGCCCTTGTTGTTGAAGGCCTCCGCGATGACCCGGTTCAGGCCGCGACGCTCGGCGATCGTGAGCGCCTCGTCGGCCGTCCTGATCGCGTCGTCGAACACGTTCAGTCGCATCTGGGCACGCGACAGGTTGGCGAGAAGGTCGGCCAGGAGATCGGGGGCGTCCGCATCCCGGAGCAGCTCGACGGCGGCCGTCAAGGCCTCGGCCGCCTCGGCGATCTTGCCCTGGTCGATCAGGACCTGACCGAGCAGCGAGTGGGCCCGCCCGACCTTCGTTCGATCGCCGCCGTCCTCCGCCGCGGCAAGCGCCTCTCGGACGAGCTCCTCGGCCGCCTGGTACTCGGCCGCGGTATCGGCCGCTTCCGCGGCCTTGAGCAGGAGCTCCAGGCGCTCCGCGGCGTCGGTCGTGATCGCCACGGCCTGGCGGAGGTACCGAACCGCCTGCTCCGGTGCCCCAAGGCCGTTCGCTCGTTCCGCCGCGCCCGACAGCGCCAGCCGAGCCTGGATGGCCACCGCCTCGGCCTCCGGTCCCGGTGCCGAGGCCTCGTGGGCCGCCACGTAGTGCGTCGCCAGCACGGACGCCAGCTCCTCGTCGCCGGCGCCCTCGAAGTACCGCGCCGCCGCCAGGTGCCGGGTGCGTCGCTCTCGCTTCGCCAACCGGCTGTAGGCAACCTCGCGAATGAGCGACTGGACGAAGCGGTACTGGCCCCGCTCGGGCGACCGGGGATCGAGCTCTGCATCGAGGAGCTCGCGGCGAACCAGGTTCCGCAGCCGCGGCTCGAGCTCCTCGCCCAGCCCCGAGACCGCCGCGAGGCTGGCGACCGAGAAGACCTGGCCGAGGACGGAGGCGTCGGCCACGAGACCTCGCTCCACAGGGTCGAGCGCGTCGAGGCGGCTCGCGATGAGGCTCTTGAGCGTCTCGGGCACCTCGAGGTCGTCGAGCTTGCCGACCGGGCGGTACGTGTCCTCGACCCGTTCGAGGCGACCGTCGGCCACGAGCGCCCGAATCGTCTCGACGGCGTACAGCGGGACGCCGTCGGCTCGCCGCAGGATGGTCTCCACCGCCGCCTCCGGCAGGCCCGGGACGAACCCCGCGAGCAGCTCGCGCATCGCATCGTCGGGCAGCGGCTCGAGGGCAACCCGCGTCAGGTGGCGGGTCGTGCCACCCCAGTCGGGGCGGCGGTCGGTGAGCTCTGGTCGGGCCAGGGTCACGACGAGGATCGGGACGTTGCGGGCCCATTCGACGACGTGCTCGATGAAGTCGAGCAGGCCCGAATCGGCCCAATGGAGGTCCTCGAACAGCAGCACGGTCGTGCCGCGACTGGCGATCTGCTCGAAGAAGATCCGCCACGCCGCGAACAGGACGTCGCGACCGCCCGGCGGCGCGGGCTCGACCCCGAGCAGCGTCAGCAGGGCCGGCTCCACCCAGCGCCGGTCCTCCTCGCTCTCGACGTACTCGGCGACGCAGGCCGCGACCCGCTCGCGCGGCGTGTCGGCGTCGTCGTGCTCCGACAGGCCGGCCCGGCGCCGGACCATCTCGCCGAGGGCCCAGAACGTGATGCCCTCGCCGTAGGCCGGGCTCCGGCCGCGGTGCCAGTAGATCGTCTCGGAGATCCCGTCGATGTACTTGTTGAGCTCCCACGCCAGGCGGCTCTTGCCGCTGCCCGCCGGGCCGGTGATGGAGACGAGCCGGACGCGCCGATCGCGGCCGGTCGTGGCGATCAGCTCCTTCAGCTCGCGCAGCTCGTCGTGGCGGCCCACGAACGGCGGCTCCGGGAGATCGGAACGGCCCTCGCCGCCGCGCTTGGCCACGACCCGCAGCGCGCGCCATGCGGCGACCGGCGCCGACTTGCCCTTGAGGACCTGCTCGCCGGCCTCCTCGAAGGCAATGGCCGAGCTGGCGGCCCGCATCGTGTGGGCGCCGACAAGGACCATCCCGGGGCTGGCGGCCGACTGGAGCCGCGCCGCGGTGTTCACGATGTCGCCGACCACGAGGCCCTGGTTGGTGGCGCCGACGTTGACCGCGACCTCGCCGGTCAGGACGGCGGCCCGCGCCTGGATCCCGGCGCCGAGGCCGGGAACCGCCTCGACGAGCTCGAGGGCCGCCCGAACGGCTCGCTCGGCGTCATCCTCGCGGGCGACCGGCGCACCCCACACGGCCATGACGGCGTCGCCGATGAACTTCTCGACGGTGCCGCCGTAGCGCAGGATCAGCTCGCGGCTGAGATCGGCGTAGCGGCCCAGCATCTCGCGGGTGTCCTCGGCGTCGCGCTCCTCGGCGAATGGCGTGAAGCCGACCAGGTCGGCGAAGAGGACGCTGACGAGGCGGCGCTCCGCGGCCGGCAGCTCGGCGGCGCCGGTCGAGGAATCCGCGGTCGCGGCAGCGGGTGGCGCTGCACCGGCAACGTCGGGAGTGACGCCCCTCGAGCCGGCCCCGGGAGCCTGGGTCGCGACCGGGCTGGCCGCCGGGCTGCGTCCCGCCGTCAGCGAGATCGGCGTGCCGCACGCGCCGCAGAAGCGATGATCGACCGGGTTGGCCGAGCCGCATGATGCGCAGACGGCAGCGAGAGGCGAGCCGCAATCCCCACAGAAGCGCTGCCCGGGCGCGCCGGTGGCACCGCAGTTCGAGCAGGTCACGCCCCGGCTTCCCTCGCCTTCCCCATTTCGGAAGCGTAGTGCATCAGCCGACGGTCAGGCGAGGCTCGACCGCGGCGCCGACGGGGCGGCGCCGACGGGGCGGCGCCGACGGGGCGGCGACGTCCGGTCTCGCCGTTCGTGACAGGAGTCGGGGCGCTGTGCGACCTGCTAGCCGGCCTGCTCGCGCTGGACGGCCCGATCCATCACCTCCTGGTAGCGGGCCTTGCTGGTCGCCTCGTCGGCATCGGCAAGATCGGCGGCGGCCGAGGCGTCCGCCAGCTCCACCTGGGCGGCCTTGGCGGCAAAGCGTGCCGATTCGGCCGTCTTGGTCGCGGAGGCCTCCGCTGCCGCGGCCGCCGACGCCGATGCCCGCGCGGCATCGGAGGTCGCCACCGCGGCAGCCGCGGCTTCCTCTGCCGCTCTGGCTGCCGCCTCGGCGGCGAGCCGACCCCGGCGGGCGACGGCGGCCGCACGCTCCGCCGCGCGCCACTTCTCGAGTGCGTCTGCCACGGTCTCCGCCTTCCGCTCCTTGGGCATCGCCAACCCCCTCCTTGCCGCGCTCAATGCGGCGCTTGGTTGTGCGAGCGCTCCGCCAAGTCGATGATGCCGGGTTGAGCCGTTCTCGTCCATGTTCGTTCCGACCATCGCCGTCAAGCGCCCGGTCGCGACAGGCGATCGGCCCGCTCGGCGCCGCCGCCACGCTCGGCCCGAGGGGCCGGCTCCTTCGCTTCGGCGGCCTCGTCGGCCTCCTCGGTCGCCCGATGGACCTCGGACGGCGACCACTCCCGCGCGAACGCGGCGCTGAGCTCGGCACCGAGGAGCAGCACCAGCGCGGTGACGTAGAACCACAGCATCAGCACGATCACGCCACCGAGCGATCCGTAGGTGGCCCCGTAGTCGGCGAAGTTGGCCGCGTAGAACCCCACGCCGGCGGTCACGACGAGGAATCCCAGCGCGAAGGCCACGCTCCCGAGCAGGATCCAGCGCCACGGCACGACGACGTTGGGCGCGAACCGATACAGGATCGCGACCGCGAGCGTCATCACCGCGAAAACCGCCGGCCAGCGCAGCAGCTGCAGCACCGAGAATGCCTCGGCCCCGAGGCCGACCTGCTCAGCCAGCTGCTGGGTGACGAGTGCGCCGCCGACGATCGTCACGAACGACACGAGCATCCCGACCGCTCCAACGACCGTCAGCGTCAGGGCCACCAGGTAGCGACGCCAGAATGGCCGGGCCTCGGGCGCGTCGTAGGCCCGATGCATGCCCTTGATCAGGGCGTTCGTTCCGCCGGTGGCGGCCCAAAGGGCTGCGATCGCGCCGATCGACAGCAGGTCCGCGCGCGGCGAGTCGATCAGCCGCTCCAGCTCCGGCCGGAGCGAGTCGGCGATCGGCGCTGGCAGGTTGTCACCCAGGGCCTGGACGATCTGCTGGGCCGGGTTGTCGATCGGGAGCGCGTTGGCCACGAACGCCCCGACCGCGGCCACGAACAGCCCGAACGGGAAGACCGCGAACAGGAAGCGGTACGCGAGCTCGGCCGCGAGCCCGGTGACGTCGTCTTCGAACACGCCGCCGATGAAGCGGCGCCCAACCCGCTTCAGTCGCTCCATGAGCATCTCTCGCGTCGCCCGTCTTGCTCGCTCATCGGTCTATCGTCACCCCGAGCGTCAACGCGCGCACCGCCCGGCCATGCCATTCGGTTGCAGGTGCCTCGCTCCGAGCCGTGCCTACCCCCGCGGAAGCAGCCAGATGAAGACGATGGCCAGGGCCGCCGTCACCAGCGCCGCGGTGGTGGCCAGCAGCACCGACGACCCCGCCGGCCGGAACTCGCGCTGATCGATTCGAACCCGGTTCCCGCGATAGCGCTGCGTCCCGACCCCCACCAGGATCGCGCCGGTTGCGACGAGGATCGTCGACAGCGTCCGAACGAGGGGGAAGCCCGGCGCGACGTCGAGCGACAGGAACTGGCCCGCCGCGATTCCCAGGGCGATCAGCGTCAGTCCCGTCCGGAACCAGGCCAGGAACGTTCGCTCGTTCGCGAGGTGATCGGTCGCCCGGGGATCGGGATGGCTCGACATCGAGCGCACTTTCGCACGAATCGGTGCTCCGCCGTCGAGCCAGCCCGCAGATTCAGCCGTCGAGGAAGCGCTGCAGGTCCGCGAGGCGATCCTTCCAGAAGGCCTTCGAACCCTTGACCGCCTCCCCATCGGCCAGGCGTTGGTGCTCGAGTGCGACGAGCGTTCGGCCCTCGGCCTTCGGGTCGAAGGTCACCTGGACCCGCTCGGGGCCATCGGCCCAGTCGAACCGGACGATCCGGTGCGGCGTTGCTCCCCTGAGCCGGAGCGGCGTATCGGCAAGCCAGCGGCCACGGACGGCCTCGTCGGCGAATGCATCGAACGCCGCCTCCGCCGCCACCCCGATCGTCTTCGAGGCTGTCGCGACGAAGGTTCCGTCAGCCCGCTGACCCACCTGGCGCCGGCCGATCGCGCGCTCGAACTCGACGGTGATGTTCTGGGACCACCAGCCATCGACCCCGAGGGCGTCGTTCAGGTGGCGGGCAATCTCCCCGTGTGGTCGGTCCGCCGCGCCCCACGCGGCCAGGATCGCGAACCACTCGGCCCACGGCCGCCCGGTGCGGGCGACGATGAGCGCGTCGTCTCGGGGAGCCGGCGGCGGAGCCGGACTGGGGGAGCTCCGCGCCAGCATCTGCCGCCGCGCGGCCGCATAGCGCTCGCCGGTCTTGGACATGCGCGCCCGGACCCGGCGCTTGAGGGACTTCTTCTCGGTCACGGATCGGTTCCCTTCTCCGGCGCTCGCCCGCACCCACGCTGCCCGGCGATCGCCGGCCGGGCCGGTGACCGACTCCCGAGGACCGCTGTCCCCTTTGCCCCATCGAGCCGGCGGCGTGGGCGCCGAGGCGGGGGTTCGCGCGAGAGGCCGCGATCGCGGCAGTGTACTTGACATCGTCGCCGGTGCGGCCAACAATGGCGGCTCTATAACAAGGTGGTTATGAATGGCGCTGGCACCCGAACATCTCGACGCCGTCTTCGCAGCCCTCGCCGACCCGTCCCGCCGGGCGATCCTGGCCAAGCTTGCCGAGGACGGCAGCGATCTGCCGGTGACGGCACTCGCCGCGGCGTTCCCGATCTCGCAGCCGGCCGTCTCTCGCCATCTCAAGGT
>VEOW01000217.1 GCA_012026785.1 Chloroflexota bacterium | reverse complement strand
CGCGATGGGCGCCCATCGCGGCGTCCTCGTGACCGATCCTGCGCTCGAGGGCTCCGACGCCTGGTCGACCGCGCGGGTCCTGGCAGCCGCCCTCCGGGAGCTCGAATTCGACCTCATCTTCGCCGGCTTCGACACCTCCGACGGCGTCGGTGGCGTCGTCGGGCCGGCGGTCGCGACGCTGCTCGGGCTGCCGTACCTGTCGTCGGCGGCGAAGATCGAGCCGGACCCCGGGGCCGGGACGGTCCGGGTGCGGCGGATCAGCGCGACCGGCTTCGACGTCCTCGCGGCGCCGATGCCGGCGCTCGTCGTCGGGACCCAGCTGCTCGGCGCACCACGGTACCCGTCGCTCAAGGGGATCATGGCCGCGCGTTCGAAGGAGGTCGTGACCCGTTCGCTCGCCGACCTCGGGCTCGACGGGGCATCGGTTGGCGGCGGGGCCTCGCGGACGACCCTCACCGACCAGCGCAAGCCGCCCGAGCGCGGCGCGACGCAGGTCGTCCGAGGCAGCGCCGAGGATGGCGCCAAGGCGATCGTCGAGCTGCTCGCGTCGCGGAGGCTGATCTGATGGCCGGCACGATCTGGGTCGTCGCCGAGACGAACGCCGATGGCTCGCTGGCCAAGATCTCGACCGAGATCGCGACCCTCGCCCGCTCGCTCGCCGAGGCGTCCGGCACGACGGCGGCGGGGATCGTCGTTGCGCCGGATCCGGGTCCGGCCGCCGGTGAGCTGGCGACGTACCTGCCTCGGGTCGTGACCGTCGCCGAGCCCTTGGCCGGTGACCATGCCTGGGCCCAGCTCGCGGCGCAGCGAGCCGCGGCGATTCTCGCCTCCGAGACGCCCGGTGCCGTCCTGACCGGCGCCGGCCCCGACGGCCGCGACGTCGCCGGCACGCTCCTCGCGCTCCTCGAGCGCGGCGTGCTGTACAACGCGATCGCGGTGTCGTGGGACGCCGAGCGCGGCAGTCCGGCGGTCGAGATGGGCGTCTTCGGCGGTCGCCTGATCACCGTCTCGGCGTTCGCCGATGGGGAGTGGGGGATCGTGACGATCCGCCCCAACGTCGTGACCGCCGAGGCGACGGCGTCGGCTGGGTCCGTGGAGGCTGCCTCGTCTGCTGGTGAGTTGTCGCTGCCCGCGGTGAAGGTCGTCGATCGGGTCGAGGAGGCCGCCGGCGCCGTTCCGATCGAGGACGCCCGGGTCATCGTCGCCGGCGGCCGCGGCGTGGCCAGCGAGGCCGGTTTCGGCCTGCTGCAGGAGCTCGCCGACGCGCTCGGCGGGGCTGTCGGCGCGACCCGCGCCGCGGTCGATGCCGGCTGGATCCCCTACGCCCAGCAGATCGGCCAAACCGGCAAGATCGTCAAGCCGCAGCTGTACCTGGCGATGGGGATCTCGGGCGCGATCCAGCACAAGGTCGGGATGCAGACGTCGGGCACGATCGTGGCCGTCAACCGCGATCCCGACGCCCCGATCGGCGAGTTCGCCGACCTGCTCGTGGTGGGCGACCTGGCCGACGTCGGCAAGGCGCTGCTGGAGGAGCTGGGCCGCCGCTGACGCTGCCTTCGTTCGAACCATCGGGCCGACCGGCCCGTCGGACCTCAACCGATGGCCGATGGCGCGCACGGGCGGCGCTGCCATCGTGAAGCTGCTACAGCAGCTGACCCCGGGAGGTCCGAGACCCATGGCGACGACGTACACCTTTGGCCGACGAGTTCGAGGCGCGCCCGCAGAGGTTCGGCCGAGCGGCGAGGTGGCGCTCAAGGCCGAGGGCTTCGGCGTGATCACGGAGATCGACGTGGCGGCCACGATCAAGGCCAAGCTCGGGCTGGAGATCGCGCCGTACCTGATCCTCGGCGCGTGCAACCCCGACCTCGCCCACCGAGCGCTGCAGGAGGATCCGTCCGTCGGGGCCCTGCTGCCGTGCAACGTCGTGCTCCGAGCCGACGGCGGCTACACGATCGTCGAGGCGATCGACCCGGTCGTGGCGATGAAGCTCGCGGCCACACCGCGGCTCACCGCCGTCGCCAGCGAGGCCCGGACCCGGCTCGCCCGCGCCCTCAGCGCGCTCCAACGAGCTCGCGTCGCAGTCCCGGTGTAGGGCGCCGGAGGCGTTGAGGCGCTCAAGGCCGAAGTAGCCTCGGGTATCCTCGCGGCGTTTCTCGGCGCCGCGGAGGACATTGCATGCGGTCGCGACCGCACGTGTGGTTGCTCGCGCTGGCCGTCGTAACGACGGCATGTGCCCCGTCGGCGCCATCCGCCGCTCCAACATCCCGCCCGGTCTCACCACAACCTGACGCGTCCGGAACGGCAGCGGTGCCGGTTGGCCTCGATCCGTGGACGGACATGGGGATCGATCCCGCCCCCGGACCCGTCGTCGTTGGCGGCATCGCCAACATCCTCGCCACCAACGATGGCGCCGTGACGGCCGCCGTCCTCGCGTTCGACCACCCGACGGGGAACAGCGCCTTTGTCTGGCTCTTCCGGGTGGCCGGAGCTTCGGCGAATGACCTCACCAGACGGTGAGTGGTTGGGCCGAGAGCGCGCTGCCCCGTTCAACCGCGTTCCATCGATCTCGACGGAATCGAGGCCCTGGTCGTCCGGAGGGAGATCGCCGACCAGTGCCAGCCAGAGTACGTCGTCGCCCTGGACGCGCAGACCGTTGCGGTGATCATCGACGATGGCGCGTATCCAGGTAATGGCACGAACGAGACCGGGGCGCCGTACCGGCCAGAGTCGGAGATCGCCGTCATCGTTCAGTGGCTGCGCGGCCATCTTGCCGAGATCGAGCTGGCCCACGCGGGGCCGCCCCTGCAGGGCAACCAGTAGTTCGTCCCATTCCTGTGCTTTGGAGCACAGCATGTAGTGGTATGATCCTGTCACACCACAACCCCTAGTGGTGCAGAGGAGGATCGTACCGGGATGCGATGCCCCGCCTGCGGCCAGGGAGACACGCGAGTCGTCGATTCGCGGGATCTCGACGAGGCCGCGACCATCCGCCGTCGCCGCGAGTGCGGCGCCTGCGGCACGAGGTTCACCACCTACGAGCGGATCGAGTCGGCCCGCCTCGTCGTCGTCAAGCGCGACGGAACCCGCCAGGAGTTCGACCGCGACAAGCTCGCCAACGGCCTCCGCAAGGCGCTCACGCGACGGCCCGTCCCCGACGGCGCCGCCGACCAGGCCGCCGACGAGATCGAGGCCGAGCTCCGCTCCGAGGGCATGACCGAGGTCCAGTCATCGCGGATCGGGCTGATGGCGATGGCCAAGCTCCGCGAGCTGGACCAGATCGCGTACATCCGCTTCGCCTCGGTCTACCAGTCCTTCGAGGGCATCGAGGACCTCAAGCGCGAGGTCGATGCACTGATCGACGACCGGGACGCGATAGCCCTCGACCTGCGCCCGGAGGGTTCGAAGCGCCGGGGCACCTGACCTCGTCGTCGCCGCGCCGGCACGGTCGCGGCGTGCGATCATCGGTCGCGCATGAGTGTCCTCTCCGACCGCGACATCCGGGCCGCGATGGAGGCCGGCGAGATCGTCATTCGACCGTACGATCCGAAGGACCTCCAGCCCTCGTCGGTCGATCTCCACCTCGACCGCAGCTTCCGCGTCTTCCGCAACAACCGCTACCCGTACATCGACGTCCGCAAGCCGCAGCCCGACTTGACCGAGCTGGTGACGATCGAGGACGACGAGCCGTTCATCCTGCACCCCGGCGAGTTCGTGCTCGGCCAGACGCTCGAATGGACGGAGCTGCCGAACAACCTCGTCGCCCGCCTCGAAGGGCGTTCGTCGCTGGGCCGCCTCGGCCTCCTCATCCATTCGACCGCGGGATACGTCGATCCGGGCTGGAAGGGCAACCTGACGCTCGAGCTGTCGAACGTTGCCAACCTGCCGATCGCGCTGTACTTCGGGATGAGCATCGGCCAGATCAGCTACTTCCGGATGTCGAGCGAGGTCGAGCGGCCCTACGGCAGCCCGGAGCTCGGTTCGAAGTACCAGGGCCAGGCTGAGCCGACCGCCTCGGCGTTCCACCGCCACTTCGCCGGCTCCGGGTCGGCCGACGCGCGGCCCGGCGACGGCGGCAGCGGCACGTGACCATCGCCCACGGCGCCACCATGCCGGATTACCAAATCAGTTGAACGGTCGCGGCCTTTGGAGCGAGATTTGGCGTCGGCCGGAGGCGATCGCGCTCTCTTTCGCGCTCGCGGGCAAGGCCATCACGCTCGCAAGACTCGCTGGGAGGGCTCTTTCAGGGCCGGTTGGGCTTCTCACCCCGCAGATTCGGCTCGACCTGTTCAAATCAGTTGAGAATTCGGCGACTTCGAAGGCCCTCGGGAGCCGCGGCGCATGGGGCTGAACGAGGCCGTCGACTGGCGCGGTGAGCTCGGTGGCGGCACGACGGCCGCGCTGATCCAGGCCGGCACGTTCCGCTCCGATGCCGGCGCGCTGTTCGGGCCGGTGCCGCGGGTCCTGTGGGACCGCCTCGTGACCGACGAGATCGACGGGGACCACCGGCTCCTGCAGGCGCTCAACTGCCTGCTCGTCGAGACGTCGGCCGGGCGGGTGCTCATGGAGACCGGGATCGGCGAGCGGGTCAGCGACAAGGTCCGCGAGATGCGCGGCTACCTCGGCAAACCGATCCTCCCCGCGATGGCGGCGGCCGGTTTCGAACCCGAGAGCATCGACGTCGTGGCGATGAGCCATCTCCATTTCGACCACGCCGGTGGGCTGCTGCGGGCGGACGGTTCGAAGGCCTTCCCCCGGGCCAGGATCGTCGCCCAGCGGGCCGAATGGGAGATCGCGCTCGACGACAACAGCCGCATCGTCGCCTCGTACGACCAGCCGGAGATCCGGCTCGTCCGCGAGTGGGGCGAAGAGGGCTGGGTCGACGGCGAAGTCGAGCTGCTGCCGGGGGTGTCGGTCGTTCGAACAGGCGGCCATTCGAAGGGTCACCAGGCGATCGTCGTGCGCGGAAGCGGCCCCGGCACCCAGACGCTGGCGTTCTTCGGCGATCTCGGCATGCGGCCCTGGAGCGCCAACCCCCGCTGGGTGACATCGTTCGATGACTTCCCGCTCGACTCGGTGGAGGTCAAGGGCGAGCTGTTCGCGCGCGCCGCCGAGGAGCGCTGGCTGATCGTCCTGAGCCACGAGCCCAAGACGCCAGTCGGCCGCCTCACCCCCGACCGCGATCGCTACCGTTTCGAGGCAGTCTGACGCGCTGACAGGGCTGAGCGGCCCTTGAGGTCGGTCCGACACGACCGTCACCGTGATCTGGAGCAGGGCGTCTGATCGCCAGACCGACCACTCCGCAAGGAGACACCGTGCATCCGCGCCGAACCCTTTCGGCGTCCCTCGTCCTCGCGATCGCCCTGGCGGCGTGTGGCCCACCATCCAGCGTCCCGTCCGGCTGCGAGACTGCGGGACCATCGGCGACGCCCTGCGGACCCGAACCGAGCCAGCCCGCGGCGACGACACCTGCGACGGCGCCAGCCACCCCGGCAATCGAGACCCGGTCGGCGGTGATCACCAGTCGGATCACGCTGCCGTACCCAGGTCCGAGCACGCCCGACCCGTGGGCGCAGACCCCCGAGCGCGAGCACGTTGTCGTCACCGCCGACGCCCTGTGGATCATCGTGAACTTCGAGCACCTCGTCCAGGTGGACCTGGCGTCGAACCAGGTCACGGCGGTCGAGTCGCTGGGCATGCCCGTTCGACCGTCGGTCGGCGGAGCAGGCTTGTGGCTCTACGGTCCCACGGACTCGGCTCCGATCAGCCGATCCCGCCTCATCCGAGTCGATCAGGCGACGGGTGCGCTCACCCATTTCCCCTGGGGCGAACCACTGGACCGGATGGCAGTCGGCCGCGACGGCGTCTGGGTGATTCGATCGCAGCACCTCTACAAGCTCGATCCGGCGACCACGGACGAGCTGGGCTCGGTGCCGACAAGCGCGTGGGCCTTCAGGGCCGGCTGCGGCGAGCTCTGGCTGATCGATGACGATGCCGATGGCAACGAGGCGATGCTCCGGATCGACCAGAAGACCATGGAGGTGGTCGCACGGATCAACGCCGTCGGTCGGCCCGTCGCCAGCGCAGATCGCTGTTGGCTGGTCGGTGACGGTCTATTCCAGCTGACCGATGAGACGCTCAAGGCGGTGACCACGTCCCCGCTCATCGACGCGGGAGATTGCTTCTGGCGCGAGGTGGGCACCGGCAGGATCCAGCGGTATGACCCGGTATCGGCGACGCTGACAGGTCCGCGGTGGCAATTGGATCCAGACGACCTCCAACCCAGCGTCAAGGGCGAGTCGAACTGGCTGCTCATCTCGGCCGGCGGATCGCTGTGGCTGCTCAACCGAGACCAGCTGATCCGGTACGACATCTCGACCGAGGCGCCGGGCTGACGCGTTAGCTCGGCGAGGGGGCGGGGGAGGCTGCGGCGGGCGGCAGCAGGGCCTCGATGATCGCGGCCGCGGCCTCCTCGGAGAGCGGGCCGTTGACGATCTGGCGGATCCGGCCCTCCGGGTCGATGAAGAACTGCGTCGGCAGGGCGAAGACGTGGTATGCGCGGAAGATGTGGGCGGCGACGTCGGCGCCGATCGGGTATTCGAGCCCGTAGCGCTGAGCGTACTGGCGGCCGTCCTCGAGCGTCTGCTGGACCTGGATGCCGACGAGGGCCAGCCCGCGATCGCGGTAGCGACGGTCGAGCGTTCGAAGGATGGGCGTCTCGAACTGGCAAGGCGGGCACCATGACGCCCAGAAGTTCAGCCACACGACCTTGCCCCGAAGGTCCGCGAGGCGGATCGGGTTGCCGTCGAGGTCGGTGAGCTCGAACCGACCGCCGGCCTCAAGCTCGACCGCCAGCTCGGGAGCCTGGGCCCCGACTTCGAGCCCCGCCACGGGGTCGCGCATGACGAAGGCCGATGGCAGGGGACGGGGGAGCCCGGGATCGACCGACCCGAGCGGCACCGAGGCCAGCGTCAGCACGATGACCGCCGCCACGATGACGAGTGCCACCGCGGAGACCTGTCGAAGGCTGAACGGGCCGATGGCGCGCCGGCGCGGCGGGGGCTGGGGCGCCTCCTCGTCGGTCATCGAATCAGATCGCGCTGTTGAAGGGCACGAACTGCGGCAGCAGGGCCAGCCAGTCGAAGAGCATCGCAACCCCGATCGCAACCACGAGGGCGCCGCCGACGATCGAAACGAGGCGGCCGTGGCGGAGCAAGGGCCGAAGCAGGCCGGGCGCCCGGTCGTAGAGCGCGGCGATCAACAGGAACGGGACGCCCAGGCCGGCCGTGTAGGCGACGAGGAGCACGCCGCCCCGGAGGGCCGAATCGCTCGTCGCGGCCAGCGTCAGGATGCCGCCGAGGATGACGCCGATGCAGGGCGTCCAGCCGACCGCGAAGATCGCCCCGAGCCCGAACGACGCGACCCAGCCGCCCCGCGTGCCGACGATCCGGCCGCCGAGGCGATCCGCGAGGCTGGGGCCGCGGCCCGTCCCCGGGGCGGCCAGGGCCGTCGTTCCCGTCGCGCTCGCCACCGAGCCGGCTGCGCCGGCCTCGAGTGGCCGCCACGTCTGCTCGAGCGCCGGGATCTTGAGGGCGCCGGCGAGGTTCAGGCCGAGCAGGATCAGCAGAACACCACCCACCTGGCGCAGGATCGGCAGGTAGTCGAACAGCGGTCCCGCGGCGTACGTCGCCGTCACGCCGAGGATCGTGAACACCGCGCCGAAGCCCGCGACGAAGGCCAGGGCGTGGCGGATCGCGATCCAGCGCGACGGGCGCGCCGCGCCACCTTCTCGGTTCACGACCGCGACCGCCGACAGCTGGCCGAGGTACGCCGGCACGAGCGGCAGGACGCACGGCGAGAGGAAGCTCAGCAGCCCCGCCCCGACCGCGACGGCGATCGTCAGCTCCATCAGCCGGGCGTGCCCTCGGCGGGCGGCGAGTCGAGGACGTCGGTCAGCAGCCGGCGGACCTGCCCGACCGTGACGATCAGCTCGATCCGCCGGCCATCGAGCTCGACGACGGGGATCCGTTCGAGGAACCGGCGGTGGAGCTCGGCGTCCTCGTCGATGTTCCGCTCGCTCAGCGGCGGGACCGGGAGGCCGCGGGCCTCCCGATCGGCCAGGACGGCCTCGATCGCCTCGCGCGCCTCGTCGCAGAGATGGCATCCAGGGCGCGCGTACAGGACGAGGTGGGGCAGGGGAGACACGCTCGGCATCGTACACCCGGTGACGTTCGAGTCCCGGCGATCGGTTCCGGGGCATCTGGCTGCCCTGAGCGACGCATGTTCCGAGGTCGCAACGGCGCGGCCCCGTGCGTGAACGGCATCGAAGCGGATCCTGCACGACCCTGAGCGAGCGCGCCCGACGCTCGGGCGCTCGCGTCATGCAAGGAGGTCTCGCTACGTGGCAGACACGATGCGCATCGCGCTCGTCGCCCCGCCGATGCTGCCCGTCCCACCACCGACCTATGCCGGCACGGAGCGGGTGGTCGCCGCGCTTGCCGATGAGCTGCTGGCGCGAGGCCACGAGGTGACGCTCTTCGCGGCCGGCGATTCGGAGTTCGAAGGCGAGCTCGTCGCCACGCCGCCACAGAGCCTGTGGTCGACCGGCTACGAGGGCGACGTGTCGTCGTTCATCAACGTCACCCTGGCCCGGGTGTGGGCCGACATCGAGCGCTTCGACATCGTCCACTCGCACGTCGAGACGCTCGGATTCCTGTTCGCCCGTCACGCCCCCCGTCCGGTCGTGACGACGCTCCACGGCAGGCTCGACGTCTCCGGCATCCCGG
This sequence comes from Chloroflexota bacterium, assembly GCA_012026785.1. GTDB lineage: Bacteria > Chloroflexota > Limnocylindria > Limnocylindrales > CSP1-4 > UBA5189. The sequence continues at coordinate 22,310 of VEOW01000217.1, read as the reverse complement.
AGCTGCTCGAGGAGTTCCAGGACATTCCACTCGTCTCGATCAGCGACAGCCAGCGGCGCTGGTCGCCCGACGCCAACTGGGTGGCGACGATTCATCACGGTCTGCCGCTGGACCGCATGCCGTTCGACCCCGACGGGGGCGACTACCTGGCGTTCGTCGGTCGGATCGCGCCAGAGAAGGGCTGCGCGGACGCGATCGAGGTCGCCCGCGAGGTCGGGATGCCCCTTCGAATGGCGGCCAAGGTCTACGACGAGGCCGAGAAGATCCACTTCGCCGAGGTCGTCCAGCCCGCGATCGAGACCGGCACGGTCGAATTCCTGGGCGAGCTCGGCCAGCCGGAGCGTGACGCTCTGTATGCGGGCGCTGCGGCGACCCTCATGCTGGGCGCCTGGCCTGAGCCGTTCGGGCTGGTGGCGATCGAGTCGATGGCCACCGGGACACCCGTCGTCGCCCGCCGGGCGGGAGCCCTGACCGAGACCGTCGAGCACGGTCGAACGGGGTTCCTGGTCGACGACGCCACCGAGGCAGCGCTCGCCGTTCGACAGCTCGAGGACCTCGATCGGACGGAGGTCCGGCGGCGGGTCGTCGAACGCTTCTCGCCGGCCCGAATGACCGACGAATACGAGGATGTCTACCGGCGTCTGATGTCCGAGGCGCAGGGCCGGCAGTCCGAGTTGGAAGCCGTGTAGGGTGGGGCTCGCCGGGGCATCACCGCCCTCGGCGAGCCCGACTCGGCGTTAGTTCGCGGGCTGAATGGTCCCGCGGTTGACGTATCCACTCTCGGGATCCCCGATCATCGTCCACTCGTAGACGAGACCGACGTACGGCCCGTAGCCGATGTGGGTGCCGGACAGGCGGTGCGTCGTGTAGTCGGCCGCCACGGTGCCCGAGTAGTCCCCGGCCCAGGTCACCGCACCATCGACGGTGATCTCCTCGGTGCCCCACAAGTTGGCCGTGCCATCAAGGGCGCGGTCCCCGTTGACGACCGTCCGGGTTGTCCCGTCGAGCCGCGGGTCGCTGCCGGCGTTTCCGACGCAGGTGAGCACGAATCCGCGCCCCTGCGTGACATCGCCGACGACGGTCTCGGTGCCGCCGCTGCTGCCGCAGCTCGACGAGCCGGAGATCAGGGTCGTCCCGTCAGGCGGGACGGTGGCGAGGGATTCGATCGTACCGGTGAATACGAATCGGGCATTGGGAACCGCGGCCGAGACGTTGGGACCGGCCGGGGTCATCGTCCAGCGGATTCGCTGGCCCTCATAGTCGCCGCCGCCGATGAAGACGCCGGCCAGCTCATACCAGTTGAAGTAGCCTTCGAGGTCGTGGCTGCCCAGCCACATGCCGCTCCAGCGCCCATCATCCCCGAGGTCCAGCCTGAGCATGCCCCAGACGACCTCGAAGTAGTCGAGTTCGCCGGTTCGGTCGACGTTGTCCACAGGGTCGCGATCGCTGTTGTACACAAACGTCGCGGTGCCTGCGAGGCGGACGTCCGAGGACCAAAGCTCGCAGGTCATGACATGACCGCGATTCTGGACGATGTTGTCGCCGACCACACGCGTCTCGGGCGCCGAGGTCGTTTCACAGTCCTCCAGGACCCCGGTCACCTGCATGGGCAACGGCGACTTAGATGGCGGAGCCGAATTCGATGGCAGTGGCGAACTCGTTCCTCCTCCCGCTGGCAGACCCTGCGGGCCGAGCGGACCGAGAACGCCGATCAGCCCGACGGTGAACACGACTACCACGGCCACCGTCGCGAGCGCAATGAACATTGACCGGTTCGCAGCCGGGCGCTGCTGGACCGGTGCCAAGCGGATGCCGCTCATGAGGAACCTCCACAGGCCGGCCAGGCGGCTCCCGCGACGAGGGTGGCGCTGGGCGTATTCGACCGCGGACTCGATGATGTCGGCCGGCGGATCCCACGTACCCTGCCGGAGCCACTCGACCATTCGATCGTCCTGTCGCTCGTACCCAGTCACGCCGGTGCCCTCCAGGCCACGGTGCTCCGCGCGTCGGCCTCGAACGCGGCCCGGAAGCTCCGGGCCGCGTAATGCAGTCGGGATTCGGCCGTGCCCATCGGGATGCCGAGAACCTCGGCGACCTCCCGAATCGGCAGGCCGATCACGTGATGGAGGACGAGGACGGCACGGTGCTCCGGCGACAGTCGTCGGAAGCTTCGCTCCACCTCGTCTCGATCGAGGACCTGGCCGAACTGATCGGGCGCAGATGGCTCGACCGAGATCTGCCGGACCGATGCCATCCAACGCCGCTGGCGCTTGGCCTCCCGGTAGCTCGCGTGCACGACGAGCCGGTAGGTCCAGGGTTCGAAGCGATCGATGTCGCGCAGTCCGGGCAGCCCCTCCCAGATCTGGACAAGGGCTTGTTGGAGCGCGTCCTCGGCGCGGGTGGAATCGCGCAGGATGCGATACGCGATCCCGTACAGGCGCGGCGCCGCGTCACGCACGAGCTCCCGGAACGCATCCACGTTCCCGGCCTGTGCCTGCTCGACGACCTCGGCCTGCATGCGCCTTGCTCCGAACCAGTCCTCGTTCGGGACGCCCACAGGTAATGAGTCCGGAGGGTTTGCAGATTATTCAAAGCCCGGAGCCGACGAATGGATAGAGCCGAAGGGCTCGGTCGGATGTCTCTGCGCTACGATTCGGTCTAGCGCCCCCGTAGCTCAGTGGACAGAGCGAGGCCGTCCTAAGGCCTGCGTCGGCGGTTCGAGTCCGTCCGGGGGCGCCAACGCCATAGATCGTCGACTACGACCGGGCCGGGCTACGTCAACGTTCACGATGCAGCCGCCGGCGTGTTCGTCGTTGGCGGCGCGGTCGGCGTCAGGGATGGCGGGACTTGACGGGGGCCCGGGCATCGCTCGGTTCGCGCGCGAACCTGTCGTTCGACACGCTCCTGCCGGGACCGGCTGGAAGCGTTCCGCCGGCGCCGATTCGTGTGCCCGGGCCGCCCGCCCGCTCCCTCAATTTGCAGGCAGGTGCAGATAGGCATCCGCAATCTGCACGTCGAAGGACACGGGATCACCGCCGACCAGCTGCATCGTGCACGGGCCGATCACATCCTCGAGGCCACGAGCGTACTGCCACGAGTAGGGACCGAGCTGCTGCCCGGCAACCCAATAGGTGATCGTGCCACTCATCGCCTGCCACGGTGGCGTGCCCGGCTCGGCCGCAATCTCCCATCCCGGGGTCTTGTAGGCCAGGACGGTGAACGTGCCATAGGGAGCCGGACATGAGATCTCGAGCTCCATGATGTGCTTGTTGTGAAGGCCGCGATTAGCGAGGACCGGGCTGGCCATCGCCAGGACCAGCAACGCGGCCGTGATGACAACGAAGAGCCTGCGCATCACATGACCTCCTCCGTAGGACGCCCTCGATCCGAGCCGTCCCATTTCGGGACGCCCACATGTAATGAGCCCCGCGGGTGCGTGGATTCTTCACCGCGTCGCTCGTTGCCAGCCCCGCTCACGTACCCGCGACGTCTTCGCGCGATTGCTGACGATGTCCCGCGCGAGGCGGTCATTGAGCGAGCCGAAGTGGGTTGGATGTGCCGCCGCGCCCGGTAGTGCATCGGACGGATATCTCTGCGCGCGTCACCTTGCCCCGACTCGAGGCGGTGCCGATCATTTGAAGCAGGGGAGATAAGAGCCGACCGCAGACGGGGGTCACGTGGGCCAGAGACGCGGACTGACACGGCCGTTCATGACGCGGGTAGCTCTGGTGATCGCCATCGCGGTCTTGCTCATCGCGCTGATCGAACTTGGCGGGATGATCCGGGCGCGCGTCCGAACGACCCCGATCTTCGACCCTCCCGTCCTCGCCGGCCAGATGGTGGCGGGCGGCACCGCTGGTTTCTATGCCCGCCGCGGCTCCACGATCGTCCTCACGATCTCGGCCCACGGGTATGACCTGAATCGCCCTCCCCGGGACTCGACGGGCCGGCTGATTGGCGTGTACGGCGCCGATGCTCGTCGAGCGCCCTGTCCGGACGGCCGCACATGCGCGGGATCGGACATCCGGGAGCTGATCCTGGCCCCCGATCACATCCCGTGGGGTCACCTGAACCAGATCGACCTGGGCCCCGGCGGGTACCGGACCCTCGCCGCAGATGTCGAGCCTCTCACATGCGCGGACCTGCGCCCGGACATGCCAACCGAAGCCAACGGCCGGGGCATCTATCGCTGGGGGAGGATTCTCGGCGTCGGGTCATACGCCTTCGAGACCGACACGATCTTCCCGTGCATGGCGCTCACCGACATGAGCGTGGGGATCGGCGACTCCGGCGGGCCCGTCATGTCGGATGGAGTGCCGGCCGGCATCACGTCTCGGGACTTCAGCGGCCGCCTCGGGTTCACCCCACTTGCCGAGGGTCTCGAGGATCTTGGGCTGACCCTGTGCACCGAACCCAACTGTGGGTTGTCACCACCCTAGCGTTCAACCTTCGTCGATCCGTTCGTAACGTCGACTCCTGCGCATTCGTCATTTGACCGACAGGCGCAGCGCATCAGGCGGCGACCGTGTACAGGCTGGCAAGTCGGCTCCTTCGCGTCGTTCTCATCGTGCTCCTGCTCGGATCCGCGCTGGCGCAGGTGCTCCTGCCCGTGGTCGGATCCCACGAAGCGACGATCTTTCCGGAAGTGGCGTACCTCGTCTTCCCGTACTCCGTCGCGGGCATCCTGGCGATCGCCTGCGGCCAGGTCGCGCTGCTCGCGCTCTGGCGCCTGCTGTCCCTAGTCGATCGCGGAGGCACCTTCGGGGGCGCTGCATTGCGCTGGCTCGACGTCATCACGGTCTGCGCGGCGGTCGCCACGGTCTTGAGCGCTGGCGTCGCCATCCACTTGATCTTCTTTGTCGGCGCAGCACACCCGGTCACGACTCTGGCCCTGGCCGCCTCCCTCACCGGCGGACTCGGGTTCGTGCTCCTCATGGTCATCGTGCGTGGCGTGCTCGAATCGGCGATCGCGAACCGCGCCGAGTTCCACGCGGCGCCCTGATCGCGGTCGTCGGACGCGAGCCCACGACGTGACGCCGCCGGCGGCCGCAGCCTTCGCTACGATGAGACCAGGACGTGGGACGTCGGCGCTCGCCGCAGCGGTGCTCGCGCTCACCGCAGGCTGTTCCAGCGGGTCATCGCCGGCTTCGAGTCCAGCACAGTCGACGCCGACCCAAACGCCCACGGACCCTCCGATCGCCACGCCGACGGCCAGTCCCATTGCGACGCCGCTCATCATCGGGGACGGCTGGCAACCGGCAGCGGAGGGGGATTCGATTGCTTCGTTGCAGGACGTCACCTGGACGGGTGCAGCCTTCGTCGCGGCCGGCACCAGCCGCGAAGGTGAGTTCGCCATCGCCGAGTCCACGGACGGCCGAACGTGGCGCTCGATGTCGATCGGTCGCGCCCCGGCCTCCCTGGTGGAACTGTCCGCCGGACCAAATGGCGTCGTGGCTGTTGGCACGATCGGCGATCGGTCCTTCAGCTGGTACTCGCCCGATGCGCTCCACTGGACGGAGCCCGCTGCCTTCCCGCAGCCTCGAAGCGACGACGTCAGCGTTCGAACCACCGACGTCGTCGCGACGCCGAACGGCTGGCTCGCGGTCGGCCGGGCGGACCCCGGAACGGGCATCGCGGTCAACCTGCGCCCGATTCGGGCCCTGATCTGGACCTCCACGGACGGCCTCCGCTGGAGCCTCGCGGAGCCGCAGCCGTCGCTCACCCAAGCGGGGATCAATGCCGTGGCGGCCGTCGAAGGAGGCTTTGTCGCGGCCGGGACTCGAGGTACTCGGGCGGCGATCTGGACGTCCGCGGACGGCACGACCTGGACGGAAACCCTCGACGACCCCATGTTCCGGCCGCCGGCAGATGTGGACGAGGCATGGGTCACGGCGAACGCGGTCGCCGCGGCTCGCGGCTCGATTGTCGTGGTCGGGACGGCCTATGGCGTCGGCGAAGGCGGTGCCCCCGCCGCACGGGCATGGTGGTCGACCGAGGATGGCGGCTGGCGGGAGGCCGTCGTGGAACTCCCCGAGGTCGGCCAGCCATCCGAGGTGGCTGCCACGTCCGAGCGATTCCTGGCCACCGGGCCAAGCTGGCCCGACATGTCGAGCTGTCTCGGCGGCATCTGGGGTTCGACCGACGGGGCGATGTGGCGCTGCGAGGCGACCGACCCGGGATTCTCCGGTTTCGTCGCACACGGGGCCGCCGGGTCGGTCACCGTCGAGGTCGTTGTCGGTGCGACGCGGGCCGATGGGATGGGGACTCTTCCCGGCGACACCTATGCCATCTGGCGGCCAGTCGCCCCGTAGCGACCGTGCATCGTCGCTTACCCGAACGCGGCCCGTCCGGCTGTCAGCGGGGCGGCCGCTCGAGTCCGGCGAGGGTCGCCTGTGCCAGGGCCGTCATCTGCTCCATCGAGATGCCTGCCGCGCTCGTATGGAGCATGTGGAAGCCGTACTTGCCCTTGACAACCCACAGGTCGTAGCTGCCCGGTGTCCCTGTTGCCAACGCGCGGTCACCCAGCCCCGGAACGTCGAAAGGGTTGGGGAATGCTGGGTCACCGAGCACCGAGTCCCACAGGTGGACACCATCCTCCGCGGCGTCGAACACCAGGATCGTCATCCTGGCTGGCGCACCCTGGCGGTCGAGCCCGCCGAGGTCATACGTGCACGAGAGGAGCATGTTCTTGAATGGGACCGCATTGGCATCCGGTTCGCCGCGGATCACGCCGAGGGCCGCTGCCTCCGCTGCCGTCGGGCAGTTTCGGAAGCTCAGCGGCCCTCCGGCATCGGGAGCCGCGGTGACGACCTCGACCGAGCCGCCCTTCCATGGGGCCTCGTCGACGGGCGTCGGCGCACAGGCGACAGCGAGCAGGGCAACAGCGATCGCGACGGAGACGGCGACCCAGGCAGGTTTCTCCCGGTCGAGGTTGAGCGACATGTGGCCGACCCGCTCCGGCTTCAGCCAAACGCGCCGAGGATGAACAGGACTGGCTGCGCTGCGCCGCAAGGGAACGTCACTCGGCGACCACGAGCGTAGAGATTGCGGTGAAGGAGCCCCACCAGAGGCTCGGCGCCGAAACAAGGCGCGAACCGTCTTCCCGCATCCAGCAGGTGTGGTACCCGTCATTCACCGGGTGCGTGAGCGTTTCCTCGTAGGTGACTTGGTAGATGCCGGCCGGCAGGCCACCGGGCACCTGGTACACCCAGGCCACGGCACCGCCCCTCGGTCCTGCGCAGTCGACCCACTCGTCGTCGGCGTCCCACCAGAAGGGACCGGTCCAGAGGCTGGCGAGCTCCTCGGGTTCGATCGACACGACGACGTTGCCCCCGGCATCGCGGACGGTTACCGAGGCCGTGTGTGAGTTCAAGAAGCTCACGATCTTGCCGGGACCGCCCACCACGCCCCAGCCGCAGACCAGGTCGATGGCCTCGTACGGCTCAGCGGCGAATATCGCGCCGTCGTAACAGGGATTGACGGACGCGGGCTCGTCCTGCGCCGCGACCGTTGGCACGATGGTGATCGCGGCCAAGACCAGGGCCGCGAGCGAGATCAAAAGCCGCCGAGGCATGGTTCGAACCCCCAGGACGCCCCAGGCGGGTCGGGCTCGCCAGTGGCTCGGCGCGGTCCCGGCGGCCAGATTTTGGGCCGCGCGTCAACGCCTCCCGCGATGGGTAGCAGGATGGTCGGACGGCCGCCAGATGGCCAGTGCCGTTTGGCGGATATCGACGAGAACATCGCACCGCGCGATTCCCCGGGTCCGGCCCGTTCCTTCGCCGCCACGGATAGCGAGGGCCGCTGATGACGCTGAAGTCTCGGGCTGGACCAGTGCGAGGGGGGTTGGGCCGATGAGATGCGAAGATTCGCACCATCCGGCCCTCGACGCGCCGCGGCCGGATTCCAACATCCAAGGTGCGTGCCCCGAGCCCGTCATTCCCGAGCATGACCCACACCCTGACCCGTCTCAGATCCATCTCGTCCCTGCGCCTCGCCCGCATCCAATCCGCGACCTTCGCCGCATTGCGGCGCACGGAAGCGCGGGAAGCGCGAGACATCCAGGTCCCCGGCTTCCTCGTCCTGATGGGCGTGCTGGTCGGGTTCCGGCTGCTGAACGTGTACCCGTGGAACGAGTACGTCTTCGACCTGCACGCCTACTGGATCACCCGCGAGGGCGTGAGCTACGCCAACGAGCATGCCGGTCCCGCCGGTGCCTACCTCTACTCGCCGGCGTTCGCCCAGGCGATCAGCCCGCTGACGAGCCTGCCGCTGCCGCTGTTCGCTGGGCTGTGGACGGCTCTCATCGCCGGCCTCCTGCTGTGGCTAACCGGCCGGAACGTGTTCGTCGTCGCGATGCTGCCGCCGGTCCTGCTGAGCATCGTCCAGGGCCAGCTCGACCTGGTGTATGCCGCGGTGGCGGTCGTCGGGCTGCGCTGGCCGGCGGCCTGGGCGATCCCGCTGCTGACCAAGGTCACGCCGGGCATCGGCATCGTCTGGTTCCTGGTGCGCCGGGAGTGGCGGTCGCTCGCGATCGCCGTCGGTGCAACCCTCGCGGTCGTTGCCGTTTCCTTCGCGCTCGATCCCGGCGCGTGGGTCAGCTGGCTGTCATTCGTCTACCGGGCCGAGTTCCCGCGCGATCCGACCCTCGTCTACGTCGATGTCCCCCTCCACGTCCGTGCGCCGCTGGCCCTGGCGGTCATCGTCTGGGGGGCACGAACCAACCGCCCTTGGACGATTCCGGTGGCGATGACGCTGGCGATGCCGATCCTGTGGTTCAACTCGCCGACGATCCTCGTCGCCCTCCTGGCGCCGCTCGCGAGCCGTCGCAGCTGGCGCACCTTGAGCCGGCGCGAGGCCGCGCTCGCCTGAACCCTGCCATTCGACCCGGGGCCAACGGCCCGCCGAGGGCGGGCCGCTGCGACTGACCATCGCAGGCCGCAGCGCCTCAGCTTGGGGCCATTCAGCAGCGTCCCCGGGACCCCCTCCTATCCGACAGTGCCGGTGTACAGAAACACAGTTCGCTGGCAACAGCGAGAGAAGGGAGAACCTCCAGATGATCGGACGCATCCAGAAGCTCGGCGTCGTCCTGACGGTGCTCGGCTTCGTGTTCGTCGCCGGTGGCGCGTTCGCGTTCTACAAGGCCAGCGAGGGGATGACATCCCTGCAGGCCTATAGCGCCGCACAGGACGTCAAGCTCAGCTACAACGACCAGGGCCAACTCGTCGACCGCGGCGATCCGGCGCAGGCCCAGGCGATCCTCTCGCTGCTCGAGAAGGACTGGGGCTACCCGGTCGTCGCGAGCGACCTGAACCCGGCTGACCCGCTGGTCAACACGGCCACCGAGTACATGTACCAGATGGCCGTCATCAGCTATCACACCCTCCACGGTACGCAGACCGTCGTGCTGCCCGAGGACGTGACCGCCGCGGACGGCACCGTCTACAAGGCCGGCACCTACGAGTTCGCGGTCGACGGCCGCTACTGGAGCGATTTCGACCGCAGCAACCCGATCGAGGCCGCGGCGCGCGAGAAGGCCTGGACCGGCACGGCCCACGCCCTCATCGCCAACCTGGGCGTCGGGACCGTCACGGCCTCGGCCCTCCAGCTCGGCCTCGGACTGGCCGGACTGTTCGCCGGCACCGGGCTCTTCGCCCTGATGACCGGCCTGGGCCTGGTCTGGGCGACCCGGGCGGCCGACGAGAAGCGGACCAAGCTGGCCCTCCAGCCGGCCCCGGTCCCGGCCTGACCCAGCCGCCGCCCACGAGGCGGCAATCGCCCCTCCCATCGCGAGGCCCGGCTCCCCCCGAAGCCGGGCCTCGTGCGTTGTCCCCGATTATCGCGCGGGCGGTCAGGCCGACGGCGGAGCCGGAGCCGGGGGCGGCGCGGCTGGGGCCGGCGCCGCTGACGCGGTCATCGTGCCCTCCGCCCGGTACGCCATCCAGCCCGCGTAGAGCAGGGCGATCGCGGCGACGATGCCGACGATGAACTGCAGGGCATCGAACGACACGAGGTGCTCCGTCAGCCAGGTGAGGTAGTCGACGCCGGTCAGGACGTTCACGAGCGCCGCCCCGACGCCGGCGATCAGCAGGAGCGAGCCCTTCGAGCCTCGAAGTCGCAGCGTCGCGAGGAGGCTCGGCTGGATGATCACGACGACCGCCAGCAGTCCCGCGAGCAGGCTGATGATCATGATCGCGCCCCAGTTGTAGACGAGGCTGATCAGCGCCGCGATCGCGACCACCCCGCCTGCGACCAGCGCGATCCGATCGTTCTGGCTCAAGGCCGAGAAATTCATTCGTCCCACCTCCCTGCCCGACGCCCAGCGGGTGCCGGGAACCTGGGCAGGCTGCGGACCTTCCCATTGGGCGCCTGCCCGGGCCGACCTTAGCACGGTGCTGCTACTGCACGACCCTCACGGTGCCGACCATGCCGTAGGCCTCGTGGCCCGGCAGGTGGCAGATGTACCGAAGCGCCCCCGGCTCCTCGAACGTCACGACGGTCGTGGCGACCGACATCGCCGGCAGCACGACCTCCGTCGGCCGATCCGGGTGGAGCGGCTCGGTTCCGACTCGGTGGACCGCATGGACGGCCTCGTCACCGACGATCCACTCGTGGTCGATCGGGTCGTCGTTGACCAGGCGGATCGTGACCGGGACACCGACGGGCACGACGATCTCGAACGGCGTGAAGCGCGAGTAGCGAACCACGATCTCGAGGTCCGTCGCGGCCGGTGGCCGGCCGGCCCCGACGACGGCCAGGGCCCCGATCCCGAGCAGGGCCGCCGCCGCTGCCAGCGCGAGGAGGAGCGAGCGCCGATCGATCATCGCCCCGGCCTCAGCCAGCCGGCGCCAGGCCTCGGGGCCCCTGGCGCGCCGTTGCCCGGGCGACGAGGACGACGCCGAGCGTCAGGAACACGGCCGAGAGGATGACCTTGGCAAGCCACGCCGCTTCCTGGCTCGGCCCGAACGTCGGGTCGAGGCCGGCCTGCCAGCGCGAGGGAGCACCCTGCCCGGTGGCATCGATCGCCAGGTCGAACGACAGGCCCGATGCGGTGGCATCGATCTCGATCTTCGAGAGCCAGCCGTCGTCGGGAATCCAGCCCATGCCGCGGTCGGACCGCAGGTCATCGAGGAGCGCGGCGGAGGCACGGTCGCTGTGCTCGAGCCGGAGGCCGTTCGAGCCGGTTGGTGCGGGCAGCAGCGCCGGGGCACGATCCGTCAGGAGGTAGACGTCGGCTTCGACCCGCTCGCCGCCGGTCTTGCCGAGGGCCAGGATCCGCAGCGGGACCCACGGGTTGGGCGTCGGGATCGTGACATGGACGGGCGTCCCGTCGCCGATCTGCTGGCCGCGCTCGCGGGCCGCATCGGCGTCGAACACCGCCGCGAGGAAGATCGGGCTGCGGCGGGCGTAGAACTCGAGGACCTCGGGAGCGTCCGCCGGCAGCCGGAAGCCGTGCGCCTTGGCCCACGCACCGACTTCCGCCGCGCCGCCCTTGAGGACGGTGACATCGAGGGCATCGATGCGGACCTGCATCAGGACCTCGGCGTCGCCGGCCGAGGCGGCCTCGAGCCGGAAGGCGAGATCGGCCGGCGGAGGATCGGTTTCGCGGATCAGGCGCTGGAGCGTCCAGTCACCGCCCTTCTCGACGCTCGACGGGACGCCGGGCAGCGGCGTCAGCGACCCGAACTCGCCCTCGCCGCCGGCGAACTCGAACGACGTGACGTAGTGCTCCACGCCGTCGTGGTATCCCGCGAACGTCGTCGTGCGCAACAGGTTCACGGCCCCGTTGGGACCGATGAGACCGCCGCAGGCGAGGACCGGTGCCACGGTCAGGAGGACGGACAGGGAGGCCCCGACGAGGGCCGGGACCAGGCGTCGGCGCATGGCGCACCTCCGGGACGGGAGGGGTCCCGAGCGGGACCCGAGCTTGTTGCCCGTCCTGACGGTCAAGGCCCGCGGATGGTTCCGGGGCGGCGTGCGACCATGCCCCCGTGACAAGGAATGCGCCCATTCCGCCGGCCGTCCTCGCGGCGGCGCGCGCCCGTTCCGAGGCGCGCCGCGCCCACGACTGGCCGACCGCCGATCGGCTTCGGGCCGAGATCGAGGCGGCTGGCTGGCGGGTCATCGACAGCGGCACCGAGTTCCGGCTCGAACCGACCCATCCGCCGGACACCGAGGCCGCCGGCACGACCCGCTATGGCCGCACCGAATCGGTCCCGCGCCGGCTCGAGGAGCCGGCCGATCGGCCGGCGACAATCGTGGTCGTCGTCGCCGGTGAGCTGGGCGCCGAGGGCGCGAGAGAGCTGGAGCGGTCGCTCGCGGGGGCGCTCGGCGAGGCGCCCCCGAATGTCGATGCCGTCGTCGTCGTGGACGGGCTCGCTGACGACGGGCTCGCCGCCGTGCAGGGCGCCGTCGCGAGCGTGGCCCGCGATGACCGGCAGGCCGAGGTCGTGGCGACGAGCGCGGTCCTCGGGCAGGCCGCGGCGCTCAACATCGGCATCCGCCGGAGCCGTGGCGAGCTCGTCATCGTCCTCGACCCGAGCGTCGTGGCCCGTGGCAACGTCGTGGTGCCCCTGGCCGCGGCGCTGGGCGACCCGACGGTCGCCATCGCCGGCCCGTTCGGGCTGGTCTCGGCTGACCTCCGGCGGTTCGAGGAGGTCGCTGCGTCCGGCACGGCCCGAGAGGCCGCCTCGATCCAGGGCTACCTGATGGCCTTCCGTCGCGCCGACGCGGTGGCCCGTGGCCCCCTCGACGAGGGCTTCCGCTACTACCGCAATCTCGACATCTGGTGGAGCTTCGTGCTCCGTGACGAGGGGCAGGGGCGACTGCCACGGCGGGCGCTCGTCGTGCCCGACGTGCCAGCGCGGCGGGGCGAGCCGCGGGCCTGGACGGCGACTCCTGAAGCGGAGCGCGAGCGCCTCTCGAAGCGGAACTTCTACCGGTTGCTGGATCGCTTCCGGACGAGACTCGACCTGGCCGTCGGCCCGTCGTCGGACTGATCGATCGGCTGCCAATCGGACGACCCGTCGGGCCGGTCGATCGGCTCCACGCCGAGCGTCCGCAGCTCGCTGCGCAGGCGGTCGGCCGCCGCGAAGTCGCGGGTCCGCCGGGCGTCGCTCCGGGCGGCCAGCAGGGCCGCCGCACCAGCCGGCAGCTCGGCACTCGGTGACTCCCAGGCCCGGTGCAGGTCCAGGCCGAGCACGAAGTCCCAATCGAGGATCAGCCAGCGACGCTCGTCGGGCGGCAGCGGGGCGCGCAGCGTCTGGCGTACGACCCGAAGTGCGGACGGCAGATCGAGATCGTCATCCAGGGCGGCTACGAAGCGTTCGTGAAGGGTCCGCCCGGCCGGTGACAGGGGCGCCCGCGGCGCGGTGGCCCGGTCCTCGATGGCCGGTTGCTCGATGCCGCCGTCGCCATGGCCTGCGATCCCCACCGCCCGGCCTGCCGGCCGACCTCCCGATTCGCCGGCGATCAACGGCCGATCGGATGCCCAGGGCCCATCGGTCGGCGGCTCGCCAAGCGCCCGGAGGCCGGCGCGAAGCGAATCGAGCCCCGCCGCCGCGGCGGCCAGCGACGTATCCGAGAGGCTGACCTTGCGGCCGTAGCGGGCGGTCAGGCACAGGTAGCGGAAGGCGAGGGGATCCAGGCCGGCCGCGGCGAGCTCGGTGACGCGCTGGAAGTTGCCGGCCGACTTCGACATCTTGCGGCCGCTCATGAGGACGTGGGCGCCGTGGACCCAGCGGCTCGCCGGCGGCCCGCCGACGAGCGGCGCCGACTGGGCGATCTCGTCCTCGTGATGGGGGAAGACGTTGTCCTCGCCGCCGGTGTGAATGTCGAATCTCGCGCCGAGGTGGCGAAGTGCCATCGCGGAGCACTCGAGGTGCCAGCCGGGGAAGCCCTCGCCCCAGCGCCGGCTCGACCAGCGCAGCTCGCGGTCCGGGCCGGCGGCCTTCCAGAGGGCGAAGTCGGCGGGGTCCCGCTTGTCCGGCTCGACCTCACTTCGGTGGCCGGCTCGCAGCGCGTCGAGGGTATTGCCCGACAGCGCGCCGTAGGACGGGAAGGTCGCGACGGCGTAGTAGAGGTTGCCGGCCGGGCTCAGGTAGGCGTGGCCGAGATCCTCGAGCCGCTCGGCGAGCTCGATCATGTCATCGACGTGCTCGGTGGCCCGCGGGAAGACGTGCGCCGGCAGGAGGTTGAGGAGGGCCGCGTCGGCGTGATAGGCGGCCTCGTAGGCGTCGGCAATCTCGCGGGAGCTCCGTCCCTCGAGGCCGGCGGCGACGAGCATCGGATCGACCTCCCGGCCGGCCGCGTCCTCGCGCAGGTGCCCGACGTCGGTGATGTTCTGGACGTGGACGACCTCGAGGCCGTGGTAGAGCAGGACCCGCCGGATGAGGTCGGGCAGCAGGAAGGTTCGAAGGTTGCCCACGTGGGCATAGCGGTAGACGGTCGGGCCGCATGCGTACATCCGGACCCGGCCGGGCTCGAGCGGCTCCACGGTCCGTACCGACCGTGTGAGGGTGTCCCGGAGGCGAAGGGTCAATTGCGTACGAGGATACGTAGGAGATTCGTCACGATTCGAGCCTAACGAGAACCGTATTCCTCCGTTATCACGACGGGGGGCCTCGGAGGATACGCGTCGTTCCCCCGGCGATGCGACCCGAGGCCTCTTCCCTTTTCTGCCGCATACTCCCGCCATGCGCCAGTGGGCTTGTGCGGTCGCCCTCATTCTCGGCCTCGCCGGCAATGGCTACGCCTGGACCATCCGGCCGCGGCTGCCCGTCCCGATCGAGCGCCGGATCTCACCGGGATCGCTGGGTCGGACGACGCTGACCATGGACTGGTGGCGTCGCTGAACCACGCCCGCCGGCTCGCGATCGCGGGGCTCGTCGCGCTGCTCGGCGGTGCGACCCTCCTCGGTGCCGTGCTCGGCGGGGGCGCGCTCGCCCAGGACCGCGGCCAGGTCCGGATCCTCGTCGGCGAGCCGGCCAACCTCGACCCCGCCCGCCAGGGCGACGCGGCGAGCGCGGCCAGCGGCACGCAGCTGTTCGAGACGGTCACCGCCTTCGACCCGGGGCTGACGCTGCGGCCGGCCCTCGCGGCGTCGTGGGACGTGACCGACGATGGCCGACAGGTGGTCTTCCACCTGCGGCCCGACCTGACCTTCTCGGACGGGTCGGCGCTGACCGCCGAGGACGTGGCCGCGAGCTGGCTGCGGCTGCTCGATCCTGCCTCACCGTCGCCGCTGGCGGCCCTGCTCCACGACGTGAGAAACGCCAGGGCCCGGCTCGCCGGCCAGGTGGGCGAGGGCGAGGTCGGCATCCGGGCCGATGGCTCCGACGTCGTGGTCGACCTGGAACGGCCCGGCGCCGACTTCCCGGCGATCGCCGCAGCGCCGATCTTCGGCGTCGTCCCGCGCGGGGTCCGGCGGGGCGATCAGCAAGCCGGCGCGCCCGGCGGCGTGGTGAGCGGCGGCTACGCCGTCGCGACGGTGACCGCCGAGGAGATCACGCTCGAGGCGAATCCCCGCTACTGGGCCGGACCGCCGGCGATCGGGACCGTCCGGCTGCTCCTCGACATCGGCGGTCGCAGCCCGGTCGCCGCGTTCGAGGCGGGCGACGTCGACTACACCATCGTCTTCGCCTTCGACGCGGCCTGGATCCGCTACGACGACCGGCTGGGACCGCAGCTTCGGGAGGTGCCGTCGCTGACGCTGACCTACGTCGCGTTCGATACGACCCGCCCGCCGTTCGACGACCCCCGGGTCCGGCAGGCGTTCGGGACGGCGGTCGATTGGCGCCGGCTGACCGCGTTGGGAGCGTTCGGCGGCGAGCAGCCGGCGCGAAGCATGGTCCCGCCGGGCATCCCGGGCGCCGGGGACGGCGACTGGCTCCCGGTTCACGACCCGGACGGGGCCCGGGCGCTGTTGGCCGAGGCCGGCCACGCCGGTGGCGCCGGGCTGCCGCCGATCCACTTCGCGGTCGATGGCTGGGGCTACGCCGAGGCGATCGCGGCCGAGATCCGGACCGAGCTCGGGATCGAGATCAGCCTGGAGGCGGTCGACGACCACTTCGGACGGCTGCAGACCGATCCGCCGGAGATGTTCATCGTCGGTTGGCAGGCCGACTACCCGGGCCCGAACGACTTCCTCGGCGTGCTCCTGGGCAGCGACGCCGGGGACAACTACGGGCGCTGGGTCTCGCCGGCGTTCGATGCCGCCCTGGCCGATGCGCTCGCGACCCGCGATCCGGCCGAGGCCCAGGCGGCCTACGAGCGGGCGCTGGCGATCGTGCGGGACGAGGTTCCCGCCGTGCCGCTGGTGACCGGCGCCGACTGGGCGCTGTCGCGCGAGGGCCTCCTCGGCGCCGGCCCCAACCCCCTCGGGATGCTTCGAATGGCGGGCCTGGCGTGGGCGCCATGAGACGGCTCCGGGTCAGCCTCGCGCTCGTCGCCTGGCTCGGCGCCGTCGCCGGGCTCCTGCCGGCGACGGCGGCCGCCGCGGAGCCGTCGTTCGGCCCGGCCACCGCCGCCGCGACGTTCGGCGTCGGGGTCGACGTCGAGCAGCCGGTCACGCTCCCGGACGGGGTCGTGCGGGTCGAGGCCCTCGTGAGGACGACCGGCAGTGATCGAACGCTCGTCACGCCGATCGCCACCCCGTCGGCCGGCCAGGCAACGCTGCACTACCGCTTCGACACCGAGCTCGGCACGCTCTGGCCGAACACCAGCGTGGAGCTCGGCTTCCGCGTGACGATGGATGACGGGACCGTCGTCGAGGGCCCCACCGCGACGGTCCGCTATGAGGACACCCGGTTCACCTGGCGAACGCTGAACGGCGAGCAGGTGCGGGTCCACTGGACCGAGGGCGGCGAGGCGTTCGGGCGGCGCGTCGCGGAGATCGGCGACGAGGCGGTGCGTCGCGCGACGGCGCTGCTCGGGGTCGAGGAGGACGGCCTGATCGACTTCTTCGTCTATGCCAACGACCGGGCCTTCCAGGAGATCCTCGGCCCGGGCTCGCGCGAGAACGTCGGCGGCGTTGCCCCCGGTGGCCTGCGGACGCTGTTCGCCAGCATCGGCTCGACGAACCTCGACGATCCCTGGGTCCGGATCGTCGTGCCCCACGAGCTGACCCACGTCGTGTTCGAGACCGCGACCTCGAACCCGTACCACGACGCCCCGCACTGGCTGAACGAGGGCCTCGCGGTCTACCTGTCGGAGGGTTACTCGATCGGCCGGCGCTCGAGCGTCGATCGGGCGGTCGCAAGCGACTCGGTCATCCCGCTCCAGGGTCTCGTCGGGGCCTTCCCGACGACGGCCGAGCGATTCAGCCTCGGCTACGGCGAGAGCGTCGCGGCCGTCGACTACCTCATTCGAACCCACGGCCAGGACGCGCTCGTCCGGCTGATCCGGAGCTACGCCGACGGCGTGACCGACGACGAGGCCTTCGAGGCGGCGCTCGGCGGCGACGTCGCGGGCTTCGAGGCTGGCTGGTTCGACGATCTGGGCATCGAGGCGCCCCAGCCGTATGGCCCACAGCCGGCCCCGGCGGGACCGCTGCCGCCCGGCTGGGAGGGTGCCGCGCCGACCCCCGGCGCGTCCGGCGCCGCGGCCAGCCCCCGGCCGTCGGGAACGCCGCTGCCAACGCCCGACGGCGCCTCGTCGGTCCAGCCGGCCGTGGCGATCGCGCTGGCAGTGGTCGGCGTCGTGCTCATCGGGGCGGCCGCCTGGCTGGTGGCTCGGGCCCGCAGACGATCACCACCGGGACCCGCCCAATGACGACGCTCGCCCAACGCCTGCGCGCCGTCCCGTCGTGGCAGGTCACGCTGTCGGTCGCGCTGTTCGTCCTCGGCTTCCTCGTCGCGACCCAGGTCGCGAACGAGACCGAGCGAGTCCGCTACACGACCCAGGAGCGATCGCCGCTGGTCGAGACCGCCCTTCGCCTTCAGTCGCAGCAGGATGCCCTCAAGGCCGCCATCGTGGAGCTCCGCCGCCGGATCGCGGAGCTGGAGGCGGCGGCACCCGGGTCGGCGGCCGAGCTGCGCCAGCTCTACGCCGACCGCGAGAGCGCCCGGATGGCGGCCGGGCTGCTGGCGGTGACGGGGCCGGGCCTCGCGTTCCGGCTGGAGGACGCGCCGCAGGCGGCCAGCGATCCCGAGGGGCTCGTCTCGGCCCGGGACGTCCGCGTCGTCGTCGAGGAGCTGTGGCTGGCCGGCGCCGAGGCCATCGCGGTCAACGCGGAGCGGGTCACGGCTTCGACCGCGGTGCTCGATATCGGCGGCTCGATCCTCGTGAACTCGGCCTACCTCGCGGCGCCATACACGATCAGCGCGATCGGCCCGCCGGACATGTACGAGCGCATCACGGGCTCGGTCGCATTCGGCGACTTCTTCCACGACCGGGTCGAGCGACACGGCGTCCGACTCGGGGCCGCGGAGCTGGAATCGGTTGATGTGCCGGCCTTCGCCGGGACGGTGAACCTGCGCTTCGGCGAGCCCGTCGAGAGTCCGGAGCCGGCCTCGTGAGCCGCCTCGGCGTGGCACTCGTGGCGGGCATCCTGGGGCTGCTCGCGGTCGGCCAGCTGCGCGGGCAGGCCGGCGTCCCGGGCCTCGCGGGCCTGTCGGCCCAGGAGCTGACGCTGCTCATCGCCAACCTCGCCGACCGCAACGAGCAGCTCCGCGGCGACGTCTCGGAGCTGTCGCGCCAGGAGGCCAGGCTGGCAGCCGCGAACGCCGGCGGCGTGACCACCGTCGGCCAGCTGCGCTCCGAGCTGCGGTCCATCCGGGCCTGGGCCGGGGTCACAGCCGTGACCGGCCAGGGCGTGACGATCAACGTCCGCGGGGCGAGCGGCGGCGAGGGCGTCGAGGACCTGCTCAACGAGCTCCGCAACGCCGGCGCCGAGGCGATCGCGGTCGGTGGCGTGCGAATCGTCCCGGGCGTCGTCGTCGGCGGCGGGCCGGGTGCCCTGTCGGTCGAGAACGTGGCCCTCGGCGACGGCTTCGAGATCGACGCGATCGGCAGCCCGGAGATCCTGACGGGGACGTTGACCCGGGCCGGCGGGGTCGTCGCCCAGATCGCCACGACCTACCCCGAGGCCGTCCTGACGGTCACCCCGACCAACCGGCTGCCGCTGCCGGCGACCTCGCGGAGCCTCGTCCCGGCCTACGCTCGACCGCGCCTTTGATACGCTCCGCGGCGATGACCCCTCGTCCCGTGCTCGAGGTGCTGCTGGGCGACGTCGTGCGCCTCCGGCGGCGCCATCCGTGCGGCGGCGACGAGTGGCTCGTGGATCGGCTGGGAGCGGACATCGGCCTGCGCTGCCGGACGTGCGGCCGCCACGTCCTGCTCGAGCGACGGGCGCTCGAGGCCCGCCTGGTGACGTTCGTCTCGCGCGGCGATTCGGCCGTGAGCGCGGCCGTCGGTCCGCGCGCCGTCACGGGAGCGTGACCGGGACGAACCCGGCGCCCCTGCCGGGCGGCGAGAGCCCCGAGGCGGCACTCGCGGTCCTCCGGAACCGGCCGTTCCTGCTCCTCTGGCTGTCGCAGCTCGCGACCCAGATCGGGACCAACATGGTCCTCTACGGCCTGACCGTCGTCGTGCTCGAGGCGACCGACCTGAGCAGCGCCGTGAGCGCCCTGTTCCTGACGTTCCTCGTGCCGGCCGTGCTGTTCTCGGCCCTCGCGGGCGTGTACGTCGACCGGGTGGATCGCCGGACGATGCTCGTCGTGACCAACGGCCTGCGGGCGATCATCCTCGTCGCGATCTTCGCCGCCGGGCCCAACGTCGCGCTGGTCCTGCTGCTGAGCACGCTGTTCTCGACGGTGACGGTCTTCTTCGCGCCGGCCGAGGCGGCGATGATTCCGTTCCTCGTGCCGCGCGGCCAGCTCGTGTCGGCCAACGGCCTGTTCACGCTGACTCTCAACGGCTCGTTCGCCCTCGGCTACGCCCTCCTCGGGCCGCTGGTGGTGACGATCGTCGGGGGCCCCTCGGCGATGCTCTTCGGGGTCGCGGTCCTGTTCGCGCTGGCGGCGCTGTTCTGCGGCACGCTGCCGCGGAATCCGCCGCTGCAACTGGCTCCCGGTGCGGCGCCCGAGAGCGCCCTGGCCTCGATCGCCGAGGCCGGCCAGGTGGTCGGCGGGGTCATCGGCCAGCTGCGCGAGGGCATCGCCTACATCAGGACCAATCAGACCGTCGGCTGGTCGCTGGCGTACCTCGGCATCGCGGCCTCGCTGATCGGCATCATCGCCGTCGTCGGGCCCAACTTCGCGCGCCAGACGCTGGGCCTCAGCCCGCGCGACCTGATCGTCGTGGTGCTGCCGCTGGGGCTCGGGATCGTGATGGGCGTCCTGCTGCTCAACAACTACGGCCGCTACGTCGCTCGACGGCGCGTCATCGAGGTCGGGCTGGTCGCCCTCGGCGTGCTCATCTTCGTCCTGACCATCGTGACGCCGTTGAGCCGCTTCCTGACCGGCGTCGGCCAGGAGGTGCCGGGCGTCGACCTGTCGTGGCTGACCTCGCTCGTCTCGATCGTCGTGGCCATCGCGTTCCTGGCCGGCGTCGCCTACGGGATCGTGGCGATCTCGGCCCAGACGCAGCTCCAGGAGGACATCCCCGGCGACGTCCGGGGCCGCGTCTTCGGCGTCCTCAACATGCTCATCTCGGTCGCCAGCATCCTGCCGATCATCGTCGTCGGCACGATCACCGACCTCATCGGCACGACCGCGATGATCCTGCTCGTCGCGGTCGCGGTCGCCGCGGCCGGGGTCTGGTCGCGGCTGGCGCGCGGGCCGCTCCGGCCGGACGAGGAGCCCGACGTCATCCGCGCGATCGTGCCCGGCCAGCCGCTCGACCCGGCCGGGCTGACGATCGACCGCGTCTCGCCGCATTACGCCGACGAGCCGCCGGAGGAGCAGGCCCGGCACACGGAGCCACCGGGATCGTGAGGCGCGTCGCCGTCGTGTTCACCGGCGGGACGATCAGCATGGTCGTCGACCCGGAAGCGGGCGGGAACGTCCCGAGCCTCGATGGCGCCGGGATCCTCGCTCGAACCCCCGGCCTGGAGGCCATCGCCGAGATCGAGCCGATCGATCTCGGCCGGACGCCGGCGAGCCACTTCGGCTTCCCGCGGCTGTTCGAGATCGCCGCCGAGATTCGGCGCGCCCAGGCGGATCCGGCGGTCGACGGGGTGGTCGTCGTTCAGGGCACCGACACGATCGAGGAGACCGCGTTCCTGTGGGACCTCGTCCTGGACCGGTCGGAGCCCGTCGTCGTGACCGGCGCGATGCGGTCGGCATCCAGCCCGGAGTACGAAGGCCCTCGAAACCTCCGCGACGCCGTCCGCTGCGCGGCGGCGCCGGCGCTGCGAGATGCCGGCGTCGTCGTCGTCCTCGCGGGGCAGATCCTCGCCGCCGACGCGGTCACCAAGACCCATGCCAGCGCCCTCGATGCCTTCGGGGCGCTCGATACCGGGCCGCTCGGGGTCGTCGACGATGCGAGGGTGCGGCTGGTGCGGCCCCGCGGTCCACGCCGCCACGTCGACGCGGCCACGGCCGGCGAGGTGCTGCTCCTGCGCGCGCACGTGGCCATGGACGGCCGGCTGCTCGAGGCGGCCGCGAGCCTCCGTCCCGATGGCATCGTGGTCGAGGGGACGGGTGCGGGGAACACCGACGCCCGACTCCTGGAGGCGGCCACGCGCGCCATGTCGGACGGGATCGTCGTCGCGCTCGCCTCGCGCGGTCCCAGTGGCTCGGCGAGCCCCGAGTACGCCTTCCCAGGCGGAGGTGCGACGTGGCAGCGGGCGGGCGCGATCCTCGCCGGCCACCTGACCGGCCCCAAGGCCCGGGTCGCACTGGCGGCGGGCCTCGGCGCTGGGCTCGACCGGGCCGAGCTGGCGGCGCTGCTGGCCGACCCGCCCGGCTGGGGGCCGGTCCTCGCCGGGGCGCCACGGCCCAACGGGTCCTGATGCCGCTCGACACGCTCGTCAGCGGCCGCATCGCGACCTTCGCCGGCGACTCGGGCTTCGGCTGGGTCGAGGCGATCGGGATCCGCGACGGCCGCGTCGCCTTCGCTGGCTCGGCGATCGAGCTCGAGACGCGGGCCGACCCCCACACCCGCCGCTTCGAGCTGGATCCGGGCGAGATCGCGATCCCCGGCCTGACCGACGCCCACCTCCACCTCGCCGACGCGGCGCTCGCCGCGGAGCGGGTCGACCTGTCCGGCGCTGCGACGCTCGACGATGGCCTCGCGATGATCGCCGAGGCGGCCTCGCGGCTCCCGCCACAGGCGTGGCTCGAGGGCGCCGGCTGGGACGAGCGCCGCTGGGG
>VEOW01000125.1 GCA_012026785.1 Chloroflexota bacterium | reverse complement strand
GTAATATGGTGTGCTTCTTCTCCGTCAATCAAAATAACATCATCAATTATTGAATGAGAAGTGTAGAAAAGTTCTACATCAGAAAGAAAATTATTCATTAATTAATTTTCCTAAAATAATTTATTGCTATGTGAAAAAACTAGTTTGTAGAAAGGGTGGTCTTTTATAAATCTCTATCAATATATTCACTGAATCTACAGAAATGAACTGACAGTTTAAAAATAAAGACTAATAGACCATAATTTGAAAGAGTAAAATATCGGTCTCCATCAGGCTTAAAATTTAAATTATATTTATTTAAAATCGATAGCGGAATGGTTGTAATTTTGTCAAGCACAACGATAGATTCCGGGAATAATACTTCGCTTTGTTCTTCTAAATATAATTCTGGTAAATAAATAATTCGTGAAACTAAGTTTGCTTTTATATCTCTGATATGATTATTTATTTTTTCTTCTTCTAACTTTTTGGAATTAAGGAATTCATAATAGTTTGAAAGTGGATAAACTTGAGCAAAGTTAATACTGCTTTGTTGGAATCTAACATTGGACGGATTAATGGAACATGAATTTGATAATACAATACCTGAATAATATAATGTGGTTAATTCATTATTCTCGTCATTATTAATTACAAAAAAAGGAATTTCATCTAGACAATCACCTTGTTTAAGTTCATTTTGATGATTTATAGAATAAACATCTTTTGATTCAGTAAATTTTGGAAATTTTTCTTTAATAATTCTTTTTAGATTATCACGAGAAGGATTAACTAAATAAGATGGTATAAATTTTTCAAGCGCGTTAAATAATTCCTCAGACAATTAACCCCCTAGAGTCTAGGTTTTGATGGGACCTTTTTACCAGCAAATATTTCAAACTCATTTAAATAACCCTGGAATTCAGGATCTAAATCTTTTTGTTCGTTGGCAAATAATGATACGAGTTCTACAAATTGAGCTTGTGCAATTATTTCATTTTCATAATTGGAATTTTCAACTTTGTACTTATCTTCTACATAGCTATAATTGATAGATTTTGAGTTTACAATTTTAACATTAGGGAATATTTCAGTTGCATCATAATAATAAGCTTCAATAGGCTCAGTAATAGCTAAAGTTAATGCAGTTAGAAATATAGTTTTTCCTGTAGTTTTTGAACCGATACTCATAAATCTATTTCTCCACCTAAATAATCTTCCAAAGATCTCTTAGTAATTAGTGAGAAAGCTTTATCTTCAATTTCTTGGAATAAACCATCATCAAAAGGTATTTTATTTTGAAAACTTAATTTAGTATTCAAATCTAAAGTTACGCCTATTCCTATCTTTTTACTTTTCTTCTCTGCAATTTGTTCTTTTAAATTTAGATTAAATTCAAGTTCTTGAAATCTAGTGCTAGTAACATTAAGATAATATTTACTAATAAACGGTCTAGCAAAAAATAAAGAAAATTCGACTAAATCCTTTTTATTTGTGACACTGGCATTAGTATATTTTTTAAATACTTCAAAAATTTCATCGTTATTATTAAAAAAAAACTTTAGTTCAAAAATAATTGCTATAAACTGCAATTTTTCTTTCATCATTAATGGTTTAAGCGTATCAATTCTCTTGTGAAATAATTCTCTCACTAAATCAATTTTTGTATGTTCTTCGAATAATTGTGTAAATGTAGATCTTACTTGATTAACAACTAGATTACAATTATGATCTATAGCCTCAAACCTAGGGATTTCGGGATTTTCGTTATCTGGTACTGCAGTTATTTTATAAGGTTTACGCAAAAATGGCATAAGAGCTTTTTCAAATTCAAATGCACGTTTACGTATATCATAATTCCTATCGTAAACTGAAATTAATTGAACACTGTGAATTATAAAATTAGTCATCATAGTTTTTACACTTTACCACTAACAAATTATTAAATTAAGTCAAAACTGCATAAATAAAGTGGTTATTGTATAAGATCAATTAGTATAAATTTCTTAATTTAATTCTAAGTATTTCTGCTTTGAGTATCAAGTATTAATCCTGTTTGTTTAACTGTAAGGAATTAACTTAGTTCCTTTAGAATCAGTACCACATTATAATTTCCTTACATTAAAGGCTTTTTAGTAACTTTTTATTGAATTATAATTTGAATTTCTCACCTTCTCAGAAAGAAAATCCTGACCCAATTACAAATTCTCCTTGTCCGTTCTCATTAACTGCATATTCTAATCTAAAAGCGTTATAAGGTAAGAACAAAAAAGTAATTCCCAAACCGTAACC
>VEOW01000103.1 GCA_012026785.1 Chloroflexota bacterium | reverse complement strand
GCCGCCCGCCGCGGCGGCCTCGCCCGCCCGGGTGGGGGGGCCGGCGGGCCAGGCTCGTGGCCGAGCGGCGGGGGGTGGCGGGGCAGGTGATCGTGGACCTGTCGCTCGGCCTGCTGGCCCTGGCCCCGGGCCGGTATCGACTGGCGTTTCGCGACCCGGGGTCGGCCGCGGTGGCCTTACCGAGGGTCCACGTCCGCCGGGACGGTTCCTGGAGCGTCGACGCCCGGCGGATCAGCCCCGGAGAGTGGTCGCTCCTCGGGTTGCGGGCGGCAGCCTCGAGCGCGCGGGCGGCCATCCGGCGCGAGCTGCAGCTGCCCCTGCGGGCGCACCGCGAGGCATTCATCGAGCGCCTTCGCGACCTGTCGCGCCGGCTGCGCGGCCGAGGGCGGGTCCGGCGTGCCTGAACGTGGCGCGGAAGGCCTCGGAGGCCGTGCTACGCTTCCGCGGATGTCCCGGACCGACGCGCTGGCGTTTCGGCCTGCCTCCGGACGCCCGACGTCACTCGGGCTGCTGCGCGAGGCCATCTCGGAGATCTCATCTCGGCGGCGATTGATCCGCTACCTCGTCCAGGGCGAGATGAAGAAGCGCGGCTCGGATACGGTCCTCGGCAACATCTGGTGGATCCTCGATCCGGTCCTCCAGATGCTGGTGTACCTCGTGCTGGTGACGATCCTGGGACGCGGGCGCTTCCCCGACTATCCCCTCTTCATCTTCGCCGCGATCCTGCCCTGGAAGTGGTTCTCGGCCGTCATCAGCGACGCCTCGACGACCGTCGTCCGCCAGGAACGGCTGATCAAGCAGATCGCCTTCCCGAAGATCGTGCTGCCGGTCGCCACGACGAGCGCCGGCGTCGTCGGCTTCGTGGCCGGCATGGTCCCGCTGTTCGCCCTGCTGCTCCTCCATCCCGACCGCTTCAACCCCATCCTGCTGGTCATCTGGCTTCCGCTCATCGCGATCGTCCAGTACGTCTTCACGCTCGGCGCGGCGATCCTCGTCTCGGCCGCGAACGTCTTCTTCCGTGACCTGGGCAACGCCCTCGGGCACGGCCTGCGGCTGTGGTGGTTCCTCTCGCCTGGCCTGTACTCGCTGGCCTGGATGGACGAGCTCTCGATCGTCAAGGAGAACCCGATCATCCGGACGCTTGCCGGCTTCAACCCGTTCGCGGTGCTGTTCGAGTCGTACCGCTCGGTGATCTACGGCTCGCCACTGGGCGAGACGGGCCCGATCCCGCCCGATCCGCTGCCACTCGTCGTCCTGCTCCTCGGAAGCATCGTCTTCGTGGCCCTCGCGATCGTCTTCTTCAAGCGCCTCGAGCCAAACTTCGCGAAGGTCCTCTGAGTGAGCATCCAGCCGCCGCCCGTCGCCGCCGAGGCGCCGTACGCCATCGACGTCGCCGATCTCGGCGTCCAGTACGACCTGCGCTTCAACCGCAAGACGACCGTCCGTCAGTCGATCGCCAACCTCGTGACCCGCAAGCCGCCGCCCCGGTTCTGGGCACTGCGGCACGTCGACCTGCGGCTCGTGCGAGGCGAGTCGCTGGCCGTGATCGGACCCAACGGGGCCGGCAAGAGCACCCTCCTCCAGGTCCTCGCGGGGATCATGCGCCCGACCGAGGGCCGGGTCGACGTCCGGGGCAAGATCTCCGGGCTCCTCGGGCTCGGGGCGGCCTTCGACGCGGAGCTGTCGGGCATCGAGAACATCCTCCTCGGGGGCGCTTTCCTCGGCGTCGAGGACGCCCGGATCCGGGAGCTGCTGCCGTCGATCGTGGATTTCGCGGACCTCGGCCAGTTCATCGATGCGCCGATCAAGACGTACTCATCGGGCATGCGGGCCCGTCTCGGCTTCTCGATCGCGACCTCGGTCGATCCGGACATCCTGCTCCTCGACGAGGTCCTGGCCACGGGTGACGCGTCGTTCCGCGAGAAGTCGAAGGCCCGCGTCATCGAGCTCGTCCGTTCGGCCAAGGCCGTGGTCCTGGTGACCCACGACATGGCCTGGGTCAAGGAGTACTGCAACCGGGCCATCCTCCTCGAGAAGGGCCGCCTCGTCAGCGAGGGCAGCCCGGCCGACGTCGTGGAGATGCATCTCGAGCACGCCGCCGCGGCAGCCGCCGCCCGGGAGGCGGCCAAGCTCGCAGGCGGTCTCGACCCGCGCGTCGAGGACGATCGTCGACGCGAGCGCCGGGAGCGACGCCGACGGCGGCGGATGGAGATGGTCGAGGACTGATCAGCCCTTCGTCGAGCCGCGGCGAGCCTGGGACACGAGGCCGGCCAGGATCCCAACCGCGGCGCCGAAGGCCAGGGCGCCTCGCCAGTCGAACAGGACGCGCACGTCGCCCTCCACCCGGCGGGCCAGGAGGAAGCCGATGATCGACTGGCGGGCCTCGACCTCGGCCGCGATCACCGTCCGCGCGAGGGCCTGCTCCAGCTCGACCTCGCGGGCGATGACCGTGCGCACGTAGCCGCGCTCGACCTCGACCTCGCCGGCCAGTGCCGCGCCAAGGGCGCCCTGGGCGATGTCGATCCGGTCCGCGCGCGCCGCACCCACGGCGCCCTGCCGGACCGACAGCTCGCCTGACTCGACCCGGCCGACGGCGGCCCGGGTGACCTCGACCTTGTCGGCGCTGATCGATTCGCCGTCCTCGGCGACGGCGGGTGTCGCCGGCGCGGCATCGGTCGCATCCGGGACGTCGGTCACATCCGCCGCGGGAGGCGCCTCGGCGAGCGGGGCTGCCTCGTCCGCGGCCGGAGCAGATGCCGGTCGTGCCGCCGGTCCCGGGTAGTAGCCCTTCCGCCTGCGGCGGGTCCCGGCCGCTCGCGTCGTCTCGTCTGTCATCGCCTGACCTCCGGTGTGGGTCGCAAGCCCAGCCTACCGCGCTGCCGCCAGGTGCGCCGCGGCCACGGCCGGCTGCCGACGCCGCGGCCCGCGGCCGGATATCCTGCGCCAGGGTCGCGAGGAGCGACACCGGGGAGGATCGTGTACGACAGCGCGCCACCGTCTGCGCCCCGAGGCTGGCGTCCGCACAGCCCGCTGCTGATCGCCGCCATCGCCGTCATCGGCGTCCTGACGGCCGTTGCCGTCGTGGCCGCCCTCGGCGCGGCGAGCGGCGGCGCAGTTGCCGCGGCCTCGGCCTCACCGACCACGGCGGCCCTCGCGACGCCGTCCGAGGCGCCCCCCGCCACGATCCCACCGACCCCCACGCCGAGGCCGACGCCGGAGCCGACACCCACGCCGGAGCCGACACCGGTCGTGGTTCTCGCGCCGCTGACGGGCCTGCCGGTCTCGCCCGAGGCGGCGCCCCGTCACCCGATCGCGGTCATGGTTGACGATCACGCCGATGCCCGGCCCCAGGCCGGCTTCAATGCCGCGTCGGTCGTCTGGCAGGCACCGGCCGAGGGCGGGGTGCCTCGCTACATGCTGGTCTTCCAGGAGACGATCCCGGCCGACGTCGGGCCGATCCGCAGCGCGCGGCAGTACTACATCGAATGGGCCGCCGAGCTCAACGCGATGTACGTCCACCACGGCGGATCCCCGCAGGCCAAGGTCACGCTGCAGCGGCGAGGCAACGGCCAATGGGTCTGGAATGCCGACGGCTTCCGCTGGGAGGGTCGGTTCCTGTGGCGGGTCACCGACCGCTTCGCGCCCCACAACGTCATGACCGATGGCGACAATCTCCGCCGCCTGGCGCGACGGATCGGGGCTGAGGACGGGCCCATCGAGCCAGCCTGGTCGTTCGGGGCCGGCGCGCAACCGGACCGGCGGCCCACGGATGGACGCATCGTGATCAGGTACGGGACCCCGGCATACGAGGTCGTGAGCTACCGCTACGACCCTGTGACCAACACGTACCGCCGCTTCGTCGGCCCGGCCCGCGGCAAGCAGCGGCCCCAGATCGACGCGGCCGACGGAGAGCAGGTCGCCCCGAAGAACGTCGTGATCCTTCGAATCGCGTTTGGGCCGTTGACGAACGACAAGAACCCCTCGAAAGACCGCCAGGAGGCCCGCAACGTCGGCAAGGGCCAGGCCTGGATCGCGACCAACGGCCGGACGATCAAGGGCACCTGGCGGAAGGCCTCGCCGACCGCCCCGACGCTGCTGTTCGACGGTGACGGCGACCCGGTGACCCTGACGGCCGGCCAGACCTTCGTCCAGGTCATCGACACGGAGTACGAGTTCGAGATCGACGACGGCAAGCCGCCGGTCGTCGTCCCCCATGGCGCCGAGGACGTCGAGCAGGTCGTCCTCATCGACGGGGTGGAGGACGGGGCCTAGGTGGCTGGTGTGAAACGCGCGTTCTGAAGGGCTAACGAGCAGGCGCGGGCGCAGCTACGATTCTGCTGGCAGGAGCACCGGGACCGAACGGACGG
>VEOW01000140.1 GCA_012026785.1 Chloroflexota bacterium | reverse complement strand
GGCCGCCGGCGGCCTGGCCATCGAGCCGCTGTGGTGGTCGCTGGCTCTCGGCGCCTGTCTCGGCGGCAACGCCACCATCATCGGCGCGTCGGCCAACGTCGTCGTCGCCAATCTCGCCTCCCGGGCGGGCCACCCGATCGGCTTCCGTGACTACCTGCCGTATGGTTTGGTGGTGGTCGTCGAATCCCTCCTGATCTCCACGGTCTACCTGTGGCTGCGCTACCTGGCCTGATCGGCCTGCCGGCCGTCGGTCCGCCCACCGAGCCGGCCGCGGCCGCGGCGGCCGAGGTGATCGCGCTGCTCACGGCCCTGTTCGTCATCCTCGTGGCGGCCAAGGCCGGCGAGGAGATCTTTCGGCGGCTCGGGCAGCCCGCCGTGGTCGGCGAGCGCGCCGGCGGCTTCATCGTCGGTCCGCATGCCCTGAGCCTCGTGCAGCTGAACGACACGCTGACGGTCTTCGCGGAGATCGGCGTCGTGATCCTGCTGTTCCAGGTCGGCCTGGAGGTCCGGGTCGATGACCTGATTCGGGTCGGACGGCCGGCCGTCGCGACGGCCGTGATCGCGATGATCCTGCCGATCGTCGCTGGTGTCGGTGTCGGCTTCGCCCTCGGCACCGAGGCCGGGACGGCGGCGTTCCTGGGCCTCGCCCTTGCGGCGACGAGCATCGGCATCACGAGTCGCGTGCTCGCCGACCTGGGTGTCCTCGATCGAGCGTTCGCCCGGGTCGTCCTCGGAGCGGCCGTCATCGACGACGTCCTGGCCCTGGTCGCGATCGGCATCGTCTCGGCCTTCGCGACCGGCACGCCGCTCGAGCAGGCGCTCGTCGTGGCCGTTGCGGCCGTCGGGATCGTGGGCCTCGGCTTCTTCGCCGCGCGGCGCCTTCGAGGGCTCAGGCGCGAGGCGTTCACCTGGCCGCTGTTCGCGGATACGCCGCTCGTGCCGGCGTTCCTGATCATGCTCGGCCTCGCGCTCGTGACGGCCGGCGTCGGGTTGGCGGCGCTCGTCGGGGCCTTCATCGCCGGCCTGATCGTCGCCGAGACCGAGGCACGCGACGAGCTCGAGCACGAGATCAAGCCGCTGGCCCTGATCTTCACGCCGTTCTTCTTCGCCGTGACCGGGGCCGAGCTGGACCTCGGTGCCCTGCTCGATCCGTCGATTGCGATCCTGGCCGTGACGCTCACGCTGCTCGGTGTCGTCACCAAGGCCATCGGCGGGATCGTCGGCGCCTGGAGCCTCGGCCGCTGGGGCGCACTGACCGTCGGGTTCGGAATGGTCCCCCGCGGGGAGGTCGGGATCGTCGTCGCGACGCTCGGGCTGACGGCGGGTCTTCTCGACGGCGGAACATTCGGCGCCGTGCTGGTCGCCGTGGTGGCGACGACGCTCATCGCGCCGTACCTGCTCGCGTGGTCCATCCCTCGGGCGACGCGCGAGCGCCTGGGGCGCAAGGGCGGCCCCGGATCGGTCCGGTAGTGTCTCAGTTTGAACGGGCTGGCCGTTGACGCTCCCTAAGCATCGGCTCATGCTTAGGGACGTGCTGACAACGCGAACCCGCGCAGTCCTGACCACGGTAGCGGTGCTGGTCATCGTGGCGCTCGTGCTCGATCTGGTCCTGTTCGGACCAGCCTCGCACGCGCTCGACCCGACCCTTCCGTGGTTCTACGGGATCGACTAATGAAGCGATCCAAGATGCCAGCCGACCCGAACCGCCGCGCCAAGGCGACGGTGGACATCGTGGACGCGATCCTCGACCGCTGGCCGGAGCCGGTGCCCCAAGAAAAGGACCCGGAGCGGGTCGCACGGGGGAAGCTCGGCGGGTCGAAGGGCGGAAAGCGGCGGGCTGAAAAGCTTAGTCCTGAGCGACGGGCTGAGATCGCGCGGAAGGCGGCGGCGGCTCGCTGGGGGAAACGCTAGCCAGCAGGCAAGACCCTGACCGCAGAGGCCGGCCAGGGCACCGCGACAGGTGCGCGACCACTCTGCTGCGACGCCTCCCACTCCGTGGGATCGCAGACCCATACCACAGGGAAATCTAGTCCGGACACGACGCCGGTCGTCGCCCTCCGAGTCAGCATTCGGTTGCCTGACGTGCGCGCCAACACCAGGGTTCCGGGTTTGATCTTGGCCAAGAGACACCTCCTAGCCTCAAGAGTGCGCCAATACCGGGCGGCATACCAAACTTCCTCTGGTCATGGTATTGACATTGGCATTATGAATACCGACAATGCCGGTGCATCCTGACCGATACCGCAAGGAGACCCGATGGCCACCGAAGCCCCGAAGTGGGTCCCGCCGTACATCAGCTTCACGAGTCTGCTCGGTCTGATCGACCGGATGAAGGCCGATGGCGGTGCCCCGCCGCAGATTGACCGTAGCTATCTAGCCGGCTTCTCGGGTGGTTATCAGTCACAGGTAATCGCGGCAATGAAGTCGCTCGCGCTCATCGAAGAGAACGGTACGGTCACATCGAAGCTCACGGAACTAGTCGAGGCCGCGAACCGAGAAGCTCGTGAGCCGATCATCAAGTCCATGCTGGAGGAGTACTTCCCGGGCCCTGTGAGGCTTGGCGCCATCAAGGCTACCCAGGGTCAGCTCGAGGCCGCGTTCAAGGAGTGGGGCATCACCGGCGACACGCTCCGGAAAGCGATCGCCTTCTACCTCGCAGCGGCGAAATACTCCGGCGTCCCGCTCAGCACCAACTTCAAGGTTCCCTCAGTGGCTCCCGGCGATGGAAAGCGCCCTCGTAAGCCGCGGGGTGCGAAGCGGCAACAGGACCGTATGGATGAGGAACTGGACACGCCGCCTCCGCCACCACCGCCCGACCGATCCTGGCAGGCCCAGATTGAACCGCCCGTCCTCGAATGGCTGAAACGCATTCCAGTGAAGGGTGCGGAATGGCCGAAGCAAGATCGGGGGACCTGGACAACGGTCCTAACCGCGATCCTCGATGGAATCTACGGGGCGGAGTAATCAAAGGGACCGGGGCTCCTAGGTCGAGGAAGGCCGGCCCCGGTCCGAGGAAGGAGCGCCGAGGGTGTTCAGCGCACCCTCTGGGGCCATCGAACGGAACTGGACTCCGTTCAGGCCCCGGCTGTTGTTGAGGCAGGCCCCCCGCGAGGGGGGCCGCTCCTTGTCCTAAGCATGAATCCTCAGATTCCCGGCGTCAACGCGAACAGAATGCTTGACAAATCACGTCTAGACAGAACATAATGCTTAGGTAATGAATCGACTGAGCCGAGGCGAGCGAGCCGCCATCATCCGGGCACTGGTAGAGGGCAACAGCCTCCGATCCGTGACCCGGATCACCGGCCATTCGATCAACACCGTGTCGAAGCTACTGGTCGACCTTGGCGCTGCGGCGACTCTGTTTCAGGACACGGCCCTGCGCGACCTCCCCGCCACCCGGATCGAATGCGACGAGATCTGGGCCTTCTGCTATGCGAAGCAGCGGAACGTGCCGGAAGAGCACCTGTTCGAGTGGGGCTACGGCGACGTGTGGACCTACGTCGCGCTCGATCCCGATACCAAGCTCGTCTGCACGTGGCTAGTCGGTCGACGTGATGGCCCGGATGCCGATATGTTCCTCCGCGATCTCGCGCGGCGGCTCCGGAACCGCGTGCAGCTGACGACGGACGGGCACAACCCGTACCTAGAGGCGGTCGAGGCGGCGTTCCATGGCGAGATCGACTACGCGATGCTCATCAAGGAATACGGCCAGGACCCGAACGAAGCGCGGCGGTTCTCCCCGCCGGTGGTGCTGGCGGAGCGGGTGAAGGTTGTCGCCGGCACCCCCGACCCCACCAAGATCAGCACGAGCTATGTCGAGCGGCAGAACCTCACGATGCGGATGGGGATGCGGCGGTTCACCCGGCTGACCAACGCGTTCTCAAAGAAGGTCGAGAACCACGCCGCAGCCGTGGCCCTCCACTTCCTCTACATGAACTTTGCGCGGCCCCACAAGGCGCTGGCAAACCCGTATCCCCGGACCCCGGCGATGGCCGCTGGCCTCGCGGATCACGTCTGGACGTGCGAGGAGATCGCGGGGCTGCTCGACTAGCGGACCGGGCTGAGAAATGTCCGCCTTTGGAGTTCGACGCGAACGACCTTTTCGCCCCGGGCCTCCAAGCGATCAGCCATGGTCGCATTGGCGGACGTCAGGTCCGCGTCGTCGGGATCGTAGTAGACCAGTGCGCCCTGCTGTCCGATCTCAACGACTTCTTCCAAGGCCTCGGGCTGCAGAAGTGCCTGCCTCAGCAAGTCAAACGTCAAATCGACGTTCTGAGCCGTCAAGTTGCTCGTCATCGCATCCCCCGGTTCATGTTCGAAAGCTCCCGCTCGTACTCGTCCAGGTACTCTTCGGCGTGGTTCTGAAGTTCCCGCTGCGCCTGATCGAGAAACGTCTCCGTAAGGACGGCGAGAAACTGATGGCTGCTCTCGGTTCCGTTTGGGTGGGCGGTGTGTCGGTGGCACGTCCCGTGAGCGTTGTCGTAGCGGACGAGTTGGACCCACTCGCCACCAATGTCGCCCAAGAGCTGCAGAGCCAAGTCGACAACCTCACCCTTCGACGTGCGGATGCGCGTCTCAAGTCGGAGTCGGTCGCTGAGCTGGGCGCTCCAGGACTTCGTACCCAATCCTCGCCCCCGATTGGTACCGGGCTATAGCCCATTGGTCCCCCCGATCGGTTCCAAGGGCCTTGCAATACCCCTGAAGCCATCTGGCGCGCCGACAATGCGGAGTAGACCTTGCATTGGACCTTGCAGGCTGAGCATACCGACTCGCCCTTGACTGCTGCTCACCACGCATGAGAACGGGCGGCGCGGCACTGCGTTAGGGAGCTGACCTCAAACTGAGACACTACCATCGGTCCCGTCAAATTGACGCTCGAGGCGCCTCGGCGGTACACTGCCGCTTCGTGCCTCGGGCAGCCGAGGCGCCTTTTCCTGTCCATCTAAGGCGGCGGCTGCGGTCGTCGGCCGTGAGTCACGCCCAGGGGTCCCATGTACGCAGTCATCGAAGCCGGCGGCAAGCAGTACCGGGTCGAGGTCGGCACCGAGCTGGAGGTCGATCTCATCGACGCCGCGCCCGGCGACAGCCTGGCGATCGAGCGCGTCCTGCTGATCGCCGCCGGCGATCGCGCGTCCATCGGACGGCCGACCGTCGCCAATGCGTCGGTTGCGGCCGAGGTCGTCGATCGCCATCGCGGCGAGAAGGTCATCAGCTTCAAGTACCGCCCCAAGGCACGGCGCCGGGTCAAGAAGGGCCATCGCCAGGAGCTCACGCTGATCCGGATCAGCGACATCGTGCTCGACGGCAAGAGCGCCGCCGGCGAGCGGGCCAAGGCCGACGAGGCCCGGAAGACCGCGCGGATGCGCCTCGAGGAGGCCGCTCGCAAGCAGGCCGAGCAGGATGCCGCGCTGGCGGCGCAGCTCGCGAAGGCCAAGGCGAAGTCGGAGAAGGCCGAGGCCGCCAAGGCGGCGCCGTCGAAGTCGAAGGCCGCTACCGCGGAGCCCTCGAAGTCGAAGCCCGCCAAGGCTGAGCGCGCCAAGTCGAAGCCCGCCAAGGCCGAGCCCGCCAAGGCCGAGCCCGCCAAGGCGGCAAAGAAGAACGAGCAGAACGAGACGAACGTC
Source organism: Chloroflexota bacterium (assembly GCA_012026785.1). Taxonomy (GTDB): domain Bacteria; phylum Chloroflexota; class Limnocylindria; order Limnocylindrales; family CSP1-4; genus UBA5189. The sequence goes on along the minus strand of VEOW01000140.1, from coordinate 19,855 downwards.
GGCGGCCAGGCTGGCGAGCAGTCGGCGGCGAAGCCGCGTCGGGCCCGCAAGGGCGACGCGACCGAGTCGACCGAGTAGGGGACCACGGACATGGCACACAAGAAGGCGGGTGGGACTTCGCGCAACGGGCGCGACAGCGTCGGCCAGCGACTCGGCATCAAGGCCGGCGACGGCCAGGTCGTGTCGGCCGGGGCGATCATCGTCCGGCAGCGCGGCATGACCTTCCTGCCCGGCGCGGGCACGGGCCTCGGCGGTGACTACACCGTCTTCGCGACGACCGCCGGACGGGTGAAGTTCGAGCACGCCCGGAAGGACAAGAAGCGCGTCCGGGTCGAGCCCCTGAACGGCGAGACCGGGGCCGCGGAGGCGCAGGCGTGAAGCCCGACATCCATCCCAAGTACTTCGAGGCCAAGGTCCACTGCGGCTCGTGCGGGACCGAGTGGACGGTCGGCTCGACGCGTCCCGAGCTGCGGGTCGACGTCTGCGGCAACTGCCACCCGTTCTACACGGGCAAGCAGACGATCATCGACACCGCCGGCCAGGTCGAGCGGTTCCAGAAGCGTCTGGAGCGCCAGCTCCGCGCCTGAACGCCTGGACGCCCAGGCGCCCGGACCACGGATGGCGCGGCCGGTTACGGCGGCCCGGGGAAGAGCCGGTGGCAGGGCGCCAGCGGGTCATAGGTCGGCGAGAAGCCCGACGGATAGGCCACGATCCGGTGCAGCGGACTGGCCCTCTCCGGCAGCGTAACGAGCGCATTGTGGATGCGGGCCAGCTCTTGCCGCTGTTCCCTGGTGTTGGCGTGCGACGGGCACAGCACCGTGTACGCCAGGGCGGAGGCGGAGATCGCCTCCGCGCCGGCGAGCGGGACCGTCACGGACCTTGGCGTCGGGCGGACGACGCCCCAGGCGGCGACAGCCGTCAGCACGATGATCATCAGCGTGCCCAGAAGGACATACGCCCGGCCGTCGTGATGGAGCACGGGCGTCGGTGGGACGGCATAGGTGCGGATGGCCATCCGCCACCTCCCGCCAATCGAGGCCTCTCGTGAGCCTCGATCGTGACGAGTCGCTCCGCGGTGCGCCAGTGCCGGACGTTCGAAACGGGCAGGACCGAACTCCCGACCCGTGGGCCCCGCGACGCGCCGCGGCGCGACCCGCACACGGCTCCAACGCCATCCGCCGCTAGACTGCCTGCGTGGCTCGGTTCAACTACGGCGGTCAGGCCCTCATCGAGGGCGTGCTCATGCGGGGCCGCGATGCGATCGCGGTTGCCTTCCGGCATCCCGACGGCCAGATCGTCTGGGCGTCCGAGGATCTCAAGAAAGGCCTCCGAGCATCACGCCTCGGGCGGGCGCCGTTCGTCCGCGGCCTCGTGGTCCTCTACGAGACCCTCGTCGTCGGGACCCGCTGGCTGATCCGGAGCGCGAACATCCAGGCCAGCGCCGAGGGCATCGAGATCGGTCGCTGGACGGTCGCGATCACCCTGACGATCACGATGGGCCTCGCGATCGGCGTGTTCTTCCTGCTGCCGCTGTTCGTCGCGACCCTGACGACCGGGGGCGTCCAGCAGGACTGGGTCCAGCACACCGTCGAGGGCCTCGTCCGGGTGGCGCTGTTCCTGGGTTATCTCGCGCTGATTGCGCGGATGCCGGACATCCGCCGGGTGTTCGAATACCACGGCGCCGAGCACATGACGATCCACGCCCTCGAAGCCGGCGACCCGCTGACGACCGAGGCCGTGCGCAAGTACCCAACCGCCCACCCGCGTTGCGGCACGGAGTTCCTGGTCGTCGTCATCGCCCTGTCGATCTTCGCCTTCGCCATCGTCGGGCGGCAGAGCCTCGAGATCATGGTCGTGAGCCGGATCCTGCTCGTGCCGATCATCGCGATGGTCGGATACGAGATCCTGCGGTTCGGGGCCCGCTATCGGTCGAACCCGATCGTGAAGGCCATCATGGCGCCCGGCATCCTCGTCCAGATGATCACCACCAAGCAGCCCTCGATCGACCAGATCGAGGTTGCGATCGTGAGCATGCAGCAGGCGCTCGAAGCGGACGGCGAAACCGTCCCGGCGGGCTCCGAGACCCCCGAGCGCGAGCCGCTCGAGCTCGACGCGGACGCCCGGGCCGTCGCCGCCTGAGGCGGCGATGATCAAGCCCGAGGGCCGGAGATGAGCGAGCGGAACGGGCTGGAAGCCCGCCTCGAGGAGGTGGCCCGGCAGTTCGACGAGATCCAGGCCGACCTCGCGCGCCCCGAGATCACGAGCGATCCGGATTCGCTGCGTCGCCTCGGCCGGGAGCATCGCCGGCTGGAGCCGGTCGCCACGGCGTACCGGCAGCTGCGTGAGATTCGCCACGAGCTCGACGGCGCGAGGGAGATGCGGGACGCGGAGGCGGACGACGAGCTCCGAGCCATGGCCCGGGACGAGATCAGCCGCCTGGAGGACGAGGAGGCACGGCTGCTCGAGGCGCTGAAGGTCCTGCTGCTGCCCCACGATCCGGCCGACGAGGGCGACGTCATCCTCGAGATCCGGGCCGGCGCGGGTGGCGAAGAGGCGGCCCTGTTCGCGGCCGAGCTGCTGCGGATGTACACCCGCTACGCCCAGCGCCACGGCTGGAAGGCCGACCTGATGAGCCTCCACGAGACCGGCATCGAGGGCGTCAAGGAGGCGATCGTCGAGATCGCCGGCGATGGCGCCTACTCGCGCCTGAAGTTCGAAGGTGGGACGCATCGCGTCCAGCGGGTCCCGGTGACCGAGTCGTCGGGTCGAATCCATACCTCGACCGCGACCGTCGTCGTCCTGCCGGAGGTCGAGGAGACCGAGATCGAGATCGACGAGGAGAAGGACGTCCGGATCGACGTCAAGCGCTCGTCCGGGCCCGGCGGGCAGTCTGTCAACACGACCGACTCCGCCGTCCGTGTCACCCACCTCGAGACCGGCATGGTCGTCGAGATCCAGGACGAGAAGAGCCAGCACAAGAACAAGGCCAAGGCCCTGGCCGTCCTGCGAGCCCGGCTCAACGAGGCCGAGCGCCAGCGCCAGCGGGAGGCCCAGTCGGCGGCGCGACGCTCGATGATCGGCGCCGGCGACCGCTCGGACAAGATCCGGACCTACAACTTCCCCCAGGACCGGGTGACCGACCATCGAATCGGGATGGATCTTTCGAACCTGCCACGGGTCCTCGACGGTGAGCTCGACCGGCTGATCGACGCCCTCATCACGCCCGACCAGGCCGATCGCCTCGCGGCCCTCGGCGAGGCCGAGCCCGCCGGATCGGCCTGACGGCGGCGGGGATGGCGACCGTTCGGGAGCTGCTGATCGAGGGCCTCGAGCGGCTGCGCGCCAGCGGCTCGGAGCCGGCCCGCCTCGACGCCGAGCTGCTGCTCGCGACCGCGCTCGACACCGCCCGGACGGCGATCCTGGCCCACCCCGAGGTGGCCGTCGGAGACGCCGCCGCCGACCGCTTCCGGATGGGCATCGTCCGCCGCGAGGCCGGCGAGCCGGTGGCCTACATCCGTGGCGTGAAGGAGTTCCACGGGCTGGCCTTCTCGGTCGACGATCGGGCGCTGATCCCTCGACCCGAGACGGAGCGCCTGGTCGAGCTCGCCGAGGCGGAGGTGCGCCGCCGGCTGCTCGAGGCGCCGCGCCCGCTGGACGGCCCGAAGCTCCGGATCGTCGACGTCGGCGTCGGGGCCGGCGCGGTCGTGATCGCCCTCGCCGCGGTCCTCCGGCGGCGCGGCATGCTCGACGAGGTCGAGCTGACCGCGACCGACGTCTCGCCCGAGGCGATCGCGCTGGCGACCGAGAACGCCGTCGGTCACGCCGTGGCCGACGCGATTCGCTTCCGCGAGGCCGACCTGCTGCCCGAGTGGGAGGTTCGCCGCTGGGACCTCGTGCTGGCCAACCTGCCCTACGTCCGCAGCGACGCGATGGCGACGCTCCCGCGAGCTGCGGCATTCGAACCCCGGCTGGCGCTCGATGGCGGGCCGGACGGGCTGGCGGTCATCGCCCGGCTGCTGGACCTCCTGCCCGGGACGCTCGACGGCGCGGGTGCGGCACTGCTCGAGATCGGGGGCGACCAGGAGGCGGACGCCCGGGCCCTCGTCGAGGCGCGGCTGCCGGGCTGGAGCTGTGCCGTCGAGCGCGATCTCGGCGGTCTGCCCCGGGTGCTGGTCCTGCGTCCGCCATCGGGCGACACGGCGTGACCGAGCCGTTCGTGGCGCGCTCGGTTGCGCCGGCGCTGCCGATCCGGATGCTGGCCCTCGACATCGACGGAACGCTCGTCGGCGACGACCTCGTGCTGCCCGACCGGACCCGGGCCACGATCGTCCGGGCGGTCCATCGCGGGATCCATGTCTCGCTCGTGACCGGGCGGATGCCGACCTCGGCCCTGCCGTTCGCCCGGATGCTGGAGCTTCGCGACCCGATCGTCGGCTACCAGGGCGCGCTCGTCCGGGCGATGCCCGGGCCGGGCTCGAATGGCCAGGGCCGGCTGCTGTCGCACCGGCCGCTGCGGGCCGACGTGGCCCGCGACGCCGTCGCCTGGGCCAGGACGGCGGGCCTGGACCCCCACCTCAACCACCTCGAGTACCTCGTCTTCCCCGACGACGACCCGCGACACGAGGACTACTCGGCGTTCCTCGGCGCCCGCGCGGTCCGGGTGCCGAGCCTCGACGACTGGATTCGCCACCCGGTGACCAAGGTCGTCGCCGTCGCCCCGCCGCCGCGGCCCGTCGTCAGCCTGGAGGCGGCGCGCCGGGCCTTCGCCGGCCGGGCCGACGTGACCGTGGCCCACCCGCGCTTCCTGGAGTTCGTGGCGCCCGGAATCTCGAAGGGCCGGGCCGTTCGGTGGCTCGCCCGCCGCCACGGGGTCGAGCTCGGCGCGGTGCTCGCGATCGGCGATCAGCTGAACGACCTGGAGATGATCGCGGCGGTCGGCCACGGCGTGGCGATGCCCTCCGCACCGGCGGCGGTGATCGAGGTCGCCCGCTACCTCGCCCCCCCGATCGAGGTCGACGGCGCGGCCCAGGTCATCGAGGAGCTGGCCCTCGGCGGGCCGCGCCATGCTGCCGCCGCGGCCGAGGGCTATGCCGAGGCGGCGGCCCACGCCCGGGCCGGCGAGGTGCCCCTCGCGCCGCCGCAGCTCGAGGCCGCCGCCCGCGAGGCCGCCGCCCTGCCCGACGCGGCCGCCGCCGTGTCCGGCGACCGCGCGACCGACCGGTGACCCCAGGCCGTCCCGGTGAGCCACCGCGGCCGCGGCGCGTCGCCGACGGACCGGCCGGTCGCGCCGAGGCGATCCGGGCCCTGCGCGACGGCGGCATCGTCGCCCTGCCGACCGACACGGTCTACGGAATCGCCGTCGCCCTGACCGTGCCCGATGGGATCGAGCGCCTCTTCGCGGCCAAGGACCGGCCGCCCGACCGGGCCGTGCCGCTGCTCCTCGCCGACGCCGACCAGGCCGCCGAGCTCGGCCGGCTGGGCCCGGCAGCGCGGCTCCTGGCCGCGGCCCTGTGGCCGGGCGGCCTGACGCTCGTCGTCCCGCGGCGCGAGGATCGGCCGCTGCCCGTCGCGCTCACGGCGGGTCCGGAGCCGGAGCCCGCGACCGTCGGCGTCCGCGTCCCCGATCACGACGCGCCGCGAGCCCTCGCCCGAGCGCTGGGACCGCTGCCGACGACCTCGGCCAACCGCTCCGGCGAGCCGGAGGCGCGGGACGCCGAGGCGATCGGAGCCACGCTCGGCTCGGCCGTGGCCCTCATCCTCGACGGCGGCCCGGCCCACGGCGGCCCGCCCTCGACCGTCGTCGACGTCTCGGGCGACGTGCCCCGGATCCTCCGCCACGGCGCGATCCCGGCAGAGCGCATCGCCGGGATCCTGCGGAAGGCCGGATTCCCGGAGCCGGCAGACGCCGGCGTGGGAAGATAGGACCGTTCTGGAGGGCGGGCCGGCTTCCCGAGCAGGAGGAGAGCGCGACATGACGCAGGCGCCGGAGCGAAGCCTGGGCTGGGAGCCCCTCGCCGAGGTCGATCCGGAGCTGTGGGCCGCGATGCTCGGCGAGCAGCGTCGCCAGCGCGACAAGATCGAGCTGATCGCGAGCGAGAACTACACGTACGCCGCGGTCATGCAGGCCCAGGGCTCGTGGCTCACCAACAAGTACGCCGAGGGCCTGCCGGGCAAGCGCTACTACGGTGGCTGCGAGTACGTCGACATCGCCGAGCGGCTGGCCCAGGAGCGGGCCCTGGCGCTCTTCCCCGGGGCCGAGCACGTCAACGTCCCGCCCCACTCGGGGGCCCAGGCCAACATGGCCGCCTACCTGGCCGTCCTCCGCCCGGGCGATCGGATCCTGGGCATGAATCTCGCCCATGGCGGCCACCTGACCCATGGTTCGAAGGTCAACTTCTCCGGTCAGCTGTTCGAGGTCCACGCGTACGGCGTCGACCGGGAGACCGAGCGGCTCGGCGACGACGCCCTCGAGGCGATCGCCCGCGAGGCCCGGCCCAAGCTGCTGATCGCCGGCGCCAGCGCCTACCCGCGGATCTTCGACTTCGAACGGTTGGCCGCCATCGCCCACGGCGTTGGCGCGCTGCTCCTCGTCGACATGGCCCATATCGCCGGGCTGGTCGCGGCGGGCGTCCATCCCAGCCCCTTCCCCCATGCCGACATCGTGACCACGACGACCCACAAGACCCTCCGCGGCGGCCGGGGCGGGCTGGTGTTCAGCCGTCGCGACCTGCCCGCGGCGGTCGACCCGGCCGACTTCCCGACCGTCAAGTCGAGCCTCGCCGCGGCGATCGACAAGGCCGTCTTCCCCGGCACCCAGGGTGGTCCGTTGATGCACGTCATCGCCGGCAAGGCCGTCGCGCTCCGGCTGGCCGCAACCGACGACTTCCGGCGTGACCAGCGGCGGACGGTCGAGAACGCCGCGGTCCTGGCCGAGGCGCTCGCCGACGAGGGCGCGCGGATCGTCTCGGGCGGCACCGACAACCACCTGGCGCTGGTCGACGTCTCGCCCCTCGGCGTGACCGGCCGCGAGGCCGAGGCCCTGCTCGACGAGGTCGGCGTCACCGTCAACAAGAACGCCATCCCATCCGACCCGCTGCCGCCGAACACGGCCTCGGGCATCCGGGTCGGCACGCCGGCCACGACGACGCGCGGCTTCGGGCCCGACGAGATGCGCCGGGTCGGCCGGAGCATCGGCGAGGCCATCCGCCGCCGCGACGACGCCGCGGCCAAGCGAGCCCTGGCCGCCGAGGTCGCCTCGATCGTCGCCCGCTTCCCGGTCCCGGGACTGTTCTTCGGGGGCGAGGCCACCGAGTGAGCTTCTCCAGCCTCGCGATCCAGGCCCTGCCGGTCATCGCGGTCGCGACCGTCGCGGCCTTCCTCGTGGCGCTGGTTGCCACGCCGCTCGTCGGACGCCTGATCATCCGGCGGGCGATCATCGACCATCCCGACGAGCGCCGCGTCCACGAGCGGCCGGTCCCGCGCGGCGGCGGCATCGCGGTCGCCCTCGCCTTCATCGTCGTCGGCGCCCCGCTGGCGCTCCTTGGCGACGATCTGCCGGGCCTCCTCCGGCCGCGCACGATCGGCGGCGAGGAGCTGGCCGCGCTCTTCGGCGGCGGGGTCCTGGCGGTGGTGCTCGGGGCGATCGACGACCGCTTCGATCTCCGGGCCCGGTGGCAGTTCGCGGGTCAGCTGGCCCTGGCGCTCGTGGCCGTCCTCGGCGGGGTCATGGTCACGTTCATCAGCAACCCCTTCGGCCCGGGCAACCTCCGGGTCGACACGGTCATCGGCCTCGGCTTCACGGTCGTGTGGGTCGTCGGGATGATCAACAGCCTCAACTTCATCGACGGCCTCGACGGCCTCTCGACCGGTATCGCCCTCATCGCGGCCGTGGCCCTCGGCCTGATCAGCCTCGCCGTCGGCGTCGTCCAGCCGTACGTGGCGATGCTGTGCTTCACGCTCGCCGGCGCCCTGCTCGGTTTCCTGCGCTGGAACTTCCACCCGGCCACGATCTTCCAGGGCACCGCCGGGGTGATGTTCCTCGGCTACGTCCTCGCGGTGCTGTCGATCCTCGGCTTCGCCAAGGTCGTCGTGGCGATGCTCGTCCTGGCGGTGCCGATCATCGACACCTTCTGGGTCATCGTCCGGCGGGTCTCGACCGGCCGCTCGCCGTTCAGCCCCGATCGCGGCCACATCCACCACCGGCTGCTGGACGTCGGCCTGTCGCATCGGGCGACGGTCCTGCTGATCTATGCGATCTGCGCCACGCTCGGGCTGCTGTCGCTGTTCGTTTCGACGCTCATCGGCGTGGTGACGTTCCTGGCCGCGCTCGTCGCCTTCGGCGTCATGGCGTTCATGCTCGGCCGCCAGGGCTCGGGGCCCCGCGAAGCCACGCGATGACCGCACGGCGTCCCGGCCGCGCCGCCTTCGGCGACGTTCCGCAGCTGTCGGCCGACGAGGTCGCCGCTCGACTCGACGTCGAGGGTGCGAAGTCGGCCTCGACGTCCCGCCCGTCGATCGAGGCGGCCGGCTGGTCCCCGGTCGCCGAACGGCTCGTCATCGACCGCCCCCGCCGGGGCAGGGCCGGATCGTCCGATCGCCGCCGGCTGCTGCTGGTCGACTCGGCGACGGTCGTCGGCGGGATCGCGCTCGCCTTCCTCGCCTTCCAGCTGCTCGGCAGTCCGTTCGGGGGCAGCGTCGCCGTCCAATCGCCCACGAGCGGGCCATCCGAGTCGCCGGCCGGGACGGGTGGCGGCGCTCCACCACCGATCACGCCGGCGGCGCCCGAGACGATCGGGCCGATCGTCGACCCGAGCCTCGCGCTCGACGCCACGCCAACGCCCGTCCCGGTGATCACGCTGGTCCCGACCCGCCAGACGCCCCGCCCGGGGGTCACGCCCAAGCCAACACCCAAGCCAACCCCGAAGGCGACGCCCGCCCAGACCGTCAGCCCCAGCGCCCAGCCCACGCTCGAGCCGACGCTCGAGCCCAGCCCGGAGCCCACGCCCCAGCCGTCCGAGGTGCCAAGCCCGGAGCCCAGCCCGGAGCCCAGCTCGGGGCCATCGCCGGAGCCGTCCGCTGCCGAGTCGCCGAGCCCGTGACCGGCCGCAGACCCGGTCGGCCTCGCTGGTATACTCCCGTGGCCTTGGCAGGTGGCAGGTGATCGAGCCCGGCAGGGGTTGGGCCTACTTCGCCCTCTTCTCGGAGATCGGCCTCCTGCTCTTGGCGACGACCTTGATCGGCGTGCTCGCCGGGTACTGGGTCGGCCAGCAGATCGGCCTGGTTCCCATCTTCGTGGTGATCGGGCTGGCGCTCGGGCTGGCCGTGGGTGGCGTCGGCGTGTACCGGCTCATCACCAGGTTCCTGGCGAGTTTCGACGACTGACACCGCGACACTGACCGCGACACCGCAGGACGACCAGCGCGGGCGCCCCGATGCCCGCCGACAGGGAGCACCGTTGGCAGATCGAACCGAAGGCGAACGCCGGATGCAGGAGGCGCTCGGGCCGGACCTCGGCAGCGACGCCGTTGGCGCCGCCGGCGCGGTCGCCGAGACGTCCTACCGGCCGCTGATCCTGGTGGCCCTCGCCGCGATCGTGGCCCTCGTGGTCGCGTTCATCGTGGTTCCCCCGATGGGCGGCAACGAGGAGGGGCTGTCCGACCCGAATGTCCCGTTCAAGTATCCGGCTGACGCGATCAAGGCCAACTTCGAGCTGCCCGTGCCGCACGTCGTCTGGCCGCCCGGCCATCACAGCGGGGCCGGGATCGTGACCTTCGACGTTTCGATCCCGTCGGCGATCCTGACCGGCTGGATCGTGATGGCCGTGATCGTCGTCCTCGCGATCTGGCTGTCGCGGGGCATCAGCATGGTTCCGACGCGCCGCCAGAACGCGCTCGAATACGCCTACGAGGGTCTCGCCAACTTCGCGACCTCGCTTGGCGGACCGAAAGCCCGGGCCTACGTCCCAATCTTCGTGGCCTTCTTCACCTTCATCCTCCTCGGCAACTGGAGCGGCCTGCTGCCGTTCGTCGGCCGGACCGAGCAGCTGCGGGCGCCGACGAGCGACGTCAACGTCACGATCGGCCTCGCGCTCGTGGCCTTCTTCCTGTTCCACATCGAGGGCATCCGGAGGCTCGGCCCCCGCGGCTACTTCGGCAAGTTCTTCAATCTCGGCGCGTTCCGCGACGGCATCTCGGCCGGGCTCATCGGGCTGTTCGTCGGCCTCCTCGAGTTCCTGCTCGAGTTCGTCAAGCCGGTCACGCTCTCGATGCGACTCTTCGGCAATATCTACGCTGGCGAGATCGCCCTCGGCGTGATCACCGGCCTGACATTCGTCCTCATCCCGGTGGCCATGGTCGGCCTCGAGTTCCTGCTCAACTTCATGCAGGCCCTGATCTTCAGCATCCTGACCCTCATGTTCACCCTCGTCGCGATCGAAGGGCACCACGACGAGGACCACGCGGACGGCCACGACGGCGCCGCGGAGCACCTGCCCGAAGGCAACATCGCACCGGACCCCGCGGGCGCCTGAGCCCGCCCAACATCGGCCCAATTCCCGGCGTCGCCGGGTCCCACAGGAGGAACGCACCCACATGGAGAACCTCGGAGCCGGCCTCGCAGCCCTTGGCGTCATCGGGCCCGGCATTGGCATCGGGATCCTGACCGGCATGTCGACGAGCGCAATCGGGCGCAACCCCGACGCGGCGGCCCAGATCCGCGCGACGTTCATCATCGGCGCGGCGTTCGCCGAGGGCCTCGGCGTCCTCGCGGTCGTCGTCGGCCTGCTGGCCGTGCTCCGCGTCGGCGGGTAGGCCCCGGCAGCCGACCGAACCGTGGACGTCTTCCCGTCCCTCGTTGGGGCTGCGGGCGAGTTCGTCGTCGCCGCGGCCGAGGCAGGAGAGGAAGCGGCGGCCTTCCAGATCAACCTGTTCTGGGTGATCATGCAGGCCCTCAGCTTCCTGCTGTTCCTGGCCATCCTGTACGTGGCCGCGTTTCGGCGTGTCGGCGGCGTGCTCGAGGCTCGCCGCTCGACGATCGAGCAGGGCCTGCGCGATGCCGAGCAGGCCCGGCGCGACCGGGAGGGCGCGGCCGCGGAGCGGGTCGAAACGCTCGCTGAGGCGCGCCGCGAGGCGAACGAGATCCTGGCCAGGGCCCAGAAGGTGGCCCAGGAGACGCGCGAGGCCGACATCGCCGCCACGCGCGAGGAGCTCGAGCGGATGCGCGCCCGGGCGATGGAGGAGATCGACGGCGAGAAGCAGCGCGCGCTCGCCGAGCTGCGCGGCGAGGTCGCCGACCTGGCGCTCCTCGCGGCCGGCAAGGTCGTGCGCGAGTCGATGACCGGCGACCGCCAGCGGCGTCTCGTCGAGGAGTTCCTGACGGAGGCCGCGGCGGCCGGCAACGGCGGATCGAGGCGCTGATGGGGGATGCCTGGCTGATGAGGGACGCCTGATGGCCCGCCGGACGAGCGCCGCCCGCCGCTACGCCGAGGCCGCCTTCCAGCTGGCCGATCGCGACGACGCCCTCGACGCCTGGGGGGATGGGCTCGCGCTCGCTGCACGCCTCCTCTCGGACGAGCGGGTGCTGCGGATCGTCGACAGCCCGGCGCGGCCCTACCGGTCGCGGCTCGACCTGATCGAGGACCTGCTCCGGAGCCGCGTCCCGGAGGGCGTGCTCAAGCTCGCGGCCCTGCTGGCCCAGAAGGGCCGCATCGAGCGGCTGCCTGAGGTGGTCGCCGAGTACCGCCGGCTGCTCGACCGGCGGCGCGGCGTCGTCGAAGCGCGGGTCACCAGCGCCGCGCCGCTGACGGCCGATGAGACCGAGCAGGTCCGCGACTGGATCACCCGGCTGACCGGCCAGGCCGTCGACCTCCAGCTCGGCGTGGACGAGGACCTCATCGGGGGCCTCACCGTCCGCGTCGGCGACACTCTCCTCGACGCCAGCGTCCGGGGCCGCCTCGAGCGCCTCCGCAACCAGCTGATCGCCTCCCGCTAACCGCGCCCGCTAGGAGACCCAATGGCCATTCGGTCCGACGAGATCGTCAACATCATCAAGTCCGCCATCGACACCTTCGAGGCCCAGGCCGAGACGCGGACCGTCGGAACCGTCGTCGAGGTCGGCGACGGCATCGCCCAGATCTACGGCCTCGAGAACGCCCTGGCCTCGGAGCTGCTCGAGTTCCCGGGCGGCGTCATGGGCCTGGCCCTGAACCTCGAGGAGGAGACGGTCGGCGCGGTCATCCTCGGCGACGCCAGCGCGATCCGCGAGGGTGACACGGTCAAGACGACCGGCCGCGTCGTCGAGGTCCCCGTCGGCCAGGCGCTCCTCGGCCGGGTCGTCGACCCGCTCGGCCGGCCGCTCGACGACAAGGGCCCGATCGAGACGACGAAGACCCGTCCGGTGGAGCGGATCGCCCCCGGCGTCATCGTCCGCCAGGGCGTCGACACCCCCGTCCAGACCGGCATCAAGGCCATCGACGCCCTCATCCCGATCGGCCGCGGCCAGCGTGAGCTGATCATCGGCGACCGCCAGACCGGCAAGACCGCGATCGCGATCGACACGATCATCAACCAGAAGGGCGAGGGCCTGGTCTGCATCTACGTGGCCATCGGCCAGAAGCTCTCGACGGTCGCCCAGACGGTCGCGACGCTCGAGAAGTACGGCGCCATGGAGCACACCATCGTCGTCGTCGCCGGGGCCGAGGATCCGGCCCCGCTCCAGTACCTCGCGCCCTACGCCGGCGCCGCCATGGGCGAGGAGGTCATGGAGGTCGGCGTCGAGATCGGCGGCCAGACGGTCAAGGACGCCCTGTGCGTCTACGACGACCTTTCGAAGCACGCCTGGGCCTACCGCGAGATGGCCCTCCTGCTCCGCCGCCCGCCCGGCCGCGAGGCCTACCCGGGCGACGTCTTCTACCTTCACTCGCGGCTGCTCGAACGGGCCGCCCGGCTCAACGAGGAGAACGGCGGCGGCTCGCTGACGGCCCTGCCGATCATCGAGACGCAGGCCAACGACGTGTCGGCCTACATCCCGACCAACGTCATCTCGATCACCGACGGCCAGATCTTCCTGGAGACGGACCTCTTCAACGCCGGCCAGCGCCCGGCACTCAACGTCGGCATCTCGGTATCGCGCGTCGGCTCGGCGGCCCAGACCAAGGCGATGAAGAAGGTCGCCGGCCCGCTCAAGCTGGACCTCGCGCAGTACCGGGCCCTGGCGGCGTTCGCCCAGTTCGCGTCGGACCTGGACAAGGCCACCCGCGACCAGCTGACCCGCGGCGAGAAGCTGTCCGAGGTCGTGAAGCAGCCGCAGTACCAGCCGCTGCCGGTCGAGAAGCAGGTCGCGATCCTGTACGTCGCCACGAAGGGCCACCTCGACGACGTCCCAACCCCGCGGGTCAAGGAGTTCGAATCGGGCTTCTACCGGTTCCTGGAAACCGAGCACCCGGACGTCCTCGAGGAGCTCGGCAAGACCAAGGCCCTGTCCGAGGAGATCACGGCCGGCCTCGACGCCGCGGTCGCCGAGTACCGGAAGTCATTCCTGGCGTGAGCGTGCCCCACGTGCCGACCCCGGTCGCGCCGACTCCGCTCCAACCCTCGGCAGTGCGCCATGCAGGCGCGTCCTTTGCGCCGGACGCAACAACGGACGGTCGGAGGGCCCTGCACCTGCCTCGGAGGAGGCCTCAACCGTCGCCTGTTGCCCCGGACGCAACAGCAGACGGTTGGACCGGCTTCGGAGGCGCTCCGCGCGGACGCCAACCGTCGCTTGTTGCGTGGGACGCAAACAGTGCCGCCGGACACCGAGCCGCGGTGCCCAGGTGATCGATGGCTAGCCAGCGCGACATCCGGCGGCGGATCACTGCCGCGCGGAACATCAAGCAGATCACCCGGGCGATGCAGTTCGTGGCGGCCTCGAAGCTGCGGCGCGCCCAGGAGTCGACCCTCGCCGCGCGGCCCTACGCCGACAAGATCGACGAGGTCCTGGCGGACATCGCCGCCGTCCTCGGCGCCGAGGATCATCCGCTGCTCGCCCAGCGAACGGAGGGCAAGCGGCTGATCGTCCTGATCACCAGCGACCGCGGCCTGGCCGGCCCGCTCAACACCAACACCATCCGCTTCACGGCGCGGGTGATCACCGAGCACCAGGGCGACCTCGCGGTCGTGACCGTCGGCCGCAAGGGCCGTGACGCGATGCGCCGGGCTCGCGTCCCGATCGAAGCCCACTTCGCCGGATTCGGCGATCGACCGACCTTCGCCGACGTCCTGCCGCTGGCGCGCTTGCTGACCGACGACTTCCTGTCCGGCGATTACGCTCAGATCGAGCTGGTCTACAGCCGCTTCATCAGCACCCTGTCCCAGAAGCCCGTGCTCGACGACCTGCTCCCGATCACCCCGTCCGCCGACACCGACCAGGGCATTCCGGGGCGCCAGTTCCTGTTCGAGCCACAGCCCGCCGCCGTGCTCGAGCAGCTCCTGCCACGATACGTCGCGACACGCCTGTACCAGGCGGTGCTGGAGGCCAAGGCGAGCGAGGAATCGAGCCGCATGGTGGCCATGAAGAACGCCACCGAGAACGCCGAGGAGCTCATCGAGGACCTGACGCTGGCCTACAACAAGGTCCGCCAGGCCAACATCACCCGAGAGATGATCGAGATCGCGTCCGGCGCGCGAGCCCGCTAGGGCCAGCGCGTCGAGGCGACCCAGGAGGACCACACGACCATGGCGAGCGCTGCTCCCACCAAGACCGAAGGCCAGGCCGGGACGGAGGGCCAGGTCGTCCAGATCACCGGGCCCGTCGTCGACATCGAGTTCCCGGCCGGCCAGCTGCCGGCCATCCTCAACGCCGTCGAGCTCGAGCGCGAGGGCCAGGAGCCCCTGGTCTGCGAGGTCCAGCAGCACCTCGGCAACAACTGGGTCCGGAGCGTCGCGATGACGACGACCGACGGCCTCGCCCGGGGGACGAAGGCGGTCGATACCGGCGCCCCGATCAGCGTCCCCGTCGGCGAGCCGACCCTCGGCCGGGTGTTCGACGTCCTGGGGCGGCCGATCGACGACAAGGGCCCCGTGAAGGCCGACGTCCGGCTGCCGATCCACCGCGAGCCGCCCGCCTTCGAGGATCAGACGACCGAGGTCGAGGTCTTCGAGACCGGCCTCAAGATCATCGACCTGATCTGCCCCTTCAAGAAGGGCGGCAAGGTCGGCATCTTCGGTGGCGCCGGCGTCGGCAAGACGGTCATCATCCAGGAGCTCATCCGGAACGTCGCCCAGGAGCACGCCGGCGTGTCGGTCTTCGCCGGCGTCGGTGAGCGCAGCCGCGAGGGCAACGATCTCATCCATGAGATGACCGAATCGGGCGTCATCGAGAAGACGGCCTTCGTGTTCGGCCAGATGAACGAGCCGCCCGGCGCCCGCCAGCGGGTCGGCCTGTCGGGCCTGACGATGGCCGAGTACTTCCGCGACGAGGAGGGCCGCGACGTCCTCCTGTTCATCGACAACATCTTCCGGTTCACCCAGGCCGGCTCGGAGGTCTCGGCACTGCTCGGCCGGATGCCGAGCGCCGTCGGCTACCAGCCGAACCTCGCCACCGAGATGGCCGCGCTCCAGGAGCGGATCACCTCGACCAAGAAGGGCTCGATCACCTCGCTCCAGGCGGTCTTCGTCCCGGCCGACGACTACACCGACCCGGCCCCGGCGACGACCTTCGCCCACCTCGACTCGACGATCCGCCTGGAGCGTTCGATCGCCGAGCTCGGCATCTATCCCGCGGTCGACCCGCTGACCTCGACCTCGCGGGTCCTCGACCCGCTCGTCGTCGGCCAGGAGCACTACGACGTGGCCCGCGAGACGCAGCGGGTCCTGCAGCGCTACACGGACCTCCAGGACATCATCGCGATCCTCGGCATCGACGAGCTGTCGGAGGAGGACAAGGCCACGGTGGCGAGAGCCCGCCGGCTCCAGCGATTCGCCTCGCAGCCGTTCCACGTCGCGGAGGTCTTCACCGGCCGACCGGGCGTGTACGTCACCATCAAGGACACCGTCGCGTCGTTCAAGGCGATCCTCGAGGGCCAGGCCGACGACCTGCCGGAGCAGGCCTTCTTCCTGGCCGGCACGATCGACGACGTCCGGGCCAACGCCGAGAAGCTGGCCGGCTGATGCCACTCCAGCTGGAGATCGTCACGCCCGAGCGGCTCGCCTTCAGCGACACCGTCGACTCGGTCCAGCTGCCCGGCTACGAGGGCGAGCTGGGCGTCCTGCCGCACCACGCGCCGCTGCTGTCGACCCTCGGCGTCGGCGAGCTGCGGATCCGGAAAGGCGACACGGAAGAGGCGTTCGCGATCGTCGGCGGCTTCCTCCAGGTGCGGCCGGACAAGGTCGTCGTCATGGCCGAGACGGCCGACATGGCCTCGGAGATCGATCTCGAGAAGGCCCAGGAGGCCCGTCGCGAGGCGGAGCGGGCGCTCGAGGTCGGCTTCCATGAGGGCGCCGACCTGTCGGCCGCCCGGGCCGCGCTGCAACAGGCGCTGCTGCGCATCCGTCTAGCAGAACGGCGACATCGCGAGGGTCCGCGCCGCCGCGGCTGAGCGGCGTCGCGGGATCCCGGCGACCCGGGGCGAGGACGACATGGCAGACGCACGACCATTCCACTGGGAGTACCAGCCGCCGGCGGTGCCGCGCGAGCGCTACCTCGTCACGGGCGGCCAGCCCCTCGAGGGCACGATCAAGGTCAGCGGCGCCAAGAACGCCGCCCTCAAGATGCTGGCCGCGGCGACCCTGACCGGCGAGCGCTGCCGGATCACCAACGTCCCCGAGATCGAGGACGTCCGGGCGATGACCGAGACGCTGCGCGACCTCGGCGTCGTCGTCGACCACCCCGAGCCGAACTGCTACGAGGTCTCCGCCGGCGACGTCGACTGGCTGTTCGTGCCGCTCGAGGCGGCGGCCAAGATGCGGGCCAGCTTCATGCTCCTGGGGCCGCTGCTGGCGCGCTTCGGCGAGGTCGTCATCAGCAACCCCGGCGGCGACCGGATCGGACGCCGGCCGGTCGATCTCCACGTCGACGCGATGCGGGCCCTCGGCGCCCAGATCGACTACCGCTACGGCTACTACTACGCCAAGGCCCCGGGGCGCCTCCGCGGCACCGAGGTTCGCTTCCCGTTCGTGAGCGTGATGGGCACCGAGAACGCCCTGCTCGCCGCGCCCCTCGCCGAGGGCCACACGGTCATCCGGCCCGCTGCCCAGGAGCCCGAGGTCGACGATCTGATCTCGTTCCTCCAGAAGATGGGCGCGGCCGTCGAGCGGACGTACCCCGACACGATCGAGGTCGACGGCAAGCGCCGCCTCCGCGGCGCCGAGCACAAGGTCATGCCCGATCGCATCGAGGCCGGCACCTTCGCCATCGCCGCCGGCGTGACCGGCGGCCGGGTGGTCCTGGAGGACGCGGCCTGCGACACGATGGCGGCCCTGGTCGAGGTCCTCGGTCGCGCCGGCCTGGCGGTCTCCTGCCAGAAGGATCGAATGGAGGTCGATGCCCGGGCGGTCGGCCCGCGCAACCTGACCCCGGTCGATGTCGAGACCGCCGCCTACCCGGGCCTCGCGACCGACATCCAGCCGCCGACGACCGTCCTGCTGACCCAGGCCAGAGGGGTGTCGCGGGTCCACGAGACGATCTTCGAGGACCGCCTCGAATGGACCGCCGAGCTGGCCAAGATGGGCGCCCGCATCGAGCTCAAGGGGCCGCAGCGGGCGGTGATCCACGGCCCCGCCGAGCTGCAGGCCGCCGAGCTCGACATCTCCGACCTGCGAGCCGGGGCGTCACTGATCCTCGCCGCGCTGGCCGCCGACGGGACGTCGTCGATCCTCGGCGCGCACCACGTGCGGCGCGGGTATGAGAACATCGAGCGTAAGTTCCTGGACCTCGGCGCCAGGATCGAGCGCGTCCAGGAAGGGGAGCTCGTCAGTCCCGCATGAACATCGGAATCGACCTCGGCACGGCCAACGTCCTGGTCCACGTCGAGGGCAAGGGCATCGTCATCCAGGAGCCCTCCGTCGTGGCGGTCGACGACGAGGGTCGGATTCGCGCGGTCGGCGAGGACGCCCGCGAGATGATCGGCCGGACGCCCGGCAACATCCAGGCCATCCGGCCGATGAAGGACGGCGTCATCGCCGACTACGTCATCACGGAGGCGATGCTGCGCTTCTTCATCAACAAGGCCATGAGCGGCCGGATGAAGCTCCGCCTGTCCGGCCCGGCGGTGATGATCAGCGTGCCCGCCGGCGTGACCTCGGTCGAGAAGCGGGCGGTCAAGGATGCCGCCCTCAAGGCCGGCGCTCGCGAGGCCTATCTCATCGAGGAGCCGCTGGCCGCGGCGATCGGGGCCAACGTCCCGATCTCGGGGCCCTCGGGCAACATGGTCATCGACATCGGCGGTGGCACGAGCGAGGTCGCGGTCATCGCCCTCGGCGGGATCGTCGTCTCGACCTCGCTCCGCGTCGGCGGCAACCGCATCGACGAGGCGATCGCCAGCTACATCCGCAAGAAGTACAACCTCATGATCGGCGAGCGGACGGCCGAGGAGGTCAAGATCACGATCGGGACCGCGCTTCCCCTCGAGCGCGAGCTGTCGATGGAGGTCCGCGGCCGCGACCTCATCGCCGGTCTGCCGCGGACGATCCCGATCACGAGCTCGGAGGCCATGGAGGCGATCGAGCTGCCGCTCCAGCAGCTCGTGTCCGCCGTCCGCCAGGTTCTGGAGCAGACACCGCCCGAGCTGTCGGCCGACATCATCGACAAGGGCATGGTCATGTCCGGCGGCGGCTCGCTGCTGCGCAACATCGACAAGCTGCTGACCCAGGTGACCGGCGTCCCCTGCCATGTCGCCGAGAACGCCATGAACTGCGTCGCGCTCGGCACCGGCGAGGCCCTCAAGCACTACGACTTCTTCAAGAAGTCGCTCGTACAGACCGTCTAGGACGCGGCCGGCGGTGTCGGTCGATCCTCCGGCGCGCCCTGGCCCCGAGCGGCCCGGCCCGGCACGGCCGGGCCCGGAACGGCCGGGCCCGGAACGGCCCGGCCCCGAGCCCGAGCTCGCCCCCGCCGCCGAGCCAACCGTCGCCAGCGAGCCCGCGGCGGTCGTCGCCGCCGTCACCGGCCGAGCCTTCGTCGACCTCCACTGCCACACCTCGGCGAGCTTCGACTCGCTGGCCTCGCCCGCCTCGATGGTCAAGGCTGCGGCCGCCCGCGGCGTGACCCATCTCGCAATCACCGACCACGATCGGATCGACGGCGCCCTCCGGGCACGCGATGCGGGAGCGAGAATCGCCCCTGACCTCACGGTCCTCGTGGGAGAGGAGATTCGCACTCGCGGAGGTGACCTCATCGCCGTGTTCCTCGAGCGACCGGTGCCACCAGGCCTGTCGGCGGTCGAAACGATCGCCGCCGTGCGCGAGCAGGGCGGCCTCGTGGGCCTGCCCCACCCGTACGACCGCCTGCGCGGCTCGCTCTCGAAGACGGCCGAGATGGCGACGTTCGAATCGCTGGCCGAAACCGTCGATTGGATCGAGGTCTGGAATCCGCGGGTCCTGTTCGGCCCGGGCAACGAGCTGGCGGCGGCCCTGGCGAAGCGAGTCGGCGTGCCGGGGGTCGCCGTCTCCGACAGCCACACAACCCTCGAAGTCGGCCTGGCCTCCACGGCCCTGACCGGCGATCCCTCGACCCCCGCCGGCCTCAAGGTCGCGCTGGCCGGCGAGCTGCAGCTGGTCACCGGCCGCGCTTCGCGCTACGTCCGCCTCGTGACGCCCGTCGCGCGGCTCATCAACCGCCTTCGCGGCCGCGGCCGCGTCCACCCGACCCCGGTCCGCGGATG
>VEOW01000033.1 GCA_012026785.1 Chloroflexota bacterium | reverse complement strand
GCCCCTCGAGGTAGCCGTCGAGCGTCGCGAGCGGGGTCCGCAACTCGTGGGCAACATCGCCGACCAGCTGGAGGCGGCGCCGCTCGGTCGCCTCGAGGGACGCGGCCATCGTATTGAAGGAGTCCGCGAGCTCGCCGATCTCGTCGTTCGAGGCGACCGGCACTCGTTCGGCATAGCGGCCCGAGGCGATCCGCCGGCTTGCGTCCGCCAGCCTGCCGATGGGTCGCGAGACGCGGGTCGACAGGGCAATGCTTGCGATGACGGCCGCGACCGCCGCGACCGCGATCGCGATGACGAGTGCGCCCTGGATGGCGTCCTGGAAGGCGGTCCGGATGAGCCCGGCCATCATGTCGCTCATTCCGTCCATGCCGGTCATCGCGTGACCCATCGCGGCATCGAAGGCCGCGGGGGCAACGTAGCCGACGGCCAGGAACAGGGTCGCGCCCCCGATCGAAACCACGACCAGATGCGACAGCAGCAACCGTCGCCAGAGCCGGCGTCTCGGTTTCATCTGCGCGACCCCTGAACGCGGAACCGATAGCCCGCCCCGCGGACGGTTTCGACGTACGTCGGTCTGGCGGCATCCTCCCCGAGCTTGCGGCGGAGGTTGCCGAGATGGACGTCGACGACGTGCTCGTCGCCGATGTAGTCCATGCCCCACACCCGGTCGAGCAGCCTCTGGCGGCTGAACACGATGCCGGCTTCGCGAGCCAGGGTGAGCAGCAGGTCGAACTCGATCGTCGTCAGGGCGAGCGGGATTCCGCCGAGGGTGACGGTCCGGCTCGGCTCATCGATGGCGAGCTCGCCCACCTCCGTGCGCCCGACGCCGGGCCCGCGGTCCGCGCGCGGCCGGCGCAGCAGGGCCTTCACGCGCGCGACGAGCTCGCGCGGTGAGAACGGCTTGACCACGTAGTCGTCGGCGCCCACCGAGAGACCGACGATTCGATCAATCTCCTCGGCCCGGGCGGTGAGCATGATCACGTAGGCGTCCGAGAAGGTGCGGACGCGCCGCAGGACCTCGAACCCGTCCAGGCCAGGCAGCATCACGTCGAGGACGATGACGTCCGGCCGACGGTCGCGGACGGCCTCGAGCGCCGACGGTCCGTCCCGAGCGACCGCGACGTCCATGCCTTCGGACCTGAGGTACTCGCCGACGAGCTCGACCATCGGCGCCTCGTCGTCGACCACCAGGATCCGCGGCGCGGTCATGACGCTCGCACCGGCAGGTCGACGGTCGCGACCGTGCCACCGGCGTCCCCGTTGGCGAGCTCGATCGTCCCGGCGTGCGACTCGACGATCCAGCGCGCGATCGCGAGTCCGAGTCCCGTGCCGGACGGTCGCATTTCTCGCGCCCGTGACCCTCGGTAGAGGCGCTCGAACAGCCGCGCGCAGTCGGTCTGGTCGAGGCCGATACCGGTGTCCGTGATCCGCACGATCGCCCGGCCGTCGCGGACCTCGAGCGCCGCGGCGACCCGGCCCCCGGCCGGCGTGTACCGCGCGGCGTTGTCGAGGAGGATCCCGAAGAGCTCGCGAAGGCGATCGCGGTCGCCCTCGACGACGGCCGGCTCGACCGATTCGACGCTCATCCGGACGTGCGGCGCGGCCTGGCGCTCACGGCGGACGGACTCGACGAGGACGGCGTCGAGTTCGACGGGGGCGAACTCGAGGCGCGCCCCGGACTCCGCCCGGGCCAGTGACAGCAGGTCGCCAATCAGTCGGCCCATCCGTTCCGCTTCGTCGCGCGCATCGGCGAGAATCGCCTGGCGCTCCTGCCTCGGCATACCCGGACGCTCCGCGAGGTCGAGGTTGGCCCGGATCGTCGTCAGTGGTGTCCGCAGCTGGTGGGAGGCATCGCCGAGGAACCGCTGGAGGGCCTGGTGGTTCTGCTCGAGGGCCTCGAGCATCTCGTTGAACGCCACGGCCAGCTCACCGACCTCGTCGCCTCGCCGGCTGCCCTCGACACGCGCGGCGAAGTCGCCCGACAGTGAGATCGCGCGCGCCGTGTCCGTCACGTCCGCCACGGGCGCCAGGGCCCGCTTGGCCAGGACGAACCCGCCGGCCAGGGCGAGCCCGGCCACCGCCAGCCCCCCGAGCGCCAGAGCCGTTCCGACGGTTTGGAGGAGATCGTCCAACGACCGAGTGGAGTCGGCCCAGACGACGTAGCCAACCCGCTGTCCACCGGGCAGGACGATCGCCTGGACCGTGAAGCGGCGTCGATCGCCCTCTGCGGTGGTGAAGCCCTGAACAGCATGTCCGTCGACGTCGGCATCGGCAAAATCCGTGGAGGCCACGGGCGGGGCCGAGGCGCCGGATGCCGCTGAGTCGGCGACCAGGGCACGACGCTGGTCGAACACGATGACCCGGCCGCCGGTCGACGCGAGCTGCTCCAGGAGCCGCTCGGACGGGCGAAGATTGCCGGCGCTGTCCACGTCCTGCGCGAAGGCCCCGGCGGCGTGCTCAGCATTGGCGACGAGGCTCGAATCGAAGGACTGCACGAGCTGCTGGCGTAGCACGACGAACGTGCCGGCACCGAAGGCGATGAGGGCCGTGGCGAGGAGCCCGGTGTAGATGAGAGCCAGCCGGGCGCGGATCGAGACGGGCCGCTTGAGGACGCTCACTCCTTCAGGACGTAGCCGGCACCCCGGACGGTGTGGATGAGTCTCGATTCTCCATCCGCCTCGATCTTGCCGCGGAGATACCGCACGTAGACCTCGAGGACGTTCGACTCGCCTTCGAAGTCGTACGCCCAGACGTGCTCCATGATGACGTCGCGGGTCAGGACCTTGCGCGGGTGGCGCATGAACAGCAGCAGCAGGTTGAACTCGGTCGTCGTGAGCTCGATCGTCCGACCGCCGCGGTGGGCCTCCCGAGCGTCGACGTCGAGCTCGAGGTCGGCGAACCGGAGCACCTCGCCCGCCGGCGCGGCCTTCCGCCGCAGGAGAGCATGGACGCGGGCCAGCAACTCCTCGAAGCTGAACGGCTTGACGAGGTAATCGTCGGCGCCGGTCTCCAGACCGACGACACGATCCTTGACCTCGTCGCGGGCCGTGAGCATCAGGATCGCGACCTCGTCCCCGGCCGAGCGGAGGCGGCGGGTCACCTCGAGGCCGTCGATACCGGGCATCATGATGTCCAGGACGACGAGGGCGGGCAGGTGCTCGCGCGCCTTCTCCAGACCCTCCTCACCGGAGGCGGCCTCGACCACGCGGTAGCCCTCGTAGGCCAGGCCTCGCCGAACGACCGTCCTGATCCTGGGATCGTCGTCGACGACGAGGATGCGGGTCGCCTCGCTCATCGCGAGTCCCCTCTCTGTGCTGATCCATGCCGGGGCATCGACTGCATGCCCGGCGTCTCGGTCAACTGTGGCGCCATGGTACGTGAGCGTCGCGTCCGAAGCTGAAACGAACCTTAGAACGCGCTGAGACGATCCGGCCTCCCGAAACCGGGGGAGACGGGGTCTATACTACGTCCATGTCGTAGTGGCCCCGAAGACCGGGGCATCGAGATGAGCAACTACCACGTCAAAGCGGCTGATCGGCCGCAGGCCCTCACGGGCGAAGCGATCCGAGCCCTTCGCCAGAGACAGGTCGAAGGGATCTCCCGCCGGCGTCTGCTGCGGGTCTCGCTCGGAGGCGGCCTCGCGCTGTGGCTGACCGAGGTCACGGCCGGCTCGATCGGCTTCTTGTGGCCGAACCTGGCAGGCGGCTTCGGCGGGGTTCTGGAGATCGGGACGTTCGACGACGTCGAGGCCGGGAACACCGACATCCCGTGGACGGAGGGATTCCCGGCCTACTTCCCCCACGCCCGCGCCTTCGTCATGCTGATCGACCCGGCCCGGCAGCAGTTCATCCCGGGCGACGACGAGTCGGGCGACGGGACGGCGCTGAACGTCCGGGTGCTCTACCAGCGCTGTCCCCACCTGGGATGCAAGCCCAACCCGTGCCTCAAGAACTTCTGGCTCGAGTGCCCGTGCCACGGCTCGCGCTACGACCGCCTGGGGATCAAGGCCGCCGGGGCGCAGTACGGCCCGGCGCCGCGGAGCATGGACCGCTTCGCGATCCGGGTCGAAGCGGACGGGAAGCTCATCGTCGATACCGGCAAGCTCACACTTGGACCGCTGCCCGTTGCCCTCGGTCAGCCGGGAATCATTCCGCCCCGCACACCAACTGGCTGCATCTAGCGGTCAATCGCGCGGAGTCTGCGGACCGCGGCGCGCCGACCAGACGGCCCCGGCGACCTCCTACAACCCGGCGTGGCAGCCGAGCGTTGCGACCGTGAGAAGAGCCACGGGCAGCCACTCGTAGGGCAGTCGGTCCGTCGCCTGGACTGGAACACCGGCCGCCCGGTCGAGGAGTTGTCCGACCCGCCGCTCAGCCGCGTAGGCGAACGAAACCGGCTGGAGGCTCGCCTCGCCCTTGAGGAGCGCTCTGGCCAGCGAGCGCGGGCTCGATCCCCGCTGGATGGCATCGTTGTCGGCGAGCGCCTCGAGGTCGGAGAGCCTGTCGAGGAGAGCGCCACGGACCCGAGTCGAGCGGCCAACGAGCCGGAGCCAGGCGCCGAGTGCGGCGGCTCGGATGGGTGCTCGCGTGCGGCGGTGATGGTCCTCGTGATGCACAACTGCCCGCATCTCGTCGTCCGAGAGCGTGGCGAGAAGGTCGGCCCCGACGTAGATGACCGGGCGCATGGCGCCGACGACGATCGCGTCGGTGCGGAGCGCGGGCGTGACACGGACCCGCACGTCGAACATCGAGGTCTCATGCGCTCCGCGATCCAAGGCCCACGACAGGCGTTGCGACCGCACCAGCTCCTTGGCGACGAACGCCGCCCACAGGGCGACGAACGCGGCGCCCGCGACTTCGATCGCGAGCATCGGGTCGCCGCCCACAACGGTACCGAGCGCGACGCACCACCCGAGCGGCCCGACGGCCACGGCGAGCAGGCCGGCGGTTCTTCGTCGCGTCACTCTGGTTCGTCGGCCAGTGCAGCCAACCGTCGTCGCGTCTCGGGATCGAGATCCGCCAGCCTGACGGCGAAGTGCCGGAGGGCTGCCGTGCCGTATCGCTCGACCACGTGATCCACGGCAAGACCGCTGAGGCGATCAACGAGCTCCGCCTCCGGCGCGCTGGCGCGATAGATGTACTGCCGACCGCGCCGCTCTCGCTCGAGGACGCCCTTCTCGTGCAGGCGGCCCATCACGGTCATGATCGTCGTGTAGGCGTGGTCGCGGCGCTGCGCGCGGCGCAGCCCGTCGACGACATCGGCAACGCTCGCCTCCCCGCGCACGGTCACCTCGCGAACGATCGCCGCAGCGAGTGGTCCGAGCACGTCTTCGAACCTGGGCGTCCGGGTCATGGCAAGTCGGCTCCTCCCGGATCCCAGACTATCACCTACTCGGTACTACGGCGCTGTAGTGTATCGTCTCGGCATGGGCGCCCTGTTCGCGGACGAGCCGCTGCCGATCCTCGAGGGCATCGGCCTCTTGGCCGCGGCCATCGGCCTCATTCTTGCCTCGGTCGCGGGCATGTGGTCGCGCCGTTCGGAAAGCCGCATCGTGGAGCTCTTCTGGCGGGACGTGAGTCAGGCGGGATACGTCTGGGCCGGTGCAATGATCGTCCTGCTCGTCGGCGGACTCGGCGAGGTGGAGGGGCTCCGCGTTCCCATCTGGCTGCTCGCGGCGATCGTCGTCGGCCTGGCCTGTCTGGTGATCGTCCGGTTACGGTGGGTCCGCCATGCCGCGGGGTCGTCACGCGGGTCGGTTGATGACCCGAGTCGTCCCGGGCGCCCGCGATTGGTCTCGACGTCGTGGGAGATGGCGCTCCTGGGTGGCGGTGCCGGCGGCCTCTTGTTGTACGGTGTCACGGTCTCCCACTCGTGGGGCCACCCGATTCATTGGCTCGTCGCCGGGATCGGGGTGGCTGTCGGGTACGCGGTCGGACTCGTCCTCGCGACGCCCCGCTTCACGGTGCGACGCAGCTCGCGGTAGGTCGTCTTCAGCCAACGGCCCTTCCGCGTTAGCTGGGAAGGCCGCCTGAATGGATCGCGTCGCTGCAGCTCGAGCAGGTGCCCGACAGCGTCAGGTGCGACACCGACGCCTGGAAGCCCCGGGTCTGCCGGAGCGTGTCGACCAACGCCGCCAGCTCCTTCGGCGCCAGCTCCCAGGTCCCGCCGCACGTCTCGCACAGGAGATGGCCGTGCTCCTCCTCGGGCACGACGTGGTATTCCTCGCGGCCATCCGGACCGTGGCTGTGGACCACCAGCCCCAGGTCCTCGAGCGTGTCGAGGGTCCGGTAGACGGTCGACGGCGTGACCTCCGGATCGACCGCCCGGCAGCGCTCGAGGAGCTCGGCCGCGGTGACGTGCCCGCTAGCCGACCCGAGAACCTCGAGGATCGCACGGCGCTGCGGCGTCCAGCGAAGGCCACGTTCGTGGAGCTGGGCTCGCACGGACTGCGGCTCGAGGATTGCTGCGGACGGGCTCATGGATCGTACCGTACCACGCGTGTTTGAGTCCGCTTGCTACTGCAACGACCTGCGATAATCACCCATTCCATCTCTCGGAGTCCTGTCTGTGTCCCAGTTCGAGGTCCTGTTCCAGGTCGTCGCCCCGGCAACTGGCGCGCTGTCGTTGCTGACGACCGCGTTGCTCCTCGGCGTGAGGCACGGGATCGACTGGGATCACATCGCGGCGATCACCGATATCACCAGCACCACGGCCGCCGCTGAGGCCGGCGAAGCGGTGCATGCGGAGGCGCATCGAGCGGGCGCTCCCAGCCACGGTCATGGCGGGGTCTCTGAACTTGCGACCCACGCCGTCGGGCTGGACGGGGCCGAGCTCGCCACGATGGGCCCGCGCTCCGTCCCGTTCACGAGATCGAGGTTCTTCGCTGAGCAACGCCGGGCGATCTTCCTCGGCACGCTGTACGCCCTCGGTCATGCCCTCGTCGTTGCCGTCCTCGGCAGTACGGCTCTCCTCTTCGGCGCCCTCCTCCCTGATTGGATCGATCCGATCATGGGCCGAGTCGTAGGCGTGACCCTGATCGTGCTCGGCGTGTGGGTCTTCTACTCGGTGTACGCGTACGTCCGTCACGGCACCGAATTCCGGCTTCGAAGCCGCTGGATGCTCGTGTTCAGCTCGATTCGGTACGCCTGGCGATGGCTGCGGGCGAAGCTGCACGGACACGACCATGTGGAGCCGGTCGAGACCAGCTCGTACGGGCCGCGGACCGCCTTCGGCGTCGGGATGATCCACGGCGTCGGGGCGGAGACCGGCAGCCAGGTCCTGATCATCGCGGCCGTCGGAGGCGCGGCGAGCGTCGGTCTGGGCGTGCCGATGATGCTGGCCTTCATCGTCGGGCTCCTGATCTCCAACTCGGCGATCGTGCTCCTCACGGCGACCGGGTTCGTCACGAGCCAGCTCCGCCAGCGGATCTATCTCGTCGTCGGCGTCGTTGCCGGGCTCTTCAGCCTCGTGATCGGCACCCTGTTCCTGCTCGAGGCGGAGGCCGTCCTACCGGACCTGAGCCGGGTCTTCGAGTTCCTCGGCGGGGGCAACTAGCCGGCCGCACGCAACGCCATCCTCGGTTGCCCGGACAGGGTGGATCGGCGATCGACCATATACTACGGGCCTGTCGTCCTTCCGGGTCGCCGACGTCCCCGAGGTCTGCGTGGTACTGCTCCACTCCCCTCTCCGTCCCCATTTCGCCGTTCGAGCTGCCGCGGTGACGAAGGTGTTTGGTGACACGATCGCGCTGTGGGACGTCAGTATCGACTGCGGTTCCGGCGGACTCCTCGCGGTTCACGGCGCCAACGGTTCAGGCAAGACGACGCTCCTGCGGATCGTCGCCGGCCTCACGGCGCCGACGCGCGGACGCGTCGCCTGGACGTCCGACTCGCCGGGGCTGCGGCCTCGGATCGGCCTCCTGGGTCACGCGAATCACCTGTTCGATGAGCTGACGGCGATCGAGAACGTCGCCCTGGCGGCGCGACTGGCCGGCCGGGATGAGACGATCGCGATCGACCTCCTCGGCAGGCTGGCCGTCGACGCCAACGCGGCTCGGAGGACGCGAGACCTCTCGGCCGGATCGCGGAGACGCGTTGGGCTGGCGCGGCTGCTCGCCACCGACCCCGACGTCCTCCTCGTCGACGAGCCGTTCGCCGGGCTCGACGAGCGGGCCGCGGATACCGTCGGGCGGGTCCTTGGGGAGGCACGCGACGCGGGTCGGCTCGTCCTGATCGCGACCCACGACGGGGCGCGCAGCCGCCTCATCGCGACCAGGACGGTCGAGCTGCGGGCCGGGCGGATCCGAACGACGGAATCGATCGCGACGGAGGCCCTCGCGACGTGAACCTCGCAGCCGCTGCCATCGCGCTCGCCCGGAAGGACCTGCTCGTCGAGCTCCGCGCGCGCCAGGCGATCGCGTCTGCGGTCGCCCTCGCGGCGGTGGCACTTGTCCTCGTGGGCCTGGCCGGCGGGCCCGACCCCGATCGGCTCCGCGCGCTCGCCCCGGCGCTCGTATGGATCGCGCTCCTGTACGCGTCGATCGCGGTGGCCGATCGCCTCGAGCGGATCGACCGAGCCGACGACGCCTTCTCGGGCCTCTGGCTCGTCCTCCCGGACCGGCGGGCAATGTACCTCGGCCGCGTCATCAGCCTGGCGATCTTTCTGGCGGTCCTGCAATTGACGTTGTGGATGGCCGCGGCGTTGCTTCTTGATCTGCCGCTCGCCATCGACGCGCTGGCTCTCGTGCCCCTCGCCGCCCTGTCCGCTCTGACCGCCGCGACCGCAACCGCGCTCGTCGTCGCGCTCGTCGCCGATGCCGGTCATCGCCCGCTGCTCCTGCCGGTCGCCCTCCTGCCGCTGCTCGTGCCGACCTTCCTGGCCGGCGTCCAGGCGAGCTCCGCGGTCCTCGACAGTCGAGCCGGCGACGCGGCGACCTGGGCGGCGGCGCTGCTCATCGAGGCGGCGCTGTTCTCAGGCCTCGGGCTGCTGACCTATGAGACGGCGGCGAGCCCCGATTGAGGAGTCGCTGATGTCCAGGATCTCGCCTCCCGGCTGGCTCGCCGGCCTCGCCCTCACCGTGACGATCCTGGTCGGGCTGTTCGCGGTGCCCGCCGACGCGGCCCAGGGCGACGTCCAGCGGATCATGTACGTCCACGTCCCGAGCGCCTGGCTGGCCTACCTGGCGTTCTTCGTGACGCTCGCCGCGGGCCTGCTGTTCCTCCGTCGCCAGGATCTTCGGTTCGACCGCGTGGCGGTCGCCAGCGCGGAGATCGGGCTCGTGCTCACCGGCCTGACGATCGCCACGGGCGCGATCTGGGGAAAGGCCACCTGGGGGAAGTGGTGGGACTGGGACCCTCGCCTGACGACGACCGCGATCCTGTTCGTGATCTACGCCGGCTATCTCCTGCTCCGCCAATCGATCGTCGATCGGCGGCGGCGGGCGAGACTTGCGGCCGTCTTCGGGACGGTGGCCTTCCTGAACGTCCCGATCGTCCACTTCTCGGTCCTGTGGTGGCGCGGGCTCCATCAGCCGCCTACGGTCATCCGGCCCGGCGACCCGACGATCGACCACCTGCTGTTGGCGGAACTGCTGGCGAGTGTCGCGAGCTTCACGCTCGTCTATCTGTGGGTTCTCCGCCGACGCGTCGATCTCGAGGCGACTCGGGATGCCGCGGAGCTCGCGCTGGAGCCAGCCGGATGAGCGATCCGCTCTCCGTCGGGGCCGCGTACACGATCGTCCTGGGCGGACTTGCGTTCTACGTCGCCTCGATCGCGCGCCGCACCCGCGCGGCGCGTCGCATGGCGGCGGCGCTCGAACGCGAGCGGGCGCGGGACAGCCGCGACCCAGCGCCAGCGGCCGTGGCGCACGGCGTCGGGCCGGTCGAGGCGCCCCGATGAGGCGGCCGAGGATCGGGACGCTGGTCGGCCTGGGGCTGGTGGCGGCTGCCTTCCTCGCGCTCGTCGGGATCAGCCTGACCAGCGCGCTCGTTTACTACGTCACCCCGACGGAGCTCGCCGCCGGTCGGCCGGCCGGCGGCGTCCGGCTCTACGGGGTCGTCGAACCCGAATCGGTCCGCTGGGATGCCCCCTCCTCGACCCTGTCCTTCCGGGTCACGGACGGCACGACGACGATGGCCGTCGTCAGCCGCTCCCTCCCGACGGGCCTGTTCCGCGACGGGATCGGCGTCGTGCTGGCCGGCCGCGTGACGAGCGTCGGCGAGTTCGCGGCCGACGAGGTGCTCGTCAAGCACTCCGAGGTTTACGAGCCGCTGCGCCCCGGCCAGACGCTGCCGCCGGGGCTGCTCGACACGATCCGTCAGGAGGCGCCGTGATCGGTGCACTCGGCCTGGCTGTCACGATCGCCGGCGCCGGCAGCGCCCTCATCGGCACCTACGCGGCCATCGGCGCGGGCCATAGTCGCTGGAGCGCCGAGGCCCCCGTCCGCGCCGCGTGGTGCGCCTTCGTGTCGCTCGCCGCCGCGAACATCATCATGGTCGTGGCGCTCGTGGCACGGGACTTCTCGATCGCCTACGTCGCCCAGGTCGGCAGCCGCGAAACCCAGCTCCTGTTCACCGTCGCCTCGCTGTGGGGCGCACTCGAAGGCTCGATCCTCTTTTGGGCGGGCCTCCTCGCCGGCGTTGCGGTGATGCTCGCCCAACGCACCGGGGACCCCGACGACCGGGCGCGAGTGCCCGGCGCCCTGGCGGTCCTCCTCGCCCTCACCGCCTTCTTCGCGCTGATCGTCGTCGGACCCGGCAACCCATGGCGGCCCCTGTCGCCGGTGCCGCTCGACGGGCCCGGGCCGAACCCGCTTCTCCAGGACCACCCGCTCATGGCGTTCCATCCGCCGCTGCTCTATCTCGGCTTCGTCGGGCTCGCCGTGCCGTTTGCGCTCACGGTCGACGCCCTCGTCCGCGGGCGTCTCGATGACGCCTGGCTGCGCCTCGCCCGCCGCTGGACGCTCGGACCGTGGACGCTCCTGACGCTCGGCCTCGTCGCCGGAGCGTGGTGGTCGTACGCCGTTCTCGGCTGGGGCGGTTACTGGGGCTGGGACCCCGTGGAGAACGTGGCCCTGCTCCCCTGGCTGACGGCGACCGCCTTCCTTCATTCCGCCATGGTCGGACGGCGCGGCGGGCTCCTCCTGACGTGGAACGTAGCGCTCGTGACCGCGTCCTTCGCGCTGACCCTGTTCGCCACCCTCGTCACCCGGAGCGGCGTGCTGGACTCCGTCCATGCCTTCACGCGCTCCGCGATCGGACCGCTGTTCGTCGGGCTGCTGGGGGCCGTGCTCGTGGGCATGGTCGGTTTGCTCGTTCTCCGGCTCCCGGAGGCGAGCGGGCAGGGTCGCCTCGGTGCGCGGGGCCAGGCGTTCCTCGTGAACAACCTGCTGCTTGCGGCGGTCGCGGCGACGGTGCTCGTGGGGACGGTCTTCCCGCTCCTCGTCGAGGCCGTCGCCAGCACCCGCGTCAGTGTCGGAGCTCCGTACTTCGAGCGGGTCGTCGGCCCGCTCGCGGCGGGTCTCCTGGTCCTCGTCGGCATCGGCCCGTCGCTACCATGGGGTCGCTGGTCGCCGACGGCACGGCGGGCCCTGGTGCCGGGTGCGGTCGTCGCGGCCGCCCTCGCCGGCGCGCTGGTGGTCCTCCGTCTGGATGCGGGCGCGGTGGCGGGCGCCGCGGTGGGGACGTTTGCGCTCGCGCAGTCGATCTGGTTCATCGGGCGGCGGCTGCTCCGCGGCGAGCCTGGGCTTGCTCGTCCGGGCCTCCGGATCTCCGGCGTAAGCACCCGGGCGATCGGGGGACTGGTGTCGCACGTCGGGTTCGCGGTGCTGGCGCTCGCGGTCGTCGCGTCCGCGACCGGCAAGCGCGAAACCGTCGTACCGCTCACGGTGGGCGGCTCGGCAGAGGCCCTCGGTCGCACCGTGTCATTCATCGGACGCGAGGAGCGGCCGGGGCCGAACCGCACCGTGATTGCCGCGCGCCTTCGCATCGGCGGCGGGGCAGGCACGGTCGAGCTGACGCCCGCCCTCAACGTCTTCCGGACCTCGACGCAGGCGATCGCAACCCCCGCGATCGTGCCCGGTGTCGTCGACGACCTGTACGTCACGTTGCTCGATCTCGACACGGCAACCGGCGTCGCGACCGTGCGCGTCGGAGCCCACCCGTTCGTCTCCTGGATCTGGCCCGCGGGCGCGCTCATCGCGCTCGGAGGTCTCCTCGCTCTGGCCGCCCGGCCGCTTGCCCGTCGGTCCGGGATCGTGGCGTCGAGCAAGGACGCAACCCGCCCGGTCGTGGCCTCGGAGTCGGCTCTCGATGTCGTCGGCCGCTGAGCATCCCGAGGTCGCGCCGCGGACTGAGGCCGTCCGGCGCCGACGACTGGTCATCGCCGCATGGCTGGTCGCGGGCGTGGCCGCGCTGGTCGTCTTCCTGACGGTCAACGTTGGCCGGCCTGCGGGCCCCGTCGACACCCCGATCGTTGGCCGGCCGGCGCCCGCGTTCGATCTCGACACGCTGGCCGGCGGCCGGCTGTCGCTCGCCCAACTTCGCGGCTCGGCCGTGGTCCTCAATTTCTGGGCGTCGTGGTGCATCCCGTGCCGCGAGGAGGCGCCGCTGCTGACGGCCGCCGACGCGACCTACGGACCGCGCGGCGTCCGCGTGATCGGCGTCGTCTACCAGGACAGCGCCGACAACGCCCGCGACTTCATGCGCCGCTACGGCCAGACCTACCCGGGTCTCCTGGATCCGAGCGGCCGGACGGCGATCGACTACGGGGTCTTCGGCATCCCCGAGACGTTCTTCATCGACGCGTCCGGGGTCGTGCGGTCGCGGCAGGTCGGGGCCCTGACGGCGGACGACCGCCGCCGGCAGATCGAGGCAATCGTCCCGTGATGGGCCTCACTCGGCGCGTCGGTGGTAGCGACGCGGCGCTCCTGCTCGCGACCGCCGTGGTGGCAGTGAGCGTCGCGCTCGCCGCGCTCACCTCTCCAGACGCAGACCTCGAGAGTCGGGCACGGGCCATCGAGGCGCAGCTCCGTTGTCCGACCTGCCAGGGGCTCTCGATCGCGGACTCGCCGGCCACCTCGGCCGCCCAGATGCGGGCCCTCGTGCGCGAGCAGCTCGCGGCGGGCGCCTCCGACGACGAGGTCCGAGCCTTCTTCGTCGCCCGCTATGGGCGCTGGATCCTTCTCGCCCCCCCGCTCGGCGGCCCGGATCTCGCCCTCTGGCTCGCGCCCGTTGTGATCGTCGCGGCGGGCGTAACGCTCGTGGTCCATCGGGCGCGGTCCCGCGAGCGAACGCAGCCGCTGCGGCGCTGGGCCGCGCTGCCCGTCGGGCCCGGGTCGCGGCTGTCGACGGTCCTCATCGGCGGGGCGATGGCCCTCGCCCTTGCCGTGCCAATCGCCGCCGCCGTCGGACCGCGACTCATCGGCGCCGAGATCTCGGGCGGCGCGGTCCCTCGGACGGCACCCTCGATCGAGGATCTCGAGGCCTTCGTCCGCGCGGAGCCGCGCGACGTCGCGGCGCTCGTGGCGCTCGGCGACGCACTCCTGGCGGCCGACCGAGCGGGCGAGGCCGCCGATCGGTACAAGGCCGCGCTGGAGCTCGATCCAAACAACGTGCCGGCGCTCCTCAGCGTCGGCGCGATCCTCCTCGCAGCCGATCGCCCGGACGCGGCGGGTCCGGTCTTCGACCGTGTCCTCGCGCTGTCCCCGGACCAGCCCGACGCGCTGCTCTACCGCGCGGTCGCCCGCCTGCGGCTCGAAGGTGAGGTCACGGAGGACGTTCGAGGCGATGTCGCACGCTTCCTCGCGGTGACCTCGCCCGATGACCCCCGTCGGGCCATGGCGCAAGGCCTTCTCGAGGACTCCGCGGCGTCGCTGGCCCCATCGGCCTCGAGCGGCCCAGGGAGCCCGCAGCCGTGACCCTCGCCGTCGCCTTCTTCGCCGGCCTGGTGTCGTGCGTCTCGCCCTGCGTCCTGCCGGTCGTCCCCGTCTACGCCGGCTACGTCGCGGGCGGCGCGGTTGGCTTGTCGTCATCGGGCACGACCACCGTCCGGTCCACGGCCGGCGCCGGACCGGCGACGTGGCGGGCCGTCGGCTTCCTGCTGGGCTTCCTCGGCGTGTTCGTCGTCCTGTGGGCGTCGATTGGCGTGGTCGGTTTCGCCCTGATGTCGACGGTCCCGATCCTCCGCCAGGTCACCGGCGGGCTGATCGTTGCGATGGGCCTGCTCATGATCGCCGGACGCCATCCGATGCTCTCGATGCCCGCTCGCCTGGCCACGCTCGGGGCCGGCGGGCCGCTCCTGCTCGGCGCGGGCGTGGCCGTCGGCTGGACGCCGTGCATCGGGCCGACGCTGGGCGCGATCCTCGCGCTGGCCGCCTCGGCCCCCACGGTCGGCGCCGGCCTATTCCTGCTCGTCGCCTATGCGGCCGGACTGGCGGTGCCGTTCGTCGCCGTCCTCCTCGCCCTCCGGCGGTTCAAGCGCCTCGCGCATTGGCTCGGCGAGCGCCACCGGCTCGTCGATGTCGTCACGGGAACCCTCGTGGTCGCCGTGGGCGTCCTCGTGTTCACCGGTGCCTTCGCCGGCCTCGCCGGGCTGTTCACCTTCGGAGTCGTCTGAGTCAATGCCAAGCTGGTCACGTCTCGCGATGGTCGCCGCCGTGGGCGGCTTGCTGGTGGTCGGTCGCGGCCATATCGGCCGGCTGATCCGGACGATCGACCAGCGTGCCGGCGTGTTCGCTCCGCGCGGGGCCGGGCGCTACAACGCCGTCGCGCCCGCAATCCTCAGGCCGCTCTATCGGCGCGTCGCGGAGGACGTGGTCACGGAACCCGGGCTCGCGGCGCTGCCTGAGATCTCAGCCGTGCTCGAGATCGGATCGGGACCAGGAGAGCTGGCGATCGAGATCGCGCGGCGCCTGCCGGGCCGGGAGGTCGTCGGCATCGACCTGGCCGAAGCCATGATCGAGCGCGCTGTCGAACTGGCTCGAACGGCCGGTCTCGATGAGCGGGTCCGATTCGAGTTGGCGGACGCGGCGGCATTGCCGCTGCCCGAGGCCTCGTTCGATGTCGTCGTCTCGACCCTGAGCTTGCACCACTGGTCCGATCCTGCGGCCGTGTTCGCCGAGGCCGGGCGGGTCCTGCGGCCCGGCGGCGTCGCGCTGATCTATGACCTCCGGCCGTTCGCCTATACGCGCCGCGAGCTCGAGGTGTTCCTCGCCGGCGGCCCGTTCGGCGGCGCACCCGTCGAGCGCGGGCACTTCGCCTCGGGCTTCCTCGCCGCCTTCTTCGTCCGTATCCGGCTCGTCCGACCGTCTCGGGCCTGAACGATGGCGGCCATCGGTCAACGCCTCCGCACCGCAGGCAGCCCATCCCGTCGCGACGCCCTGCGGATGATCCGGCGAGCCTGGTACGCGTTCGTCTCCGTGAAGACGGCGAACGTGCTCCTTGGGGCGATGCTGGTCGCCGGGCTGGCCGGTATCCTCGTCCAGCAGTTCGGGACGACGACCCTGCGCGACGCCGCCCTCCTGGCGACCGCCGTGGAGCGCCTGCCCGAGCGCTACGGGGAGCCGCTCGCCGCGCTAGTCGAGCGACTTGACCTCTACCGCGTCTTCACGTCGTGGTGGTGGACGCTGCTCGTGGTCGCCTTCACGGTGAGCGTTATTGGCACCACCGCCTCGCGCCTGCCACGGGTCCTCCGCGACGTCCGGACCCCGCTCGTCAAGCGTGGCCGCGCCTTCTTCCGCTCCTCGGTTCCGGGCCGCACGGGCCCGCTCGACGGCCTCGACGGCTCCGTGCTCCCCGACCTGCTCCGCGGGATGGGGTACCGCGTCCGCCTCGAGCGAATCGGCGGCACGACGCACCTGCTCGGTGAGCGGAACCGGTTGGCGCCCCTCGCCTCGATCGTGAGCCACGCCTCGCTCGTGTTGTTCGTCGTCGGGATGGGCTTTGTCACGCCGCGCTTCGGCTATGAGACGGCGCTCAAGGTACCGGTCGGGGAGGGCCGGCCGACCGGCTTCCCGGACGACCCGGAGACCGTCCTCGTCCAGAACGAGGAGTTCGTGGCTCGCTTCGACGACGCAGGCAACCCCCTCGACTACCGGACGACCGTCGCGATCTACCGCAACGGCGATCAGATCGCGCGCAAGGAGATCACCGTCAACGATCCACTCTCGGTCGACGGCTGGGCGTTCCACGAGAACTTCTTCGGACCGGCCGTCGAGATCGACGTCCGTGATGAGACCGGCCTGATCCTCTACTCGGGATCCGTACTTCTCGACGGGAACCTGGGCGGGAAGCCGGAGGGTCTCCTGGCGGTGCCCGGCACCGACGTGTCGCTCGAGCTTCTCCTCGCGAAGGGTGACGGCGACGTCGCCGAGCTGACGGTCATCGGCGCCCGGCAGCCGACGGGCGACCAGGAAGGCCCGCGGATCGTCTTCGGGGCCGTGCTCAACACTGGCGACGGGTACTGGGCGCCCGACCCGGGCATCGGAGTCGAGTTCCGCAAGCCGAGCAGCTACGTCGGCCTCATCGCCAAGCGCGACCCGGGCCAGGGCCTCATCTGGCTCGGGGCGGTCCTCCTCGTCGCCGGCATCTCGGTCAGCCTGCTTCGGCCGCGGCGGCGCGTCTGGGCCCGCTACGACACGACCACGGTCCGCCTGGCCGTCGTCGGAGGAGATCCGTTCGCCGAGGACGAGTGCGCCGACCTCGTCGCTCGACTGCCACCGGCGGCTGCCAGCTCAGACCCGCCCGCCGAGTCTGAACCAGAATTCGCGTTGCGCAGCGCGGGCGGTTAGGAGCCCGTGCCACTCGCCGCCCTCCTCCCCTTCGTCTCAACGCTCGCCGGCGGTATCGCGGCATACCGCCTCCGCCACCGCCTGCATCCGTTCATGGCCCTCGCCGCCGGCGTCCTCGTCGCGACGGCGGTCGTCGACCTCCTGCCTGAGGCCCATGCCCTCGTGGGGTTCGACTCGGCCCTCGAGGTCGGCATCGCCGCCCTCGCCGGATTCCTGGCGTTCAGCCTGATCGAGGCGTTTATCCATCAGAGCAGCTTCGAGCACGAGCACACGGCCGAGGAGGAGGCTCCCGACCCGCTCCCTCATGGGTGGAGCAGGCCGACCTCCGTCGTTGCTGTCCTGCCGTCGGCGAGCCTGATCGTCCACAGCACGCTTGACGGGCTGGCGATCGGTCTCGGTTTCCAGGCTGGCACGGATGTCGGGCTCATCGTCTTACTGGCCGTGCTCGCCCACGACTTCGCCGACGGGATGAACGTCGTCACCCTGGCACTCGACGCAGCTCGCGGCGCCAAGCTCGCCGCGGGGCTCCTGGTGCTCGATGCCCTCGCGCCACTGATCGGAGCGGGGCTCAGCCTGGTGGTCGCGATCCCGCCAGCGGTGCTGGGGCTGTTGCTGGCCTGGTTTGCGGGCGTTTTCATCGCGATCGGCGCCGGGCACCTCCTCCCGGAGGCGCAGCATCGGCAACCCCGACAGGGCCCGGCCCTCGTCGCCCTCGCGGCGGTCGGCGCGGTGATCGTGCTCGCCGTTCGCTCGGTCGCAGCGTAGTTGCGCCTGCCAGACCGACCATCACGCTTTGGTCGGCGGCGTGTGGTGATGACCGGCCCTGGACTGATGGTGGAGATGCGCGGGTGATCTTGAACCTCAAGACCTGGCTCCGCGGCACCCATCGCGGCGTCGGCGCGGACCATCTCGACCCCCTCAACGAGTTCGTGTTGAGATCGAGCATCAACGCGCCCCACGCTCGCGCAGGCTACTGGTCGAGGAAGGCCGGTCGCTCGGGGACGTTCTGACAGGTCAGGACGTGATAGTTCGGTGCGGGACGATCCTGGCGGATGAGCTCGTGATATGGATCCCACGCTCGATTGCTTTCGCGCCACGCCTCGAAGTCGGGCGGCGGCGGGACTGCGTGCCCGAGGTCGCGAAGGCAGGCCACCTCCGCAAGCAGATAGCGGTAGGAGGCCCCCCATTGCGCGTCGGTGAGCTCCGGTGGCGGCTCTGCGCGGCGAGGATCGATGCGGAGCGTGCAGTCCTTGTAGGCGGTGTCGAGCGCGGCCCGCTCAGCAGTCGTCAGGCGCCCGGGCGTCAGGATCCCGCCGTTCTCCTGGATCAGTGCCTCGAAGCCGGCCGCCCTGACGCAGTCAGCGAGAAGCGCGAGGAAGACTTCCTGCGGCTGACGGTAGCCCGTTTGAGGCTCCGGAGGCGGCGAGGACGCCTCCGCGCTGGACGCGCCACTCGGCCGCGGCAGGTCCGTGCCGCAGGCCCCGACGAGGATCGCGACCGCCAGGATCGAGATCAGCGCCCTCGTGCCACCCATGCGTCTAAGTTTAGGAAGGACCTTTGCGCATGGGTTGACCTTCGCGCTCGCCAGATAGCTGGGTCAGCACCTCCTTCCCGTGTGGTCGTCGACCCGCACGCCCCGATCAGGGAGCAGGCCACGTTTGACCGCCGTCGTCGGATCGGAAGTAGTCGGTCGAGCGGGTCACGACGGCGATCGTCCGACCCCCGGCGGTGACGGCAATGGCGGCCGGTTCGCCGTCGAACGACAGCTCCGACCAGCTCGCTCCGCCGTCGTCCGATCGGGCGAGCCCGCCCGGCCCGCCGGCGACGAGGACCGAACCGTCCGTGGTCGCGGCGAGGCTCGCAATCGGATAGAGCTCGGGAGTCGCCACGCTTCGCCAGGTTCGACCGCCGTCGTCCGCTGCCGCCAGGCCGCCGACGGTGACGCCGAACAGGCGAGTGGCACCGGCCGCCTGGACCGCGACCGGGAAGAGGACGTTCTCCTGGTGGACCAGCTCCCAGGTCAGTCCGGCGTCGCGGCTCTCCCAGAGGCCGCCGGTCGCGAGGTAGGCCCACATCCGCGCCGGATCGCCCGGATCGCGCGCGAAGCCGTGGATGTCGAGGCTCGGGAGCGTGGCCGGGATGTTCTCCCACGTTCGACCGTCGTCGCGACTCGCCGCGAAGACCTCGTGACCGGCGATGACGATCGATCCGTCCGATGCCGCGCCGAGGCTCATCGCGTCGGAGCGAGTGCCAAGCGGCTGCCAGGTCCGGCCGCCGTCGCTGGAGGCGGAGATCCCGCCGTGGTGCCCGAACAAGAGGCGATCCGGATCGTCGGCAGCGAACGCCAGCGAGTGGACGTCCTCCGTCCCCAGCCTGCTCCACGCCGCGGCCGACGAGCCGCTCGGTCTCAGGATGATGACTGCCCCGACGGCAACCGCGACGACGGCCGCGGCACCGGACAGGGCGAGCCAGGGCCATCGCCGCCGGCGCGGCTGGGCCGGACGCACTCGTCGGACTGCGGTTGGGCGGGAGCGGGACGAGCGACGGGACGGCTTACCCACTGCGCGGCATCGTACGACCTGCCTGTAGTTGCCGCATCAGGCCGCGGCGGACGGACGCGGCCCTCAGCAGGAGTGGCGGTTCGGTCCAGGATCCCGGCCCTGGCCGCGCGCGAAGGGCGGGCCGAGGATCGAGCTGATGCCGCTCTCGACGGCCGGGTCGCTGCCCAGGTAGAGGACGATGATCCGGTCCGCCTGCCAGAACTTCGGGTTGCCGGCCCATTCGACGATGGACGTTCCGAGGCTCGAGGGGTCTGTCGGATCGATGCGTGCCGCAACCGCTTCCCGGTCCGCGGGCGTTGGGTAGAGGTAGACGCGGACCTCCTGACCGGCCACACAAAGCCCGATTCCCTGGCCGCCGAGAGGCTCGGTGCTGAACGCGCCGGTCTCGCGGACCTCGGCACCGGTGGCGCGCAGCGCAGCCACGCACCCGGCGGCCGGGTCGCTCGCCGGCATTTCCGAAGGCGACGAACTCGCAGCGTCGGAGACGCCCGGCTCCGGAGATGAGCTGGGCGCCGGCGACTGGGCGGCGCAGCCGGTGACGACGAGGACGCCGAGAAGTAGCGCCGCGATTTGCGTCATGGCAGCCCGACGTAACACGGCCGGCTTTGGTTCCCGCGGAGCCGCGGCTCCCGGGCGAAGGCACCGTGGTTCAGCAGTTCGGCGCAGCCTCACCCGGCGCCGGTGCGCGATTCAGTTCGCGCGATGCGAACTGCGCGAGCGCCCCGTCGACGGCCCCGGAGGCCCGGTAGTCGTTCACGATGAAGTCCAGGTACTCCGCGGCCTCGAGCATTCCGCGCTCGACCGAGTTCGTGGTTGAGGTCGACAGGTTGCGCCGCGCGATCCTGATGAGTCGCTCGGCCTCGCCGATCTGTTGCCGCACCCGGGCGGTGTCGCCCGCGCCCTCCGCGGACTCAGCCTGACCGACGGCGCGCACAGCATCCCGAAGCGCCTGCTTGGCGACACACCGCTGGTCGGTGCTGCCACCGCCGCACGCAACTACCGCCGCGAGGCCGACTGCCAGCAGAGGCAGCAGACCAGCGGCAGCTCTTACGTTGCGCGGGCGGCCGGTCGCGGCGGGCTCTCAGGCGCCCGCCTGCGCCAGCCGTCCCTCTGGCGGTCGGGCAGGCGCGGCGCCAATCCGGGGCGCACGGAAGCGGCGGAGCCGGAGCGCGTTCGAGACGACCGTGACCGACGACAGGGCCATCGCGGCCGCGGCGAAAATCGGGTCGAGCAGGATGCCCGTGAACGGGTAGAAGACACCCGCCGCGAGTGGGATCAACGCCACGTTGTAGGCGAACGCCCAGAACAGGTTCTGCTTGATGTTCCGCATCGTCGCGCGCGACAGCGCGAACGCGGTGACGAGCGCTCGCAGGTCGCCGCTCATCAGCGTGACGGACCCGGACTCGATCGCCACGTCGGTCCCGGTCCCGATCGCGACACCGACGTCGGCCTGGGCGAGCGCCGGTGCATCGTTGATCCCGTCGCCGACCATGGCGACCATCTTGCCCTCGCTCTGCAGCCTGCGGACTTGGGCCGCCTTCTCGTCCGGGCGGACATCGGCGAGGACCCGGTCGACCCCGGCCTCTCGAGCGATCGCCCGCGCGGTCGTCTCATTGTCGCCGGTCAGCATCACGACCTCGAGGCCGAGGCGGTGGAGCTCGACGACGGCCTCGACCGAGCCGGCCTTGAGCGTGTCGGCGATCGCGACGACCGCGGCCGTCGCGCCGTCGATCGCCACGAAGACCGGCGTCTTGCCGGCGCTCGCGAGCTCCGCGGCCGCATCGGCCAGCCGGCCCGGGTCCACGTCCCGACTCTCGAGGAAGCCCGGGCGGCCGACGATGACCTGCCGACCCTCGACCGTCGCCGCGATCCCCTGGCCGGACACCGCATCGAAGTCGCCGGCGTCCGCCAGCTCCAGCCGCCGCTCGTCGCGGGCGAACCGCACGATCGCCTCACCAAGCGGATGCTCCGAGCCTCGCTCGGCCGAGGCGGCGAGCCGCAGGACCTCGCCTTCGTCTGGTGCGCCCTCGGCCCGGATCACGTCGGTGACGCGCGGCTTGCCTTCGGTGAGGGTGCCGGTCTTGTCGAGGACAACGGCACGGACGTTGTGGAGCCGCTCAAGGGCCTCGGCGTTCCGGAACAGCACCCCGTTCTCCGCGCCCTTGCCGGTGCCCACCATGATCGAGGTGGGGGTCGCGAGGCCCAGCGCGCAGGGGCAGGCGATGATCAGCACGGCGACCATGTTGAGCAGAGCGAGGTTGAACGCCGGCTCGGGACCGAACACGAACCAGGCCGCGAACGTCAGCGCTGCGATCCCGAGGACGGCCGGCACGAAGTAGCTCGTAACGAGGTCGGCAAGACGCTGAATGGGCGCCTTTGAGCCCTGGGCCTCCTGGACGAGCCGGACGATCTGGGCGAGGACGGTGTCGCGGCCGCCGCGCGTCGCCTCAAAACGGAACGCGCCCGACGTGTTCAGCGTGCCGCCGACCACCTCGTCGCCGGGCTCCTTGGTGACCGGCATGCTCTCGCCGGTGATCATGCTCTCGTCGACGGCTGACCGGCCGTGCTGGACGAGCCCGTCGACGGCGACCTTCTCGCCCGGCCGGACAAGGACGACGTCGCCCTGAACGACCTCTTCGATCGCGATGTCGACCTCCGCGCCATCCCGCAGCACGCGCGCCGTCCGGGGCTGGAGGCCGATGAGCTTCTTGATCGCGTCGGAGGTGTGGCTTCGGGCCCGCGCCTCCAGGAACCGCCCGAGCAGGATCAGGGTGATGATCGCGGCCGAGGTGTCGAAGTACAGCGGAAGGCTCTCATCGGTCGCTATGCCGGCGGCCTGGAAGAATCCGGGGAACAGGATGGCGGCGAGGCTGTAGATGTAGGCGGCCGAGGTGCCGACCGCGATAAGGGTGTTCATGTCGGTCGCCCGGTGGCGCGCGACCTTCCAGGCGCCCTTGTAGAACGGCCAGCCGGCATAGAACTGGACCGGCGTGGCGACGGCCAGCTGGAACCAGGGGTTGGTGAGGAGGGCTGGCAGGAACGGCGCGATCGTCATCGAGGCGAGACCGAGCAGGAGCGGCGTCGTCAGGACGGCCGCGACGATCAGCCGACGTCGGGTGTCGGCCAAGTGGCGCTGCTGGAAGCTCGTCTCGGGCTCGCGAGCTGCCTCGCGGTGGGCGGCGTGCGGCTCGGCCTCCTCCACCGCCGCCGCGGCGGCCCCTGCCGGTGCCCCATTCACCAAGACCTTGGCGTCGTAGCCGGCGGCGTCGACCGCGGCGATCAGCTGATCGATCGTGACGTCGGGCCGGGCGACGATCGAAGCTCGCTCCGTCGCGAGGTTGACGTTGGCCTCGACGACCCCGTCGACTTTCCGCAGATAGCGTTCGATCCGGTTCACGCACGAGGCGCAGGTCATGCCCTCGATGTCGAGGGCGAGCG
>VEOW01000129.1 GCA_012026785.1 Chloroflexota bacterium | reverse complement strand
CGGATCCTGGCCCACTCCGCGCCCGGTGACATCGTCGCCGACCTGCACGGCCGCGGCGGCTGGGTCGCGCGCGCCGCCATCGATCATCAGCGCCGCGGCTTCAGCCTCGAATCGAGCCCCCTGACGCGCCTCCTGGCCGAGGTCGTCCTCCGACCGCCGGACCTGCGCCATCTCGACGCCGCGTTCAGCGCCCTCGCCGCGTCGCCCCGCGGCGAGACGAGCCTGCGGCTCGCGATCGCCGACACGTTCGCGAGCCGCTGCGCGACCTGCGGCCGGCCGATCACGCTCGACGAGGTCGCCTGGGTCGATGGCGGGCCGGCCAGCAAGCACTATCGCTGTCCCGTCTGCCGGGACCAGCAGGGTGGTGCCGAGCAGCGCGTCGCCGAGCTCGACGCGGCCGATCGGGAGCGGGCCGGTCGCGACGTCGGTGCAGGGGCGGCACGCGAGCGGCTGCGAAGCCGCTTCCCGGTGCCCGAGGGTGGCGAGCCGCTCGTCGCGGCCCTCCTCGATCTCCACACCGATCGCCAGCTCGTCGGCCTGTCGGCCATCCTCGAGCGGATCGAGAGCGACCTCCGCGCCGCCCCGGTCGAGTCGGCCCTCCGGCTCGCGTTCCTCCACGCCGTTCTGCCGGCCAGCCGCCTCGGGACCGGCACGGGTCGGCTTCCAGCGCTCCGGCTCGCCGGCGGCACCGTTCGGACCCCCATCCCGGCCTCATGGCACGAGCGAAATCCGTGGCTCGCGTTCGAGGATGGCTTCCGTCTCGTGCGGACCTTCGTGCAGCGACTCGAGAGCGAGGCCGGCGGACGGATCGAGGCGAGGCTGGGCGAGGATCTGCGAAGCCTCGTTGAGGGCGCCGCCACCGCCGGCGTCCGGGTCATGACCCCGGCGGCCCTGGCGACGCTCACACGGGAGGCTCGCGACCCCAATCGGGAGCCCGGCAGTCGAGGGCCGGCCCGGCCCCGGATCCGGTTGCTGATCGGCCAGCCGCCCGCCCGCTTCAGCCAGGAGCGCCTGGCCGCGGCGTATCACGGCACGTGCTGGACGCTCGGGCGGGAGGCCGCCTCGCTGCTGCCCCTCGAGGCCCTGCTCGGCCCGGCCATCCGAGCGCCGTGGTCGTGGCAGGCGGCCACGCTCCGCCGCGCGCTCGAGGCGGCTGCCGGCCACCTCGCTCGCGACGGCCGCGTCATCCTGCTCCTCGAGCAGGGTGGGCCCGAGGCGCTGGTGGCCGGGGTGCTCGCGGGGGTCGGCGCGGGCTACCGGGTTACCGAGGCCCGGGTGGCCGACCTGGACGACGAGATCGGCGGGATCGTCGAGCTCGTGCCGCCAGGCGGGATCCTGCCGCCGCCGGCCCGGACCCGGGCCAACATCGCGCTCGAGCCGGGTGAGGGTGGTCGTGGCGACCCGGACCTCGTTCCGGGACCCGGCCTGTTTGCGCCGCCGGAGCGGATCGACGCCCGCCCGTTCTCCGCGGCCGAGGCGTCGCGGACGGTGCTCGACACCGCGGTCGACGTCCTTCGGGCGAGGG
Organism: Chloroflexota bacterium; assembly: GCA_012026785.1. Lineage (GTDB taxonomy): Bacteria > Chloroflexota > Limnocylindria > Limnocylindrales > CSP1-4 > UBA5189. The sequence goes on along the minus strand of VEOW01000129.1, from coordinate 14,019 downwards.
GTGAGCCGGCCCGCTACGAGCGCCTGCTCGGGGAGGTGCTCGTGGGCCTCGACCGGTCGGGGCAGCTCCGGCGGCTCCTTGCCACCGACGACGCCGCGGCCTCCGCGCTCGTCGACCACGCGGAGGCAGAGGCCGATCCCGACCAAGCGTCGTTACCGTCGGACGAGCCCGAATCCATGGCGCTGGGAGGCGCGGTCACCCGACCGGCACCGGCACGGAGCCGGCGAACCCGGGTCTTCGAGGCGCCGCCCCCGGCCCGCGACCCGGTCGAGCGGGTCATCGCCCTCGTCCGCGATGAGCTCGCCCGTCCCGACCAGCGCCGACTCGTCGAGATCGAGCCGGGTCGGTGGTGGCTCGGCGACCGAGCCGATCGACAAACCGCCGCCGTGCCACTGGCGGATCGCGTCGAATGGACGGTCTACAGCCTCCTCTCGACGGCCGGTCCCATCGCCGAGGGACCATTCTTCGAGCGGATCGCGACCCTCTTCTCGGCCCATGACCTGCCTGACGAGGCACTCGTGCGGGCCTGCCTGGAGAGCTACCGCAGCCCGCGCTCGTCGCCCGATCGGCTCGTGACCGGCGAGGACGTCCGGCGCCGGACCGCCGAGCACGCCGAGCTGCTGGCCCACCTCGCCAACGCCGGCCACCGACTGCGCCTTCGGGTCTGGATCGGGCGCCGCGAGCAGGCTCGCAGGATCGGCAGCCGGACCCTCGCCGACTATCTCGACCGGCGCGAGCGCGAGCCCTGGTCGGCGTCGTTCTCGCGGGCCTCGGCGGAGGACGTCGCGGCGGTCGACTGCATCTGGTACCTGCGCGGCGGCGGGGCGTTCCTCTTCGAGGTCGAATGGACGGCCATGCTCGGCGACCTCCTGCTGCGTCGCCACGCCCGGATCCCACCCGAGGAGGGCATCGTCCGCTTCCTCGTGCTCGCCCCCGAGCGGCGGGAGCTGCTGCGCCACAAGCTCGAAGCCTCACCCGTCCTGCGGACCGCCTTCGAAGCGGGCAACTGGCACGTCGTCCTGTGGCCGCACCTGCGGGCCTGGCTGGAGCGCGAGCCGCTCGAGCTCGGTGCGCTGGAGCCGTACCTCGGCCTCGATCCGCTGATCGAGCGGCAGGCCGAGCAGCTGGGACTGTTCGAAGGCCCGGACGCGATAGGCTGACCGGTCGGGGACACCCGACGATCGATCGAACGCGCGGCGGCCCGGCCCGGCCGGCCGCCGGCGCCCTTGGAGGCCTGGACTTGACGCCATCGACCCCACGCTCGGCGGTGGACCGCATCGCCGAGGACTTCTTCGAGCGGTACCTGGAGCTCAATCCGACGAGCGCGACGGTCATCGGCGACGATCGGTTCGACGACCGACTGCCGGATCCCGGGCCGGAGGGCCGGGCGGCGCGGCGCGTCTTCGCCGGCGACCTCATCGCGGCCGCGGACGCCATCCCGGACGAGGGACTGAGCGTCGAGGATCGCATCACCCGCGACGTCATGCGGGTGATCGGCGAGATCTGGATCACGCTCGACGACCAGCGGATGGACGTCCTCCACGTCGTCGACCAGATGGGCGGCCCGCAGACGCTGCTGCCGCAGCTGTGCCAGTTCCAGGCGGCCGATACGCCCGAGCGCCTCGAGCGCTTCGTGGCCCGATTGCGGGCGTACCCGGCGTTCATGGCCGCCAACGTCGCCCTCCTGGACGACGGCCTGGAGCGCGGCCTGACGGCGCCGAGGATCGTCGCCGAGCGGACCATCGCCCAGCTCGAGCGGATGCTGGCCACCCCGATCGAGTCGGCCGTGGTGCCGTCGCTCGTCCGGGTCGCCGGCGACGCGGATCGGGAGCTGATCCGAGAGATCGTCCGCGACGAGGTGTATCCCGCGGACGCGGCCTTCCTCGAGGCGCTCCGGGGCCGCTACCTGGCTGCCAGCCGCGACGGCCAGGGCCTCTGGTCGGCCCCCAACGGCGAAGCCCTCTATCGAACCCAGATCCTGCGCTGGACGACGCTGCCCCTCGATCCCGAGGAGGTCCATCGAAGCGGCCTGGCCGAGCTCGAGGAGATCGAGGCCGAGCGGCGGACGATCGCTCGCGGTGCCGGCTTCGGCGACGACACCGCCGCCTACCGGGCATCGCTCGCGAGCCAGCCGGCCAACATCCCCGGACGGCGCGAGGATCTCATCGCCCGGGCCGAGGAGGACATCGAGCGGGCGATGGCTGCCGCCCCGGCGGCGTTCGGGCGGCTGCCCCGATCGGCCTGCCGGGTGATCCCGGTCGAGGAGTACAAGGAGCGCGACGCGCCCTTCGCCTATTACTACCCGCCGTCGGAGGACACGACGCGGCCCGGGACCTACTACGTCAACACCTATGACCTGCCGTCGCGGGTCTTCTCGCGGCTCGCCTCCACGACGTACCACGAGGCCGTCCCGGGTCACCACTTCCAGATCTCGCTCGAGAGCGAGAACACCGCCCTCAATCGCTTCCGGCGCTACGCGGCCCGCTTCGCCGGGGGTGCCTACGTCGAGGGCTGGGGCCTGTACGCCGAGCGCCTGGCCGACGAGCTCGGCCTGTACCGCGACGAGGGTGAGCGCTTCGGGATGCTCGACGCCCAGGCGTGGCGGGCCGCGCGGCTCGTCGTCGACACCGGCCTCCACGCCCTGCGCTGGACTCGCCAGCAGTCGATCGATCTCCTGCTGTCGGCCGGCCTGACCGAGACCGACGCGGTCATCGAGACCGATCGCTACATCTGCTGGCCGGCCCAGGCGCTGACGTACAAGACCGGCCAGCGCGAGATCGCCCGGTTGCGGCGCGAGATCAGCGAGCGGGACGGCCAGGCGTTCGATCTTCGGGAGTTCCACGACCAGGTTCTCGGCCACGGCTCCCTGCCGCTGGCGACGCTGGCGCGCGAGCTGCCGAACTGGGTGCCCGCCCCGGTCTGAGCCGGCGCCGCTGCGGAACTCCACGCTATCGCCCATCGCAGTCGGGCTCGCACGAGCGGATTCGCACGAATCGTGCCCTGCTGCGACGAATCTCGTTTGCCAGTGTCACGATCCCGTGGCACGATTGGGGCTCCACGCCGTCACCTCCGGGAGGATTCCCCGTGTCACCCTCCGAATCGCCCAGCCTGCGTCGCAAGCGCCAGCTCGAGCTGTACCGCCGGGCCCTCCAGACGATGCCCGGGGGTACCGATTCGAACTTCCGGGCGTGGGGCGATTCGACCGTCTACATCGACCGCGGCAAGGGCGGCCGCGTCTGGGACATCGACGACAACGAGTACATCGACCTTCGAATGGGCTATGGCCCGGTCATCCTCGGCCACGGCGACGATCGCGTCGACGACCACGTCAACTTCCGGATGCGCCGCGGCGTCAGCTTCTCGCTGACGTCGGAGGACGAGGTCGAGGCGATGGAGCTCGTCAAGGAGCTGACGGGCTGGGTCGGCAAGGCCCGGATGACCGTGTCGGGCACCGAGGCGACGATGCACGCGATGCGGGTCGCCCGGGCGTACACCGGCCGGACCAAGATCGTGAAGTTCGAGGGCCAGTACCACGGCGTCCATGACTACGCCCTGATCTCGGTCACGCCCAACGACATGGCCGAGCTGGGCGACGCCGACAACCCGGTCGCGCTGGCCTGGGGCCGTGGCATCCCCGAGGCCGTGTCGCGGACCGTCATCCCGGCCCGCTTCAACGAAATGGCCGTCCTGCGCCGGATCTTCGAGCGCGAGGGCAACGACATCGCCGCGGTCATCGTCGAGCCCGTGCTCGGCAACGCCCAGGGCATCCAGCCGCGGCCGGGCTTCCACGAGGAGATGCGGGCCCTGACCCGGGAGTTCGGAGCGCTCCTGATCTTCGACGAGGTCAAGACCGGCTTCCGGTTCGCCCGAGGTGGGGCCGCCGAGTACTTCGGCGTGACGCCCGACCTGGCGACGTACGCCAAGGCGATGGGCAACGGCTATCCGGCGGCCTGCTTCGCCGGCACCGACGAGGTGATGTCCGTCCTGCCGGACAAGGTCAGCCACGGCGGCACCTATGCCGGGAACCGGGTCGCCGCCGCCGCAGCGGTCGCAACGCTGCGAATCCTGCGCGACACCGACGCCTTGCAGACGATCCACGACGTCGGTCGGGCCATCCAGGCCGGAGTATCGGAGGTCATCTCCGAGCGCGGCCTGCCGTACGTCTTTACCGGCCACCCGTCGATGTTCGGGATCATGTTCACCGAGAAGGCCCCCACGGAGTACCGCGACTGGGCGAGATCCGACCACGAGCTCTATGACGCGGTCGCGATCGGGATGCACGCCCGCGGCGCGATGCCCGAGCCGGACTCGCGGGAACCGTGGTTCATGTGCGAGGCCCACGCCCACGAGGACATGGTCGCCCGGGCGGTCTCGATCTTCGCCGATTCGCTCGACGCCGCCCTGGAGGCTCGAAGCCGCGGCGAGCTCAGCCTGCCCGATCTCGGGATGGGGACGGGCGAGCACGTCGCGGCCGGAGTGGGCGAGGCCGCGACCGCCGAGTAGCCCGGGCCGACGCGCGTCGGCGAACCTCCCGGCATGCCCGACTTCACCATGGAGCCGTGGGCGACGATCGGGGCCTTCGGGGTCCAGCGCGCCCTGCCGGCGCTCGTCATCGTCGTCGCGGCCTGGCTGCTGCTCCGGGTCTCGCGCCTGTTCATCCACCGGATCGTCCAGGCCCTCATGGACCGCGAGGCCAGCGAGGGCACCGCCCAGGAGCTCTCCGCGCTCGAGGTTCGAAAGCGGATCGACACCCTCGACGGGCTGCTCGGTCACGTCCTGCAGTTCTTCATCGTCGTCATCGCCGGGCTCATGGTCCTGGGCACCTTCGGGCTCGACATCGGGCCGGCGATCGCCGGGCTCGGCGTCGTCGGCATCGCCGTCGGCTTCGGGGCCCAGCACCTCGTCCGCGATTACCTGAACGGTGCCCTGATCCTCATCGAGAACCAGTTCAGCGTCGGCGACGTCGTCCGGGTCGCCGGGGTCGCCGGTGCGGTCGAGGACTTCAGCCTCCGGCGCACGACGCTGCGCGACCTCGACGGCAACGTCCACACGATTCCCAACGGCGACATCACCGTCGCGACCAACATGACCCGGGTCTGGGGCCGCGTCAACGAGGACGTGACGGTCGGCTACGGCACGGACATCGAGCAGGTGGCCCGGATCATCGAGCGCGTCGGGACCGAGCTCCAGGAGGACCCCGACTGGGGTTCGAAGATCCTCGAGCCGCCGCGCCTGCTGCGGATCGAGGCCCTCGCCGATTCGGGGATCACCGTCAAGGTCCTCGCGACCGTCCGCGCGCCGGAGCGATGGGCGGTCAGCGGCGAGCTCCGCCGGCGGCTGCTCGAGGCATTCACCAGCGAAGGCGTCGAGATCCCGTTCCCGCACCGCGTCATCGTGAGCCGCCCCGCCGAGGGCGGCACGCCGGCGGTCAGCGAGGTTGGCGCGGCGCTCGACGGCGAGCCATAGGCCGGCAACCCACTGGCCGTAGAATGGCCGAACCCTGCTTGAGCGACGAGGTGTCCCCGTGAGCGTCGACCAGCGTCCCGAGATCGAGAACCTCCTGGCCGAGGCGCGGACATTCCCTCCCGATCCGGCGTTCGCCGCCCAGGCCAACGCCAAGCCGGAGATCTACGACGAGGCGGCAGCGGATCCCGTTGCCTTCTGGGAGCGGCTGGCCCGCGAGCGGATCAGCTGGTTCGAGCCGTTCACGACGACGCTCGAGTGGCAGCTGCCGTTCGCGAAGTGGTTCACGGGCGGCAAGCTCAACGTGGCCTACGAGTGCGTCGACCGGCAGGTCGAGCGCGGCCTCGGCGACAAGGTCGCCTACCACTGGATCGGTGAGCCGGGCGACACGCGAACGCTGACCTACCGGGATCTCCAGCGTGAGGTCAGCAAGGCCGCCAACGCCCTGCTGGAGCTCGGTGTCCGGACCGGTGATCGGGTGGCCATCTACATGCCGATGATCCCCGAGCTCCCGATCGCGATGCTGGCCTGCGCCCGGATCGGCGCGCCGCACACGGTCGTCTTCGGTGGCTTCTCGGCCGAGGCCCTCTCGGGCCGGATCAACGACTGCGGCGCGAAGGTCCTCATCACCGCAGACGGCGGCTGGCGGCGGGGCAAGAAGGTCGGCCTCAAGCACCACGCCGACGAGGCGGTCTCCGACACCCCGACGATCGAGAAGGTCATCGTCGTCGACCGCTTCGGCGAGGGTGTCCACATGGTCCCCCGGCGCGACCTGTGGTGGCACGACATCGTCGACCGCCAGTCGGACGACTGCCCGCCGGTGCCGGTCGACTCGGAGCACATGCTCTACCTGCTCTACACCTCGGGCACGACGGCCAAGCCGAAGGGCATCCTCCACACCAGCGCCGGCTACCTCCTCGGGACGAGCTTCAGCCACGAGATGATCTTCGACCTCAAGCCCGACGACGTGTACTGGTGCGCGGCCGACATCGGCTGGGTCACCGGCCACAGCTACATCGTCTACGGGCCCCTCAAGAACGGCACGACGGGGATCCTCTACGAGGGCGCGCCCGACACGCCGACGTGGGACCGCTGGTGGCAGATCGTCGAGGAGTACAAGGTCTCGATCCTGTACACCGCGCCGACCGCCATCCGGGCGTTCATGAAGCAGGGGCCCCAGTACCCCGAGGCCCACGACCTGGCGTCCCTCCGGCTCCTCGGGTCGGTCGGCGAGCCGATCAACCCGGAGGCCTGGCTGTGGTACCACGAGCACGTCGGCCGCGGGAAGGCGCCGATCGTGGACACCTGGTGGCAGACCGAGACGGGCATGATCCTGATCACGCCGCTGCCCGGCGTCACGACCACCAAGCCCGGTTCGGCGACCTTCCCGTTCCCCGGCGTCGAGGCTGACGTCGTCGACGGCAACGGCGAGTCGGTTCCGCTCGGGGGCGGGGGCTACCTCGTCCTCAAGCGCCCCTGGCCGGCGATGCTGCGCGGCATCTACGGCGACGACGAGCGCTATCGCCAGACCTACTGGTCACGCTTCGACGGGCTGTACTTTGCCGGCGACGGCGCGAAGCGCGACGAGGACGGCTACTTCTGGCTGCTCGGTCGCGTCGACGACGTCATGAACATCGCCGGGCACCGCATCTCGACGACCGAGGTCGAATCGGCGCTCGTCGACCACAGGGCGGTGGCCGAGGCGGCGGTCGTGGGCGTCAAGGACGACGTCACCGGGCAGGCCATCTACGGCTTCGTGATCCTCAAGGCCGGCCAGGAGCCGACCGACGCGCTGGCCGTCCAGCTGCGCGAGCACGTCGCCTACGTCATCGGCCCGATCGCTCGCCCGAAGTACCTGATGTTCGTGCCTGATCTGCCGAAGACACGCTCCGGCAAGATCATGCGCCGGCTGCTGCGAGACATTGCCGAGGGCCGCACCCTGGGCGACACCACGACCCTCGCCGACGCGACCGTGGTCGAGACGATCCGCGACAACACCGGGGTGGCCGAGGAGTAGTCGTCGCCCGCGGGGGATCGAGCGAGGGCTAGGCCTGCGCCGGCAGGCGGCGACCGAGGAGCGAGCGGAGCATCGAGCGAACGTCCCGCTCGTGAGCGGCAGCGCGCGCCGGCCCCGGCGAGGCGAGCAGGCGGTCGGCCAGCCGCTCGAGGTCCTCGACGACCTTGTGCTTGGGAAACTTCTCGATGACCGTACGGCCGACGTTGGCCGACCAGACGAAGGCCATGCCGGCGGATCGGATCTCGCCGAGGGCCTTCATCCCCGTCGTGACCTCGATGTCGGCCACCGAGACGCCGCTGTTGGCGCGGTTCACCACGAGGCCCAGCCGGTCGAGCATGCCGAGCTCCATGGCGATCTCCTTGAGTTGCACGGCCGCTCGAATGGCCGGCAGGTCGGGTGTCACCGGGACGATGATCCGATCGGAGATCGCGAAGACCGCGAGGTTCACCTCGCTGTACGACGGGTGCAGGTCGACGATGACGGTGCCCACGCTGTGGCGGGCCTCCATGATCGCCTCCGAAACCCGCTCGGGCGCGAGGTGGCCGAGACTGAGGGGGCTGTTCGTGAGGGCCGCCACTCGGATCCCCGACGAGTGGGTCGTGGCCAGCTCGATCAAGCTCCGATGCGGCTCGCCCGCATCCTCGTCGGCGAACTGATCCGCCAGGGCCGTCCCGAGCGGCAGGCCGAGAGATAGCGCGACGTGGCCGGTGACCGTGTCGCCGTCGATGAGCAGGACGTCGCGCTCGCGGCGAAGCTGGAGGACGGCGGCGAGGCTCGTGGCGATCGTCGTCTTGCCGACACCGCCCTTGGGATTGAACACAGAGATGACCGGCGACGCGGCCAGCCACTCGGCCTGGACGTTGCCGCTGGCGAAGACCGTCTCCCCGACGGCACCGTCACCGACCTGGGCCCGGATCGACATCGCCTCGAGACGCCACCGAAGGGCGTCCGGGGTGACCGGCCGAGTCAGGATCTCGTCGGTGCCGTCGAGCCCGGCGGTGAGTGCGTCAAGGGCGTCATGGCCGACGACGTACAGCACCGGGACCGCTCGGCCGAGTCCGGCCCGGGCCTCCTGGACCAGCTCGATCGCCGTAGCCGGCTCATCGCCGGCATCGACGATCGCCAGGCTCACGTGGGCGCCGAGGGACAGGATCGCGGCAAGATCGGCGGGGCCGTCGCCCTCGATCGTTCCGAAGCCGGCTTCGGCGAAGACCTCGGGCAGCCCCTCGCGTTCCGGTTGCGGCAGGGCGAGCGCGATGGTCGAGCGCACCGGCGGTTCTTCGACGTAGCCGGCTCGCGGGGTGGATCGCGGAGTCATGCAGCCGGCTCCCGTGCCGTCACCTGCATCGAGTCGCCATCGTCGCTCGTAATCTCGGCATCGAAGCCGTCGAGCTGCGGCAGCGCGGTTCGCAGGTCGGCCGAGCTGTCGTGGGTGATCGTGAACACGAAGGTGCCAGGCTCACCGGCCATGACGCTCACCGCCCGAACGCCAGCGACCTGTCCGAGGGCGCCCTTGAAGGCCGAGATGCCAGCGACGGTCGTCAGGCCCCGGACGATCAGTCGAGCCGTCCCCGACGAGACGACGTCGCCCTCGCCGGACTCCGGGTCGTGGGCCTCGGCCCCGTCGGTGGCTGGCGCGTCGGCGTCCTGGTCGGGGAGTCCGAGCGCTTCGAACGCCTCGGCCTCGGCCGCGGCGGCAGCCTCCTGCCCCAGGGCCTCCGCCGTGGGCGCATCCGGGCCGTCGTCGGCGACATCAGTCGGCGGGGCGGTCTCGGGCGCTGGTTCGGGTGGCAGCTGCGTGGCGAGACGGGTGCGCTGCACGGCCGGCAGCTCGCTCAGGATCGGCGGCTCGGGCGCTCGCTCGGCGAGCGCCGCCAGCTTGGCGGGGTCTTCCTCGGCCAGGAGTCGCTCGAAGAACTCCTCCATCTCCGACTCGTAGTCGGCGACGGCCGTCTCGACTTCCGCGACCTGGGCGTCAACGGCGCCGGCGTGCGCCTCGAGCTCGCCCTCCAGGCTGTCGCGGCGGTCGACGATGCGCTGCTCGCTTTCCTGTCGAATCCGGGCGATCTCGGCCTTGGCCCACTCGCGAATCCCGGCAATGTCGTCGTCGGCCTGCTTGCGCAGCCCTTCTGCGCCATCGGTCGCGCCGGCACGGATGGCCTCGACCTGGGCGGTCGACTCGGACCGCAGCGCCTCGATCGACTCGGCGCGGCTCGCCTGGGCCGCCTCGCGCATCGCCTTGACGAGTCCCGCAACGAGCGGATTCTCGCGCCGCGCCGTGGCTCGGGGCGCCGCGACGGGAGCCGGTGGTGTGTCGTCCTGGTGGACCGGCGCTTCGACCCGGTCCGAGACCGGCCAGACGCCGCCCTGGTTGTCGTTGGTCCCCTCGCCGGAGCCCGGCGTCGTCCCGCCGTCGGGCACGCCGGTCCGGCCGTCGACCGCGCTCTCGAGCATGACCGCCTCCACTTCGCCTCGTCCTTCCTGGTTCTCAGCCACGTCGTCTCGCCCCTTGCGCGGTGCCACGTGGAAGGGCCCCTCGCCGAGATCGGTCGGCCAACCTGCCTTCTGACCTGTGTGTCGGGCCGACTCCTCGAGGATGGTCGCGAGCTGCTCCGCGGCATCTTCCTGGTCCTGGGGCGCAGGGTCACTGGACCAGGGGAGCCGGAAACCTCGTTTCTGCGCAGTCGACATTTGGCAACATCCTCGGGGCGTCGTCGGTGGACTCGGCGGACCGGTTGCTCCGGATCGTCGCGGTGCGGTCGCATGTGGGGCAGTCCGCTAGAGGTACCAGTGGCGCAGTCCTGAGGTACCGTTCGCCGGCTGGTCATCGGTGCGCGGGCCACTGGCTTCGATGCCCAACCGGGGTAGGCTAGGTGGATGACCGAGACGTTCGCGGAGCCGGCGGCGACCACGTTCGACGGCCGCGACGGCCGCCTGGATCGGTTCGGCCGTGCCCTCCGGGACCTGCGCATCTCGGTCACCGACCGCTGCAACTTCCGCTGCCCGTACTGCATGCCGAAGGAGGTCTTCGGGCGCGACTACGCCTTCCTGCCCCGGGACGAGATCCTGCGGTTCGAGGAGATCCGCCGGCTGGCCGCGATCTTCGTCTCGCTCGGCGTTCGCAAGCTGCGGGTCACCGGCGGCGAGCCCCTGGTGCGGCACGACCTGCCCGAGCTCGTGGCCATGCTGGCACCGCTCCGAACGAGCGACGACGAGCCGGTCGACATCGCCCTGACGACCAACGGCTCGGCCCTGCGGCGCCTCGCCCGTCCGCTCGCCGAGGCCGGCCTGCGGCGGATCACCGTCAGCCTCGATTCGCTCGACGACGAGACGTTCCGCCGGATGAACGGTGTCAACTTCCCGGTCGAGCGGGTGCTCGACGGGATCGCGGCGGCCCGCGAGGCGGGTCTGGCACCGGTGAAGATCAACGTCGTCCTGCGGCGCGGGCTCAACGAGTCGAGCATCCTGTCGCTGGCCGCCTGGGCCCGCGACGAGGGCCACATCCTGCGATTCATCGAGTACATGGACGTCGGGACGACGAACGGCTGGCGGCTCGACGACGTCGTGCCGGCGGCGGAGGTCGTCGCGACGATCGACGCGGCGTGGCCGACGGAGCCGATCGAGGCTGGCTACCGCGGCGAGGTCGCTCGACGCTGGCGGTATCGCGACGGTCGCGGCGAGATCGGGGGCATCGCCTCGGTCACGCAACCGTTCTGTGGCGACTGCACGCGGTCCCGCCTGTCCGCCGAAGGCCAGCTCTACACGTGCCTCTTCAGCGCGAGCGGGCACGACCTGCGCGGGCCGCTCCGGGGCGGGGCCTCGGATGCCGAGCTGCGGGCGCTGATCGAGGGCATCTGGTTCGCGCGGGCGGATCGCTACTCGGAGCTCCGCGCGGCGGCCACCGAGCGGCTGCCGAAGATCGAGATGTTCGCCCTCGGCGGCTGAAGACCCGCTTGTCCACCGGCTGTCCACATGGCCCCGCAACTGGTGGATAGATTCGGACCGGCTCGGGGCAATGTGGTGGAAAAACGCGTTGACCGGCCGTGCCCCGCGCCGATAAGGTTCGTCTTGCCCGAAGGGGCCGCCAAGGATCGGGGAACCGAGATCACATCAAGGGACCTCGAACCAGGGTCGGTCGCTTCGGGCGCTTCTGTACCCGGTCGCGACGGCGTTCCGATGCCGTCCACGGGTCGGCCCGGCGAGACGCGACCGGCATCCCGGTGTCGGTACTCTCGTCGGGCCCGCAGAAGCCAGCGGGCCCCGGCCGTCGACCCCTGGACGTTGCTCTGGAGGCCCGCTTGAGCGCTTCTCCCGACCACACCCCCGGCGCCCTCGTGGTCGACCCCTCGCGCCCGATCACGCCGGCGGAGCAGCCCGCCCGCCTCGCCGCGCTGGAGGCCGCGGTCCGGGCCCGCTCCGACCTGGTGCCGGAGCTCGGGATCGTGCTCGGGTCAGGCCTCGGCGGCCTGGCCGACGAGCTGGATGAGGCGGTCGCGATCGGCTTCGGTGAGTTGCCGGGCTGGCCGGCCGCGACGGCACCCGGCCACGCCGGTCGCCTCCTGCTGGGTCGTCTCGCCGGCCGGCCGGTGGTCATGCTCCAGGGCCGCTTCCACCTGTACGAGGGCAACGATCCGGGCCTCGTCGTGCAGCCGATCCTGCTGTGCCGGCGCCTCGGTGCTTCGGCCGTCATCCTGACGAACGCGGCCGGCGGCCTCGCTCCGGCCTTCGGCCCGGGCACGCTGATGCTGATCACCGACCACATCAACCTGTCCGGCCGGAATCCGCTCATCGGCCACAACGCCGACGGGATCGGCCCGCGGTTCCCCGACATGACCGATGCGTGGAGCCCGCGGCTCCGGGAGCAGCTGCGCGCCGCGGCCGCGGCCGAGGGCGTCAGCCTCGCGGAAGGCGTGTACGTCGCGCTGAGCGGCCCGAACTACGAAACGCCGGCCGAGGTGCGGATGCTGGCCGCGCTCGGTGGCCACGCCGTCGGGATGTCGACCGCCCTCGAGTGCATCGCCGCGCGCTGGGCGGGCCTCGAGGTCGGCGGCGTGTCGCTGGTCACCAACGCCGGGGCGGGCTACAGCGGCGAGCCGCTGCCTCACGAGGAGGTCCTGGCGGCGGGCGCCGAGGCCGGACCACGCCTCGCCCGGGTGATCCGCCGCTTCGTTGCAGACTACGATCCGCCAGCCGGATGACGAGGGAAGGAGAACGGGGTGACGAACGGAAGCGGGACCAGGGACGATCCGTGGGTTCTCAAGACGGCCCCCGGGTCGTCCGAGTACCGGATGTGGCGCGACGAGGCGGCCGATCCACCGGCCCTCGTCTGCCAGGTCGGCTCGACGCAGCTGAAGTATCACCTTCGCGCGATCGACGACCTCCACGCGATGCTGAAGGCCCATGCTGACTGGATGGATCTCGGCGCCGCGGACGAGGGGAAGGACGCCAAGCCCGGGACCGTCGAGGCCTGGGGGCGCGATCCGTCGAACCCGGTCGGCGGCTGGTACGGCCTGCGCAAGGGCTCCCGCGGCCGGTTCGGGATGTACCTGCCGCCGCTCCTCGAGGCGCTTGGCCTGGCCGAGCTGACCCACGAGGCGAAGAACAACCGGGTCCGCGCGATCTAGGCGACCGGCAGCTCCCGGCCCGCGGCCCGGGCGGCTTTGGCCTTCTCGGCCCACGCCCCGAGGACCTGGTCCTTGTGCGGCCGGATCGGGCAGTGGCCGTCGCGGTTGTTCATCTCGTCGCAGTAGCCGAGGGGCACGCACTTCGGGGCCAGGAACGAGCCCAGGAACGGTGATACCGCGAAGATCTCGTGACGGATCTGCTGGAACAGCCGCCGGATCTCCCACTGGGCCATCGTGCACAGCCGCAGCCCGGACATGTGGATCAGGGCCCGAAGATTGGTCGTCATCACGAGGTTCGTCCGGGTCGCGTTCGGGAATACGAACCGCGCGTCCTCGCCCGGGATGCCGGCGCCGACGAGCTCGGAGTAGAGGGCCATCGAGCCTTCGACCTGGTCCTCGTATCGCTCCCGGACGTCCGGTGGGGCCTCGGCGATCGTCTGCGGCAGCATCGTCGCGGCCTTCTTGAAGGTCACGTAGCGCTGGCTCTGCTGGTCGAAGGCCACGCCGGCCCGGTGCCGCACCAGCTGGTGCGACAGCGTCCGGGAGACACCGCTGATGCCGAACGTGAACACGACATGCTCGATCGTGGAGCCGTGGCCGGACTCGATGACGTTCGAGATCAGCCGCTGCATCTTGGCCGGTTCGACCTCGCCCTCGGTCGCCCGCCGGAAGATCTCCTCCGGCTGGAGCTCCGAGTAGCAGGTTCGACAGGCGGTGTAGATCAGCGGAACGTAGTACTGCTCGACGATCTCGCGCGACGGGAAGAGCAGCGTCGCCTTCAGGCCGAGGTCCGTCCGGCCGGGATTCCGGGGGATGCCGGAGGGCTCGCGCGCCTCGGTCGGGACGGTCATGGCCCGAGTCTAGGGCAACGCCCGGGCCTAGGCTGGCTCCGCGATCGGCTCGGCGAGCGACTCG
>VEOW01000216.1 GCA_012026785.1 Chloroflexota bacterium | reverse complement strand
CGCCACCGCGCTCACGGCCTGCACGCTCGTGCCGGTGACCGCGCAGCGCTTCAAGTCGCTGGTCCAGGAAAGCCCCGAGTTCGCGCTCGAGATCATGCGTGTCATGGCCGCTCGCCTGCGCAGCATGGACCGGCGGCTCTAGCCCGCCCGCTTGACACTTCCTGACGTTGACCTTTCTTTGCCGGGGCGCCGGTGACTTCCGGCGCGAGGGGGGCCACATTGTCCCTCCATGCACGCCGCCCCGCTCCCGCGCTCGCCGCGCCCTGGCGCCGCCTCCGTCGGCACATGGACGCATTCCCCATTTCCCGACAGGGGTGTAACGTGGTTTGAGATCAGGCTCGCGGCGGCGCCATCGCGGCATCGCCGCTCGGGAGGGCGGATCGCCATGTTCGCCTCGTTCCTCGCGCGTGCAGCGCTTGCCGTCGCCGTCGTGGCGGCAGGCTTGTCGGGCCCCGCCCTCGCGGGGCCGCCGGCGGGCGCGGGCGCCCGGACGGCTCCGGCACGCGCCACCGTCATGGTCGGGGCCAAGATCCTCTCGGTGCTGCGGGTGCGCGCCGTCGGCCAGCCCGAGCGCCTGGCCGTGAGCGCCGCCGACATCGAGCGCGGCTTCGGCGACGTGGTCAACGCGCGCCTTCAGGTCTTCTCCAACCAGCGGGGCGCGGTCCGGCTCGTGGCCTCGATCGCCTGGCCGTACGCCCGGACCGTGGAGATCACGGGACTGCCGCAGGCGATCGTGGCGCGGCCCCTCGGCGAGGCACCCCTGGCGCGCGGCGGCGAAGGGCCCCCCGACCGCGGCTACGAGGTGCGCTACCGCATCCACCTCGCCCGTGGCACCGCGCCAGGCCTCTACCCCTGGCCCGTCTTCCTGAGCCTCGACGCCGCCTAGCGGGCCCGGCCCGGCCTGTCGCCGGCGCGCCTTCTTGACCGTTCTTTGCGTTAATTGATCTTCACCTTTCTGTTAATGCACGATCGGATGGCCTGGCCTAGATTGTCTGGCCATGAGCGCCGCCAACCTGCTTCGCGCCTCGCTGCTCTCCGCATCGATCGCCGCCCTCCTGCCCTTCCCGGCGGACGCCGACTCGCGCACCGCCACCGGCCCCGACGCGCTCTCCGCGCGGGCGCGCCTGGACATCCGGATCCGCGTCCCGGCCGTGGCACAGGTGAGACTGGCGGGACCGGGGCGCGGGATCGAGGTTCGGGAGGAGGACCTGGAGCGCGGATTCGTCGAGGTCACCGGCGCCAGCATCGCGGTCAGGGCCAACATGCGCGGCCAGAAGCGCCTCGTCGCGCTGGTCACGGCCCCCTTCGCGAAGTCCGTCGAGATCACCGGACTGCCGCAGCGGCTCCTCGCCCAGCCCGAGGGCGAGGCTGCGCTGCAGGACACGCGCCGCGGCGTCGTGGACCGCCGCTACGACGTGCGATTCCGCATCCGGTTCGCCCCCGGCGTCACCCCCGGCGTGTATCCCTGGCCGGTCTTCCTCCGGGTCGACGCGGCCTGACCCGGTCGACCTTTCCGCCAGCCTGATCTGGCGCAATTCGCCCCCGCACGCCGCGGGACATACTGGCCGCGTGCGCGCGTTCCGACGACGCGGCGCGGCGACCATGGCCTATCGCGGCACTCCTCCCGGGCTTGTCGACTTCCTGAAGATCGTCG
>VEOW01000153.1 GCA_012026785.1 Chloroflexota bacterium | reverse complement strand
TGGGATCGACGTCCACCTTCCGGTCAACATCGAGATGCACCGGCCCGTCTCGGAGCGCCCGTGGGTCCATGAAGGTCCGACCTTGCGTGATCGCGGTCGGCTGATGCAAGGGCCGATCGGCAGGTGTCGTTGTCGGATGCACGGTTGCATCCGCGACGGCCACGTCGGAGTCCGTCACCACCACGGCGAAGCCTCGATCGTCCGCGCGGCTTGACATTCTCGCCGCTGGAAGGTCTACGGTGTCGTCAAGCGTATCGGCGAACTCGCGCGGGAACTGGGGATCACGACGAACGCCGTCCGCTTCTACTAAGACCGCGCCTGCTGCTGGCCCTAATTGGCCGATTCGGCCAAAGCCGTTGATGCCGATCCGCACCCATGAGAGGACCGCTCCTGACATCCTCGTTCTACGGGTACAGGCCCCGCAGTCGTGTCGCCTCGGCGACCCGCTCGACAGCGATGGCATTCGCCGCCAGCCGCGGCGAGATACTGTCCGATCCCGCTCGCTGCCAGACCGCGTCAGCGGCGGCGAGGATCTGGCGCCGGAGGCGCTCGTTGACTTCGTCGGCGCGCCAGGCGAGGGCCGCCCGGTTCTGGGCCCACTCGAAGTAGCTCACGACCACGCCACCCGCGTTGCACAGAATGTCGGGGATGACAACCACGCCGTTGCGGGCGAGGATCGGGTCGGCATCCGGAGTTGTCGGGCCGTTGGCGGCCTCGGCCAGGATGCGCGCCCGGACGCTGCCCGCGTTGTTGGCCGTGATCTGGCCCTCGAGCGCCGCGAGCACGAGCACGTCGACGTCCAGCGCGAACAGCTCCTCGTTGTCGATGGGCCGCGTGCCTGGGGCGCCGGCGATCGTTCCGTGCTCCTGGAGGTGGCGCCTCAGCAGCGGCACGTCGAGGCCGTCCGGACGGTGCACGCCGCCGCCGATGTCGGTGATGGCGACGACTCGAGCACCGGCCTGGTGGAGCAGCCGGGCGGTCGCCTCGCCGACGTTGCCGAAGCCCTGGATTGCGACGCGGGCACCCTCGATCGTGAACCCTCCCCGGCGCGTAGCATCGGCGATCGTGTAGAGAACGCCCTGGCCGGTCGCGTCGGCCCGGCCGGCCGAGCCGCCGATCGAGAGCGGCTTTCCGGTGGCGACGCCCGGCACCGAGAAGCCGCGGTGCATCGAGACCGTGTCCATGATCCAGGCCATCGTCTGGGCGCTGGTCCCGACATCGGGCGCCGGGATGTCCGAGTCGGGGCCGATAACGCCCTCCAGCTCGGTCGCAAACCGCCGCGTCACGGCCTCGAGCTCTCTCGAGCTCAACTTCGCGGGATCGAGCGTGACGCCGCCCTTGGCACCACCGAACGGCACGCCCACGAGCGCGGCCTTCCAGGTCATCCACATTGCCAGCGCGCGCACGTCGTCGAGATCGGTCGAGGGGTGATACCGCAGGCCGCCCTTGGCCGGTCCCCGCGCCACGTTGTGCTGGACGCGGTAGCCGGTGAAGATGCGGATCGACCCGTCGTCGAGCCGCACCGGGAAGTGGACGGTGTATTCGCGCTGCGGGACGCGGAGGATCGCACGCAGACCGTCGTCGAGCCCGAGGTGGTCGGCCGCCGCGGCGAACTGCCGGAGGGCGGCTTCAAGAGCACTGGCGCCCGCGGTGCGGGCGGTTGCCTCGGGCGTGGCCTTCCTGGCGGTCGGGGACGCCGTTTGGAGCGTCATCGCCTGCTCGCCCCACTCTCCGCCGGACCGCGAGACGAACCGACGGGCTCCGCGGCGCGATCACGGTCAGACAGCAGGACCTCAACCGGAGCGAGCAGACCCAGGTGATCGACGCCGTCGTCCGCCAGATCGGCTTCATAGTTGCAGACGCATGGACCACCCTCGGCGCAGCCGATGCAGCAGTACGCCTCGTCCATGCGGTAGACCGGGCGGGTGGTGATCACGCCCTCGCACGCGGCGCAATAGCCGGGACGGGGAAGCCTGAACTTGCGCATTGATCACACTTCCATTTCGACGTGTCACGAACCTGCCGACCCGCTGGCTGCAGGTCGAGCGCCGCGGGTCGACGGCGGCGGCGCGGTTCGCCCACTCTCGTCTCCGTCGATCGGACGGCGCCTTGAGGATCGATCGCCCGTGGGACAAATCGTGGCAACGTCCGTGAACGCGATGTGAAAACGCCGCCGTCGCCGGTCGATCGTGCCTCCGCCTCGGCGTGCGGACTCGGCTTCGGGAGAAGACGCCCGCGTATGTCGGGACCCGCGATGTCGACGTCTTGAGCGCTCTCGCGACTGGCTGGCGGTTGCCCTCCTCGAGTGCGTCCCTGCCACCAGATCGTCAAGCGGACCTCGCCGGTCCAGCGCCACTGCCTGACGTGTCGCACGGAGCCTAGGGGAGACCGCAGCCGCCGAGCGATGGCTCGTGGCCGCGCTCAACGTGGCCGCTCTGAGTCAGAGTCCTGAGATCGGACCGTTCACAGAGTCAGCCGCCGCCGGCGCAGGTCGCCCGAACAAGAAGCCCTGACCGAGCCCTACGCCGAGTTGCTGCAGCGTGAGCCGCTCAGCCTCGGTTTCGACGCCCTCCGCAATGATCTCGACCCCGATCGAGCCCGCGAAGTGGAGCATGCCCGCCACCAGTGCCTGACGGATAGGGTCCGCGTTGATGCCAGCTATGAGACCGCGATCAAGCTTCACGTACCTCGGACGGAGCTCGATGATGTGCCGCAGGCTCGCGTACCCTGCCCCGGCGTCGTCGACCGCCCAATCGCAGGCAACCTGGAGCCCGGCGATCGCCTCCCGAAACGCGGCGTAGTCCTCGATCGGCTCGCGCTCTGTGATCTCGAGCACGATCGGCCGAGACGCCCGCGCCACGAGCTCGGTCACCGAGCCGTGGCCGATGACGAACGCCGGTGACACGTTCACGCTGAGGAGGGTCTCGGGCGGAAGGGCCTCGGCCGACTCTGCGGCCACCAGGAGAGTGGCCGTCTCGAGTTCGATGCCGAGCCCGATCACCTCCGCGTCCGCGAAGCGGCGTTCGGGCGGGCTGCCGTCGCCGAAGCGAGTCAGGGCTTCATACGCGATCGGCTCGCGATCCGCCAGGCGGACGATCGGCTGGAATGTCGAGGCGAACGACCGCTCGGCGATGATCCGCTCGATCTCCGTGCGCAGGTCGGCGTCGTGTTGGTGCGCCGCCAGGCCGGGACCGAGTAACCCACTGGCCAGCGCGCCGATGTGGGAGAGCACCGCCAGGTGGCGCTCCAGCACGTGTACGCCGCGCGGGTCGAGCGTCCCGATCGCCAGCACGCCGATTGCCCGTCCGGCGTGGCGCAGCGGCGCGAAGCCGACTGCGCGAATGCCGGCTGCACGAAGTTCCTGGCCGTAGCGGCCGTACGCCCGCCTCGCCACCCACGTCTCGACCCAGGCACCCTCCGCTGCGCGGTCGCGCAGATGTCGGGTGCGCGCTGGCGGTATCCACAGCTGTCGCGGAATGGCGACCCCTCGCGAGCGATCGGCGAGGACCGAGCCCTGCTCCCGTGCGCCGAGCCCGATCACACGGCAGGAGTCCACGCCGTCCAGCAAGAGGACGGCGCTTGCCACTTCGCCTGCCAGCACGGGGATTGGATCGGTCGGATCAAGCGCGGCGAGCGCCGCTCCGACCGCCGCCTGCTGGCGGAGTTCGCCTCCCAGCATTTCGGCGATCTCGCGTTCCTGACTAAGGTCCCGGAGCAACGCGATGGAGTGCGTCACTTCGCCGTGCTCGTTACGCACCGGCGAGACGACTAGACCGAGGTGGAACCGGGTGCCATCGCGCCGGCGGCCGAGGATGGGCCGTGACCAGGTCTGCCCCGCGGCGACTCGAGTGGCGATCTGCTCGAGGTCGCCGAGCGAGTCGTCGCTCGCCATGAGACTGGCGAAGTGACGTCCACGCAGCCGTTCGGCCGACAGACCGACGAGCGTCGCGACGGCATCGTTGGCATACGTGATCCGGCCAAGAGCATCCGCGACCACGATCGGACCCGCGGCCTGATCGATGGCAGCCCGGAGGATGTCACCTATCTGGCGAGGTCCGTGCACCAGAGGACGATCGTCCGAACGGACCCTCGCGTTCGAGGATCAAGTTCCGCGGCGGCTCAAGCGCAACCTTGACCCACTGTCCACGGAGACGTCAGGAGGCGTCGCGCGTCGCGGTCGCCGCCTCCTCGAGCGCGGCTGGCGCGAGGAGCCGGAGACCGCGGCGCCCAACCCGGGAGACGACGCCCTCTGCCTCCAGAGACCTGAGGACGCGGCCCGTCATCTCCCGGCTGGTACCGACCAGCCCTGGCAGCAGGGTTCGTGGTAGCACCGGCGGGTCGCCGAACAACAGGTCGGCATGTTCGGCCAAGACGCGCAGCACGCGACCGCGGGCCTCCTGGTGCATGAAGCCCTCAATCCGCTCCGTGGTCATTCCGATCAGCCGCGCCATCGCATCGATCACGCTGACCGCGAGACCTGGATCAGCAAGCACCATCGCGCGTATTTGGGTCCCACTCCAGCGTGCGACCTTAGCCGGGGTGATCGCGATCAGATCCGCGCTGGCCGCGCGATCGGCGATCCCGGGGTAACCGACCAGCAAGCCCGGGCTGGCGATGCCGACGACGAACTGCCTTCCGGCGATCGTCGTACGACGAAGCGCCCCGTATCCACGGATTACCAGCGTGAGCGGAATCGTCTCCCCCTGGCGGTAGACGATGTCGCCGGGTCCGACCGCCCTAAGTTGAGCAGCCCCAGCGAGCGACTCGATGGTCTCGGGCGCGGCGTTCGGCAGGCCCTGAGCGAGGAGCTCACGGACCGAGACGTGATGCACTACGCCGGCGAACTGGGTGCCGAGCGGTGCTGTGCTTCGGATTGACGCGGAGCGATCGGACCCGTCGTTGCGGTCCGTGCTCGCCGCCAGGCCCTGGTACCGCAACGGTGGAAGCCTCGCTCTCCTCTGGTAGACGGTCCCGTTTCACTGGCGCGTCGCGGCGCGGAAGCTAGGTTCGCGCACCTGTGTGGCGTCCGACGACCTGCTCGGGGTCGGGACCCAGCTGTGACCCCTGACCCAGGTCGCGTAGCCAGGCGCCGACAAGGTCAGAGGCGCCCCGGGCCTTACTGGCTCGCCTAGCATCGTCAGACCACACCTTTGAACCGCCGGCGGCGACGCTCGTGGCGAACGTCGCCGCCGCGACGAACAGCCCGGTCCCAACCGCGATGGCGATCGGGATCGGCGCGCCGGCACTCTGTAGCAGGCCCGCCGAGACAGCGGCGACTATCGCGGAACCCACAACCAGGATTGACGAGAGTCGCCTGATTGCGTAGGAGCTGGGATCCGCTGAAGGTCTCCTCCGTCGGGACGAGAGCCGTTGCTCGGTCATGTCCTCATGTTCACGGACGGGTCGCGCGTTCCCCGGGAAACGACATGAACGCCGCGTGAATGTCGAGGTCATCAGCGACGGTCGCGAAGTGGGTAGTTCGCGGTCGCGACCCCTCGGTCGACCTAGGGAACCGTGACGGCCGGCGGTGCGATCACCCCGACGAGGTCTGCAGGGCCGGGCACCCATGGCCGCCAAGCCAATCCGGGAGTCACCCAAGATCCAACCTGCAACGGGACGCTGCCGAGCCCCTCGTTATCGGGACCGCGGGTGATGGCCCTGTTGGCCCCCACCCGGCGGTTTCGGGTCCTCTATCGGAGATGCTTAATCTGCCTCGACGATGAGCTTCCCGGCCATACCTTGATGGATAGTGCAGACGAATGGGTACTCGCCCACCGCAGGGGCCGTGAACCGCACCGTCTCCGACGTTCCCGGCGCTACCACCGTCGACGTGGCGACGTTGATCGGGTCCTGGAAGGTCAGGTTGTGCGGAACCGAGGCTCGGTTCTCGAAGGTCACCCGGACATCGGCTCCGGCCTGAACGGTCAACTCGGCCGGGTCGAACTTCAACTCGGCGTCCGTATCGGTGCTGATCGTGACCCCTACGGTCGCACCGGACGGCGCGTTGCTGGCAGGTCCCATGGGTTCCTGGCTTGGGCTCAGCGAAGCGGCGGAAGTCGAAGACGGACCCGAGCCGCCTGCACACGCGCTGATGGTGAGGAGGGCGGCGACCAGCACGCCCAGATGACTCGATCGCATGATGGGACGGCTCCTCTCACGTCGGAAATGGGTGCGTCACGGACCGTAGTCAGCGAGTCGGAACGACCGCCCAAATGGATATGAACGTCGCGTGAAGACCTCGACGGATCACAAACTGGGCGGGACACCTGGCCCAGGTTCGTTTCGATCAGGAGGACGCTTGCGGAGGCTCCGAACGACCCAATCGCGACGCGAGAACGGCCTCCGTGCGACTCGCGCCGAGGCGGGACGCACCCGCCTCAAGCAGTGCGACGGCGTCTTCGAAGTACCGGATTCCACCTGTCGCCTTGACGGACATCCGAGTGCCGACGGTTTCATGGAGGAGCGTGACGTCGTGGACCGTCGCGCCCGAACCCAGAAAGCCTGTGGAGGTCTTCACAAAGGCCGCGCCAGCCAGGACGGCGATCTCCGCCCCTTGCTGCTTCTGCGCGTCTGTCAGGAGACCACATTCGAGGATCACCTTGACAGGCCGCCCGGCGGCCGCATGGACGACGGCGGCAATATCACTCTCGACGAGGTCAAACTCCTCATCCTTGAGTTGGCCGATGGCAACGACCATGTCGATCTCATCGGCCCCGTCTTGAATGGCGAGTTCGGTTTCGAGCACCTTGACCGCCGTGTAGGTCGCTCCGAACGGAAAGCCGACAACGCCGACGACGAGGACCGGCGAGCCAACGAGCAGCTGGCTCGCGAGTGCGACGTGAATCGAGTTGACACAGACGGCCGCGCAACCAAGTTCGCGCGCGACCTGGCAGGCTCGTTCCACGTCGACTTGCCGGGCGTCGGGCCGCAGGACCGTATGCTCGATGTGGCTAGCCAGTTCCGCGACGTCCATTGCAGCTCCGGGCGCGATCATGTACGGCACCGGCTCGGTGCCGTGCGGAGGGCGCTAGATCCAGGTCGATCGCGGCCTCGTTGCAGCGTCGCGACCCACGAGCGGAGGCGGTCAAGGTGCTCGCGATAGTGCTCCGCCCCAGCCTTCGCCAACCACCACGCTGCAGCCTCGTCCCGGGAGGGAAGTGAGTACCAGACTTCGAGCATGCGTGAGCGCGATGCCTGCGCCTGGGTCAGTACGAGGCTCCATGGCTGACCGTGCATTCCGGACAGAAACTCTGCGTTGAGGGCGTCGATGTCGACTTCTCTCGGCTCGTATGTCCCGGCATGGATCCGTTCGAGTTGAACCCCAGCCTCGGCCAGCCACATTCCGAGATGCGCGACGAGATCGGCAACCGACCAGTCAGGGTCGCGGTAGTAGCCAGGCCGGGCAATCTCGGCCGGATCGAGAGAAGCAACGAGCTCGAGCAGCTCGTACCATCCGGCCCGCTCGGCCTCGATCTCGGGGTCGTATGGGTGGCCCCCTGGTGCAAGCGGTTCCACCAGAGTCGGGACCGCGTTCTCTTGGTCGACGGGCTTGGCCATGGCGGAGGCCTCAGGCGGGCACGGGGTGGAGATGTGACACGTACTCGCCGACTGGTTGCCGGAAGCCGACGGCGAGCCGGTTCCAGCCGTTGATCGCGATGATCGCAAGCGTCAGCGCGACCTGCTCTTCGGCTCCGAACTCGCGGGCCACTTCGGCATAGACGTCGTCGGGCGCCCCGGTCTCCGGCAAGAGCGTGAGCGCCTCGGTCCAGGCGAGTGCCGCCCGCTCCCGTGGAGAGAACACCGGTGCCTCTCGCCAGACCGCGACCAGGTGGAGCCGTTGCGCGTCCTCGCCCATGGCTTGGGCGTCCTTCGTGTGCATGTCGACGCAGTAAGCGCAGCCGTTGATCTGCGACGCGCGGAGCTTGATCAGCTCTCGCATCTTTGGATCCAGTGTGCTTGCCTCCACGACGCGCTCGAGCTGGCTCATTGCCCTCGACGCCTCGGGAAGCTCATGTCGGTAGTCCAGTCGCATGCCGTAATCCTCAATATCCGGTGAATTCCTCGCTGCGGATGTCATCCTCATCGACGCCACCGTCGATGAGCATCGCCCGAAGTCCCTGGACCATCCCCGGTGGGCCGGTCAAGTAGTAGATGGCGTTGGTGACACCCGCAAGGTGACGACCGAGCATCGACACATCGATGCGGCCTCGTTCCCCCTCCCAGGCGTCCGATGCGTCCAGTCCTGACATCGTCGGAACGAACCTGAGGTTCGCGTCCCGCTCCGCCAGCGTGCGGAGCTCATCGAGAAAGGCTGCGTCCTGCGGCCGTCGGTTGGCATAGAGCACGACGACCGGGTACGCGAGGCCGCCGGCACGGATCGTCTCGAGGAGGATGCTCCTGAACGGCGTGATGCCGATCCCGCCGGTGAGGACGACCGCGGGCCGGTCGGCATGGTGCAGGCGCAGATCCCCGAACGGGCCTTCGATCTTGACCGGGGTACCGAGCGGCATCGCCTGGAGGACACGCTTGAATGCGGTGTCGCGGAGGCGCGTCGTGATCATGATCACGTCCTCGCTGGGCGCGCTCGAGATCGAGAAGCCGCGCGTGTTGCCCTCGGCGTCGGTCTCGGGCGGGTCAAGGAGCGTGATGTCGATGAACTGGCCGGCACGGTAGGTCCAGTCGACGGGCTTCGCGAAGCGGAACGCCATTGTCCGCTCGGCGACGAGTTCGCGACCGACCAGGGCGGCCTCGAATGTCGGCCAGGCCGCGGTTGTGGTCATCGCGCTCACGTCCCGTCCAGGACTGCGTCGACGGAAATCGCGGCGCCGGCGAAGAGTCGGGAGATCGGGCACAGCGCGACGGCCTCGTCGACGATCGCGTTGAATGAGTCGCGGTCGACGTCCATGACCTGTGCGATCACCCGCAAGATGGAGGAAACAACGGTCGGGCGACCGTCGACCTGGTCCAGCGAGACCGTCGCGGTCACGTCGAGCCGCTGAGGCGGCACGCTGTGCTCGCCAAGCCGGAGCGCGAGCGCCATCGAGAAGCAGGAGGCGTGGGCCGCGGCCGCCAGCTCCTCGGGGCTCGTCTTGCCCTCGGGGTGCTGGATCCGAGACGCCCACGTCACGGGCAGGTCGTCGAGGGCACCGCTGGCCGATCTGATGGTGCCTCGGCCCGTCGCCAGGGGACCCGTCCAGATCGTCCGAGCCGATCGGGTCGCGATCACCGGGACTTCTGCGATTGCCATCGACATGCTCCTCGTGGGTTCCGTGTTGACCTCCGGGAGACCGTAGGGCCCAGCCCTGAACATGCCCGGAACGCCGGCTGAACGGCGCGTGAACGTCAGACGGGGAACCCGCGAATCAAGGCCGGGCGGCGACCGGGAGCTTGGCGGCCACCAGGCCGATGAGATCGGCCACACGGCAGCTGAAGCCCCACTCGTTGTCGTACCAGGCGAGAACCTTGATCAACGTCCCGCCGATCACCATCGTCATCGAGGAGTCGATGATCGAAGAGCGGCTGTCGCCGCGGAAGTCGGACGAGACGAGCGGCTCGTCACTGACGCCGAGGATGCCCTTCATCGGACCGGCTTCGGCCGCGCGGAAGGCAGCGTTGAGCTCCTCGACCGATGTCGGACGAGCGACGTCGGCGGTGAAGTCGACGATGCTGACGGTGGGTGTTGGCACGCGCAGGCTGAATCCGTTGAACTTGCCGTCAAGCTCGGGCATGACGACGCCCAGGCTGCGCGTCGCACCGCTCGTGGTGGGGACGATGTTCATACCGGCTGCCCGGGCCCGGCGCGCGTCCTTGTGGGCCGTATCGAGCAGCCGCTGGGACGTCGTGTAGGAATGGACGGTGTTCATGAGGCCGCGCTCGATCGTGACGAGGTCATGAACGACCTTGACCGCCGGGACGAGACAGTTCGTCGTGCACGAGGCGTTGCTGATGATGTGGTGCGTTTCGGGGTCGTACTGGTCCTCGTTGACCCCGAGGACGACGGTGAAGTCGGCGCCCGCTGCGGGAGCGCTGATGATCACCTTCCGGGCGCCCGCGTCGAGATGGGCCTGAGCTTTGCCCGGGTCGCGGAACTTGCCCGTCGACTCCAGGACGATGGCGACGCCGAGGTCGCCCCATGGCAAGGCTGAGGGATCCAATTCCTTGAAGACCTTGATCTCGCGGCCGTCGACGACCAGCGCATTCTCGGCGTGTTCTACGGTGCCCCGATACGCACCGTAGGTGGAGTCGTGCTTGAACAGGAGCGCATTCATCTCGGCGTCAACGAGGTCGTTGACGGCGACCACTTCGACTTCACGGGTGCGCTCGATGAGTGCCCGGAGCGATTGACGGCCGATCCGCCCGAAGCCATTGATCCCGACCCGAACTGTCATGAGATTGCTCCTCGCTTTCGATCTGGACGGTAGGTCGACCGTCCGACCGATCAACGAAAATTTCCATGAACGGGCCATGGAAACTGAAGCTCGCGGCGGCTCCTAACCGAACCGTGGCGACGGTCGGTAGAGTCCGCTCATGAGCCCGCCCCGGGACTTCGCAGCAACCCGCCGGACAAAGCTGATCTGCACGATCGGACCGGCGACAGCGCGACAGATCCCGGCGCTCGCGGCGGCCGGTATGGATGTCGCACGGATCAACTTCTCCCACGGGACGAGGGCATCGCACGCGGCCGCGGCCCGAGCGGTGCGTCGAGTTGCCGCGACCAACGATCGGCGGCTCGCGATCCAGACGGACCTCGCCGGTCCGAAGATTCGCCTCGGTGCGCTGGCCGGCGGCCTTGTCGAACTCGAGGCCGGCCGGCCGTTCGTCTTGCGGCTTGCCGGCAAAGGACCCGCCATCGGCGACGCTACGGGGGCCCGCGTTTCGTACAAGCGGATGGCGGCCGACGTGAAGGTCGGCGATCCGGTCTTCCTTGCCGATGGAGCCGCCCAGCTCCGGGTCACCGGAACCGATGACGAGGACGGGATCCGGACCGACGTCGTCCGTGGCGGGACGGTTCGTTCGGGCGCCGGCGTGGCCGTCCCGGCGGCGCGCCTCTCAGCTCCGGCGCTCAGCGCGCGTGACCGTGCCGACATCCCACGGGCGATCTCGATGGGCGCAACCTACGTGGGCCAGTCGTTCGTCCGCGGAGCCGAGGACATCGCCGACCTTCGCCGCTTGCTCGGCACCGACGGCCCAGGGATCGTTGCCAAGATCGAGACCCGACCGGCGATCGAGTCGTTCGACGCGATCCTCGACGTCACCGATGCCGTGATGATCGCCCGCGGCGATCTCGGCGTCGAGCTGCCGTACGAGCAGGTGCCGCTCATCCAGAAGCAACTCGTCGGACGGGCGCTCGAGCGCGGCGTCCCGACGATCGTCGCCACGCAGATGCTCGAATCGATGATCGCGGCTCCTCGACCGACCCGGGCCGAAGCCAGCGACGTCGCGAACGCGGTCTTCGACGGAGTCGACGCGATCATGCTGAGCGGCGAGACCGCGATCGGCGCCCACCCGCTCGAGGCTGCAGAGACCGCCGCCCGGATCGCCTCGCTGTGCGAAATGGAGGGCGCCGCGTATCTCCCCAGCGGGATGTCGCGTCCGCCCGGAACTGACACCGGTGCACTCGCCTATGCCGCGGTGACGCTTGCCGCGGCGCACGAGGAGATCACGGCGATCGCCTGCTATACCCGGACGGGCCGGACAGCCCGGATGCTGGCCTCACTCCGGCCCCGGGTCCCGGTCATCGCCTTCTCGCCGGATCCCGAGGTGGGTTCGCGTCTGGCGCTCATCAACGGGGTCGTTCCGCGGCTGTCGGTGGCTCTTGACGAGTCGGACAGGCTGGGTCGTCTGAATGCACTCCTGGGCGAGGCTCGGCTGCTCGGCGACGGGGCCACCGTCGTCCTCGTCAGCTCGACAGCGACACCTGGCTCGGCCCCGAACCTCCTCGGAATCCAACGCGTCGTCGTCACCCGAGGCACCTAAAGTTCGGGCGGACTGACGTTCAGCTGCTGACCAGCTCCTTCGCCGCAGCCGCGATTGCTCCGGCGTCGATCCCCGAGTCGGCCAGCTGTTCCTCCGGGGACGCCGAGCCAGGCATGTTGGACACCGCCAACTGGACGACCCGGGCCGGCACGCCCTCGTCGGCGAGCGCGGCGAGGACCGCCTCTCCGAGACCGCCTTCGGGCCGGTGGTCCTCGACCGTCACAAGTCGGCCGGTCTCGCGAGCCGCCGCGGCGATCGTAGCCCGGTCGATCGGCTTGATCGAATAGAGATCGATGACGCGGGCCGCGATCCCGTCCTCGATAAGGCGGTCGGCGGCGGGCATCGCCTCGTGGAGGGTGACGCCTGCGCCGATCAGGGTAACGGCGTCCGCTGGACCTGATCGAAGGACCTTGCTTCCCCCGATCGGGAACGTCTCGTCGGGACCGTAGATGACGGGGGTCTTGCCGCGGGTCGTGCGAATGTAGACGACGCCGGGCCGATCGACGATCGCGGCAACGAGCTGCGCGGTCTGGTTCGCATCCGCCGGGTAGAGAACGGTGCTGCCCCAGATGCTTCGGAAGCTGGCGATGTCCTCAAGACCCATCTGGCTCGGCCCGTCCGGGCCGATGGCGACGCCGGCGTGCGATCCCGCGAGCCGGATGTTGGCCCGGCTGACCGAGGCCATCCGGATGAAGTCGAACGCCCGGCTCCAGAACGCCCCGTATGTCGAGGCGAACGGGATCCAGCCCCGAACCTGGAGGCCGACCGCGGCCGCGGCCATCTGCTGCTCGGCGATGTACATCTCGAAATAGCGCTCCGGGAGCGCTTCCTCGAACAGCTCCGTGTACGTCGAGTTGTCCACGTCGCCGTCGAGGGCGACAACGTCTCCGCGCGCACGACCGACAGCAACCAGCGCCTCGGCGTACGCACGCCGCGTCGCCTCCGTCGAGCCGCGCTCGTATCGCGGCAATTGGAGGTGCTCCACTTGGAAGCGGTGCGGCTTCCCGTCTTCCTGCGGCTTCTGGACGGCGACGGCCAGCCGGTGATGAGTGGCTGCTCCCAGCTCCGCGAGCGCCCGTTCGTTGTGCTCCGGATCGAGCGCCTTGCCGTGCATCCCGTTCTGATCCGCGACGCCGCTGACCCCGCTCCCCTTGATCGTCCGGGCGACGATCGCCGTGGGGCGACCGGTGACCTCGACGGCCTCCCCGTACGCGGCGGCGATCGCGTCGACGTCGTGCCCGTCGACCTCGATCACGTGCCAGCCGAATGCCGTGAACCGCCGGCAGTACAGGTCGAGATCCCAGCCGTGCATCGTCTCGCGCGTCTGACCGAGGCGGTTGACGTCGATGATGGCGGTCAGGTTGTCGAGGCCTGCGTAGGCCGCATGTTCGAAGCCCTCCCAGATCGATCCCTCGGCGAGCTCGCCGTCCCCGGTCAGGACCCATACCCGGTAGGGCAGCCGATCGAGCCGCTTTCCGGCGAGCGCGATGCCGACGGCGATCGGCAGTCCCTGGCCAAGAGACCCGGTGGCGACGTCGACCCATGGCAGGACCGGCGTCGGGTGACCCTCGAAGCGGCTGCCGTGCCGCCGATACGAGAGAAGCGCCTCGTCATCGATCGCTCCGGCGGCGCGATACATCGCGTACAGCAACGGGGACGCGTGGCCCTTGCTGAACACGAGGTGGTCGTTGGTCGGTTGATCCGGCGCATCGAAGTCGTAGCGGAGGTACCGCTCGAGAAGGACGGCCATCAGGTCGGCGGCTGACATCGACGATGTCGGATGGCCGGAGCCCGCGGCCGAGCTGGCGCGGATCGAATCGATCCGGAGCTGGCGTCCGAGCGACTTCCAGGTTTCGCGGTCGGTCATGTCCTGTCGGTCCTTTCGCCCCAGTCCCTCGCGCGTGGTCTAGGCTGGAAGAGATGCGGTCCGTCGAGGTCGTGATGCGCAACCCGAGCGGGCTCCATGCCCGGCCGGCCACGCTGTTCACTGAGGCGGCCGCCGGCTTCGCCGCGAAGGTCACGGTCGAGAACCTCACCCGCGGCAATGGCCCCGTCGACGCCAAATCGATGCTCATGCTGCTGACCGCAGGCGTTTCGAAGGATCACCGGATCCGCCTCGTCGCCGACGGCGCTGACGAGGACGCCGCGATCGACGCGCTCGTCGCTCTCGTCGAATCCGGCTTGGGAGAACCAAGCACCGCCTGACGGCGTGTCTCGGAGCGCCGGGTTCATGCTCGACCGCCTGCCGGGAGCAATGCGTCAAATCGGGCGCGCGCGGCCGTCGCCGATGCCTCGTCGAGCGCGGCGCGGGCCGCGCTTGCGAGCTCCGCCGCCGCGCTGCCCCGGATCGCTCGACGGACCGCAGGCAGGCTCGGTGCCGCCATGCTCAGCGACCGCAGGCCAAGTCCAACGAGCGCGAGCGCGGCTGCGGGATCGCCGGCCATCTCGCCACACACGGACAACTCGATCCCGCTCCGGGTGGCCGCATCGACGGCTTGCGCGATGAGGCAAAGGACGGCCGGATGGAGAGCATCTCGATACTGCTCGAGCGCGGGATTGCCCCGATCGACCGCCAGGGTGTATTGCGCCAGATCGTTCGTCCCGAGGCTGGCGAAGGCGATCCTGCCGAAGTATGTGTCGCTGACGAGAATCGCCGATGGAATCTCGAGCATGACCCCGAGGGCCACGTCCCCGATCGGGCAGCCTTCCTCTGTCAGCTCCGTACGAGCCCGTTCTGCGAGCGTGAGCAGCAGCTCGACATCACCGAGGTCGGCGACCATCGGCGCCATGACCTTGACGGGCCCCGCCGCAGCGGCCCGATAGCAGGCGCGGAGCTGGGTTACGAAGAGGTCAGGGGCGGTTCTCGCGAGGCGGAGGGCTCGGACGCCCAGGAACGGATTGGCCTCGGAAGCAATCGGCAGATATGGGATGGGCTTGTCGCCCCCGACATCGAGCAGCCGGATCGTGACCGGATGCGGAGCAAACGCCCGGATCGCGCGCTCGTAGGCCGCGCACTGCTCGTCCTCGGACGGCGGGCTGGTGCGCTCGAGGAAGAGAAACTCGGTCCGGAACAGCCCGACGCCCTCGGCGCCGAGGGCGATCGCGCCATCGCTCTCATCCGGCGTGCCAATGTTCGCAACGAGTGAGACGGCGGTCCCGTCGTGCGTGACTGCGGGAAACCGGGCCTCGACGAGGTCCTGCTCGTGACGCTCCCGACCGGACGTCGCGGCCTGGTTGAGGCGTTTGATCGTCGCCTCGTCCGGGTCGACGAAGACGTCGCCGGTGGCACCATCGATTGCTAGCTCGCTTTGGTTGCCCGACTCCGCCGCGGCAGTGAGTGTCTCGAGCAGGTCGCGCACGGCGACGACCGCCGGAATGCCGTAGGCCCGGGCGAGGATCGCCGCGTGGGCCGTGGGCGACGAGCCCGCGAGGGCGATGCCGAGAAGACGTTCCCGTGGAAGGGTCGCGGTGACCGACGGCGGGAGGTCGTCGGCGACGACGACCGCCGCCCGTTCGAGTCCGACCGTGGGCTGGTCTATCCCGGCGATTCGGCGGGCGATCCGGTCGCCGACGTCGATGACGTCGGCCGCGCGCGCCGCGAGCAGTTCGTCCTCGAGCGATCGGAGCTGGTCGGCGAACGCCCCCGCCGCCTCCAGAACGGCGGCGATCGCGTCGTCATGGGCGTCCCTGATCCGTTCCGTGGCCATCGCGGCGAGGGCGGGATCGCGGGCGATCGCGGCCTGCGCCTCGAAGATCGCCGCCTCGTCAGGATGTCCCTCCTTGCGGACGTCGTTTGAGATCGCCTCGAGGTCTACCGCGGCGGAGGCCGAGGCCTCGGCGAGGCGCCTGACTTCGCCGACAACTCCGGCAGCCGACGTCCGGCCCCCCATCGGAGCAGGCGCCGGGTCGATCCGGACCCACCCCGCGCGCGCGACACCGGGTGCGGCCGCGAGGCCGCGCAGCCGTTTCATGGTCTGACGTCCGGGTGGTCGACGCCGGACTGGATCAGATCGCCCACCGCGGCCAGTGCCGCGACTTCGTCCTCACCGTCTGCGCTGACGCGAATCCGGTCGCCTGTCCGGATCCCTGAGCTGATGAGGGCGAGCATGCCCCGGGCGTCGATCGTGGCTTCGCCACCGTCGAGGTTCGTCAGCGAAACTGTCGCAGTGAAACCATCGAGACTCGCCTGGATCCGGCGAGCGGCTCGCGGATGCAGGCCATAGCGGTCGTGGAACACGACTTCTCTGGAAATCACCGGTCGCTCCCGTCTTTCCGCTGGATGGTGTCGGTTGGATGGCGACCGCCCGGATCGACTCCGAGCGGTCGCGAGGACAACTGCCCGGAATCAGGCCGCGCCAGGCGCGACCTGCTCGGTCTTGGCGGCCGCGGCCTCTGAGGGCGTCCCACCTGGAACCCAGCCGGTGTCGACGAAGCGGCGCTGGAACCAGCTCGCGAACACGAGCAGGAGGGCGCACAGGGCCACGATCCCGAGCGCAGCGACGTTGCCCTCGATCCGGGCGATGTTGCCGACGATGAAGCCGAACCACTGGAAGTCGGCGTCACCGAAGGTCGTGCCCTGGAACCCGATCGCACCCATGACCGGGATGAGGAAGGCGGCGAACAGGGTGATGATCAGCCCGTTCACGAAGCCGCCCGCGACGGCACCTCGGCGGCCGCCCGTCGCGTTGCCGAACACGCCTGCGGTGCCACCCGTGAAGAAGTGCGGGATCATCCCCGGCAGGATCAACGGGACGACGAGGGCAGCACCGAGCCCGGCCCACAGGATGCCGAACCCGACCAGGCCGCCGGCCACGCTGGCCAGGAAGCCAACGAGAACCGCGTTCGGCGCGTACGGGAACGAGATCGGGCAGTCGAGCGCAGGAACCGCGCCTGGGATGACCCGTTCCGCGATGCCCGCGAAGGCCGGCACGATCTCGCCGAGGATCGTCCGGACACCGAGCAGGATGACCGCCACACCACCACCGAAGATGAGCGCCTGGTTGAACATCGTGCTCAGGAAACCAAGAAAGCCGCCGGCCGCGCCCGCGGCGCCGGTGAATCCGGCGTCGGTCACGGCCTTGAGGGCCGCAGACTCACCGACGCGCAAGGTGAAGATCGTCGCCAACAGCAGGTAGATCACAATCATCGCGACCGCCGTCCCGACCATCGGGTCGCGCAGGAAGCGGAGACCCTGCGGGAACTGCATCTCCTCGGTGCTCTTCGATCCGCGGCCGACCACCTGTCCGGTCACACCGGCGGCGATGTAGCCGAATGATCCGAAGTGGCCCATGGCGACCGGCTGATTGCCGGTGACCTTCTTCATCCACGGCATCGTGAACGCCGGCATGATGACCATCATCGTGGCGAGCCCGAAGGCCGCCACGAGGATCTGGACGACCGGCTCGACGTGCGCGTTGTAGAGAACGACGGTCAGGACGGTGGCCATGAACAGCATGTGGTGGCCGGTCAGGAACACGTACCGCAGCGGCGTCAGTCGAGCGATGACGAGCGATGCGACGACGCCGATGAACATCGCGAACGCGATGTTCTGCGCGACGTCCGGGATGTCGTTGACGATGGCGGTGATTGCCTCGTTCGTGGGGACGACGCCCGCGACGCCAAAGGACCCGGTGATGAGCGCGCCAAGCGGGGTGAGGGCCCCGATGCCCGCGCCAGCGCCGATCCCCAGGATGATGAAGCCGAGCGTCGCCTTGAGGGCTCCGCCGACGACGTCGCCGGCGCCCTTCCGCGAAGCGATCAGGGCGATGAGGGTCATCAGCCCGACGAGATAGGCCGGAACGCCGAAGATGTCTTTGGCGATCCAGTTGACGACGTAACTCAGTTGATCCACGACACACCACTTTCTGTTGTCGCCGCATTGGGCGCGGCCAGCCCACGTGACATGCCGGACGCGTCCGGCGCACGAACTACGCGAACGCCGCTTTGAGTTTCGTAACCATCTCGTTGAAGTCGATGAAGTTGGAGATCGTGACGACTCTCGGCTTCACCGGGCCGAGCTGTTCGGCCAGTTCTTGGGAGGTGAGAATCAGGTCGGCCGTCGCAGCCAATGCGCGCGCCGATCCCATGTCGGACACCTCGACATCGCCCTCGATGCCGAGCTGCTTCAGCGCCTTCTCGGCATTCATCCGGAGGATCAGGCTGGTGCCGAGGCCCATCCCGCAGACCGCGAGGATCTTCATGACGTCTCCTCCGTCGACGGGACGGCTGTGCCGACCGACGATCGATCGGCTGCCTGGCTCTGCTCGAACGCACGCACCAGCTGGACGACGTCGCGAGCGCCCGCGGCTCCGATGAGCTCTTCCCTGCGTGTCTCGTCGGACAGGAACTCGGCGAGCGTCGCGAGCGCGGTGATGTGAGCCTCTTCGTCGACGGCCGCGAGACCGATGACGAGGCGAACGGGATCGTTCTCGCGGTGCCCGAACCGAACTGGTTCGACGAGCGTTACGAGGCTGATGCCGGCTCGGAGGACCGCCGGTGACGGGCGTGAATGGGCCAGGGCGATGCCGGGCGCGAGCACGATGTACGGTCCCAGTTGCTCGACCGTCGCGACCATCTCGTCCGTGTAGGCCGGTGTCGTCGCACCACTCGCGACGAGGGCATCGCCGGCAAGGCGTACGGCAGCTCGCCAGTCCGCTGCGGTCTCACCGAGACGGATGGCGTCGACCGCGAGGAGCTGCGTCAATCGCGGTCCACCGGGGCGAGCGGCCGCGGCGGCAGTCGCGTCAGACATGTGACGGCTCCTTGTCCGCCGTGGTCGAGGAGGGTTTCGCCTGGGCTGCTTCCCAGTCCCGGCGGAATTGGACGATGCCCTTGTCCGTCAGCGGGTGATGGATCATCTGGGTCAGGACCTTCAGAGGGACGGTCGCGATGTGGGACCCCGCGAGCGCGGCCTCCGTCATGTGGCGCGGGCTGCGAATCGACGCCGCCAGGACCTCGGCATCGAGGTCGTACGTCTCGACCATGGCGACGAGCTCGCGGACGACTTCCATGCCGTCCTGATTGATGTCGTCGAGGCGACCCACGAACGGCGACAAGAGAGAAGCCCCAGCCTTGGCGGCCAGCAGCCCCTGGTTCGCGCTGAAGATCAGCGTGCAGTTGGTCTTGATGCCTTCCGCGGCGAGGCGGGCGATGGCC
>VEOW01000096.1 GCA_012026785.1 Chloroflexota bacterium | reverse complement strand
GCCCGATCCCCCGCGCCCCGAACATCCGCGCCCTGTCGGGTGACAAACCGCCGCTGGTGGGAGATATGGCCTGAGCGCCTCGAGTTCGAGATCGAGGCGCTCAAGGCTCTGGGGTTCGACCCCATCGTCGACGCAGGCGCGCGCGCCGCGGGCCAGATCATCATCCGGTTCGAGCACTCGGTCGGCGGGCAGACGGCGACGTTCACAGCAGTGTTTCCTCATGGGTACCCGCGCTTCCCGTTCGAGCTGTATGCCCCGGAGCTCAGGCTCGGCCACCACCAGAATCCGTTCGCTGGCAACCTCTGCCTGCTTGCCCGGCCGAGCGAGGATTGGCGACCGAGCGATCACGTGGCCCGGTTCTTGGTCGATCAGCTACCGGTGGTTGTGCAGGCTGGAACGGCAACAGACCTCGGTGTGGTCGAGGCCGTTGAGGAGCATCAGGCCGAGCCTGTGTCGGTCTACTACGACCACGCGGATGGGTCGCTCGTCTTGGTCGACTCGAGTTGGAGCTTGCCGTCAGCCACGTCAGGGTCGCTCGAGTTGGGGGTTGAACGGATCGAGCCCCTCCGGGCGGCCGTGGTCGAGGTCCGAACCGCCGGGGCACCGCCCGTCGTCGCGCTCGACCCGATCCGGGCTCGGTTCCCAACATCGCTCCGGGCCCGTTGGTTCCGCGTCGACGCGCCGATCTTGGAGGCCACTCCCGCCGGTTTGCTGGCCCGGTTGATCGCGCTGCATCCCGACGCAGATCGTCCCCAGTGGGTGACCCACGGCAGTGTCGAAGTCGACGTGATCGGCATCTTGTTTCCGGAGGAGATCGCGTGGCGTACGGCCGGCGACGGCTGGACCTTCGTATTGAGAACGCGGCCAGCTGGATCACGGGAGGCCCGTCGACGCGCCCGCGATCGGAGGACGCGCCCCGCCTCGCCGACCGTATCGCTGGCTCGGGCCGGCCGCTACGGGACGGCCGACATGCTGGCTCGGATCCCGGTGTTGGCACCCCTCCGAGACCGCACGGTTTCGGTCTTCGGGCTCGGTGGGCTCGGTGCGCCGAGCGCGCTCGAGTTCGCTCGCGCGGGGGTGGGCTGTCTCGGCCTCCTTGATGGCGACGTCGTCGAGGCCGGCAACGGTGTCCGCTGGCCACTCGGCCTGGCTGTCGCCGGCTGGGGCAAGGCGCCGGCGATCCACGACTTGATCCACCGTGACTGGCCGCTGACCCGAACGCGCTTCGCACGATGGCGCCTCGGGACCGCGGTTGCTGGCGAGGACCACGAAGGCGAGGCGCTATCGACGGTGCTGGAGGGGACGGACCTCGTCTTCGACGCCAGCGCTTCGCTCGTCGTCCAGCGCTATCTCGCCGACCTCGCCAATGAGCGCGGGATTCCGTACATCAGCGTCTGGTCGACCAACGGTGGTTGGGGTGGGGTTGTCGCGCGAATACGCCCCGACGGGCAAGCGTGCTGGCTGTGCCTCCAGCTTGCCCTCAATGATCGCCTGATCCCGCACCCACCCGAGGATCCGGGTACTCGAATCCAACCGGCCGGCTGCGGCAGCCCGACGTTCACCGGGACGAGCTTCGATCTCGCCCCTGTCTGGGCCGCTGGCGTGCGACTCGCCGTGTCGACGCTCGCACCCGACGCGTATGGGGCGATGGACTGGGACGTGGCCGTGGTTTCGCTTCGGGACGATCGCGGCGGCGTGATCATGCCGACGTGGACCACCCACCGTCCCGGCCGCCACCCGCGATGCACCAACCACGTGTGAGGCCTACGGCCTGGATCAGCAAGGGCGCAATTAGCAGGATGCTCTTGGACCTCGGGCACCACGACCCGACCGAAACCGGCGGGGTCGTGATGGGCTATTGGGTCACAGACCTCGAGGTCGTCATCACCGAGGCGACGTCTGCCGGTCCACGGGCCGGGCATCGTGGCGATGCCTATGAACCGGACGTCGAACACGATCTGCAGGAGATAGCCCGCGTCTACGCCGAAAGCGGACGGCGCCATACCTATCTCGGCGACTGGCACACGCACTTGGCCGCTGGTCCCGGTCTCAGCCGTCGCGACCGGAAGACCCTGCGCGCGATCGCGACCGACAAGGGGGCACGAGCGCCGGTGCCGCTGATGGTGGTGGTGGCCTCCTGGGACGGCGGCGTCTTCGCCGCAGTCTGGTGTCGGCCCGCCGGTGCCCGGCGCACGCGCAGCTTCCGCATCAAAGTGTTTGAGCACGCAATGGGGAGCTCAACCAGATCGCGCTCCGCGACGGTAGCCATCGACGATGCCGTCGTCGGGCGACCGTAGCCGGGGCGGCGAGCGTGCATGCCGCAGCGCAGGGGAGGTCTAACGAGCAGGCTGCGGGACCATGGGGGTCACCGGCGCGAAGCGAGCATGCGGGACCTACAGCATCAGTTGGAGGTGCAGCACCATGTCTCGTCGCAGATCCCGTCGCATCACGGTCATCGCCGTCGAATCGCCGCCGCCACTCCCGTTGCGCCCGTTCGCCATGGAGGTCCTCCGCGTCCTGGAGGCATATCGGGCGGCCGAAAGGAAGCCTGAGCGGAGGCAGCAGGAAGATCGAGAGGGCTCAGAGCAGAGGCGACCAGGACCGCAGTCGGCTATCACCGGTTAACCGCTTGGGTGCAGGTTCGCTCCGTCGCCTGAGTTTCTTCTGGCCAGACGTGACAGGTCCTCTCGACCTGTT
Organism: Chloroflexota bacterium; assembly: GCA_012026785.1. GTDB lineage: Bacteria > Chloroflexota > Limnocylindria > Limnocylindrales > CSP1-4 > UBA5189. Next base: position 23,968 of record VEOW01000096.1, on the reverse strand, counting down.
GGAAATCGAGCCCGATCCGGCGCTGCGACGATACGCGACCGGCCGTGTGGCCCATTTCAACGTCAGACCCAAATCAACCCTTGCTTGAGTCGCGCGACGCGCCTCTCCGCGTCGCCCGGAGTCGCCGGCTAATCGCTGTCGCCGGACGTGTTCGCCCGGAGTGTCGAGGGATCCAGTGGGTGCTTTGCAAGCGGATGCACGGTGACGTTCAACTGCGGAAACAGAGGGAGCGATGCGATCTCGGCATGTAGAGCGGTGGCGTCTGGTGCCTCCCAGATTCCCCAGTTCTCTCGGCGTCCTGGGACCCTCCATAGCCGTCGGATAACGCCTCCCTCGACGAGCTGGGTAACGCGCTCGTGTTCTGCCAACGTCAGCTGTTCGTGCAACTCAGAGGAGTCGCCTCCGGATGCAACCGCCTCAATGTGAACGAGAAACTCCACGCGCCTACGCCCTTCCTGCCTCACGCGCCCTCTCGGCCGTCCAATTCCTTGCGCATCCGCATGGCGGCCAGCGGCGGGCTAGCGAGAACAGGGACGCCCAAGCGCGACGGGATCTTGGATACGAGATGGGACATGCTTGCCTGCGCCAAGACGATCAGCTCGACCCGAGTCGCCAAGTCGTCGAGTGCCGCGAGCAGAATCCGATCATGCGTCACGACATCACCCTTCTGGAGTGCCGAGAATGCATCGGGATGGACGCTGGGAATCACCTGTACGCGCTTCGCAATGTTCCGTGCGGCTCGGTGCAGAAGCCGGGACTGCTGCTCCAATCCCGAGGGGACCGTGGCGAGTACGCCAATCCGCGACGCCTTCAGAACCGCCTGCTCGACCATCGCTTCGTCGATCGCGAGCACAACGAGCGCCGGAAAGAGTCGCCTCACGCGGGGAACCAATGGTGAGTACGCCGTGCAGGTCAGTAGTACTCCTTCGGCCCCGGTCTCCGCAGCCAGCGTGAGGAGGGCCTTAAGTCGTTTCAGCGACGCCTGGCCTGGATGACCTTCGCGCTCGAGAACCGGGAGAAGGCCTTCATCCACTAGGTTCACAACTCGCGAATGAGGAAGGACGGCCCGAATCGCATCCACCGATGGGGCTATCGCTGGTTGAACCGCGTGTATGAGGGCGACAGTGGGGGCCACCACTCTGTCTGGCCGAGCTGTAGCGTGTCGCGCCATCGAAGGGTACCTAGAGCCCGTGGTTCGTTAGGCTCAGATCAAAGCGCCCACGTACCGGAGCGCTTGTTCTGCGCAGCGACGGCTGTCCGGGCGCTGAAGGCACTCGATCGAAAGCCATCCGTCATACCCGGTGGCCTTGATCGTCTCGATGATGTCCACCCAGTTGAGGTGTCCCAAGCCGGGAGCGAGACGGTTCGAGTCGGCGAGCTGGAAGTACGTAACCAGGCCAGAGCTTCGCCCCCGCACGATGGCAGCTGGTAGCGATTGTTCCTCCGCCGCCATGTGATAGGTATCCGCCTCGATGACGAGCTGATCCGACCCAAACGAGCGAGCGAACGCGACCGCTTCGTCGATCGTGTTCAGATAGTCCATCCGCAGGCGCAGCTGCGGCTCCAGAACGATCCGGACTCCCAACCGCGCTGCCTCGCCGAGGAGCTTCTCAATCGCGCCTCGCAACCAGTCGATGCCCTTGTCGCGACTGGGGGCCCACCCGACCTGCCCTCGAACACTACCGATGCTCACGTCGACGCCGTACTCGGCTGCAAGTCGAAGCGCGCCGCCGAAGCGCTCGATCGCGCGACGTCGGATCTGCTCGTCTGGGCTTGTGAAGTGAAAGCCCTCCTCAGCGATCTGTCCGGTGCTGACGGCTGCGATATCCAGGCCCGCTTCCGTGATGGTGCGACGTAGCTTTGCGCCGTCGAACAGGGCCGGGTCACGCACCTGCAGTTCGACTCCCTGGTAGCCGACCTCGGCGAGTTCCCGACAGATCACGCCAGCGTCGCCCGCCCACCCCAGGGACAGACGCGGCACCTCCGGCGTCGCGATCGTGTATGCGAGTTTCACGTCGCCCTTCCTCAGCTGCACCGCTTGACAGGTTCGGAGAATGTTGTAGCATACAGGCACCTATGTCGAATACATCTTAGGACATCCTAACATATGGATCCGGGTCGTGCTCTGTATGCGCAAGTCGCAGAACGCCTGCGCGAGCGGCTCGCATCGGGCGAATTCAAGCCAGGTGATCGGTTGCCCGGGGAGTTTCAGCTATCCAACGAGTACCGCGTTAGTCGGGTCACGATCCGGGCGGCCCTTGCAGCTCTGGAGAGGGAGGGCCTGATTGTCAAGCGGCAGGGACTCGGTTCCTTCGTCCGTACGGCGCGCGCTCGGCAGGTTCTGGCGCGCCTGGAGACGCTCGATTCGTCCCTAGCCGAGCAGGGCCTCATTCCGACAGCTCGGATCCTCGACTTCGCGTTCGGCGCGGCTCCGGATCAGCTCGCGGCGACGCTCGGTCTCCCGCCTGAGAGCGAGGTCCTCGTGGTGAGGAGGCTTCACACGGTCGAGGGCGGGCCGATCGCGCTCGTCGAGATGACCCTTCCTGCGTCGCTCGGAACACACTTCTCCCGACGTGATGTCGAGGAGAAGCCGCTCTACGAGCTCCTCGAGACGCGACTGGGTGTCCGCCCCGGGGCGGCAAGCCAAAGCATCCGAGCGGATGCCGCCTCTGGACCGGTTGCCGAGGCCCTGGGCATCCAGCGCGGAGCTCCGGTCTTGATCTGCGATCGGATCACCTATGACGATGCAGGCCGCGCTCTGCAGCACACCCTGTTCACGTATCGCGCCGATCGGTTCGAGTTCCGGGTTGCTTTGTCAGGTCGCGACTCGGGCTTCGGGTGGTTGCCGACCGGCATTGTCGAACCGGCCAACGCGGGACCTCCCGCGACTGCCGAATGAGCCCAGAAGCCAGCACCCTCGCCGACGGCAAGCGGCGCGCATCCGAACACGGGCGTGCGAACAGCGTCTCAACGGTCTCGGCGCTGATTGCAGATGATTCACGGGTCTTCGACCTGAGCCACCCTTGGTTTCAGGGGATGCCGGCCGCCCCCAACCGGGTGCCCTACGTCTTCACGATGGTCCTTCGGCATGGAGACCGGCCGCGAGACGACGGCGTATCCGCGGCCAACGAGCTGGTCGTCCTGAGTGGCCACACGGGGACACATCTCGACGCGCTGGGACACGTGTCCCGCGGCGGCCTTCTGCATGGAGGGATCCCGGTCAGCGGAATCGAGGCACCGGCCGGGGGAATTCGGGAGCTTGGCGTCGAGACGGTTCCACCGATCCTTTGCCGGGGCGTGCTGCTCGACGTGGCCGCGACGCGACACGTCGATTGCCTTCCCCCAGCCTACGAAGTCACCTCCGACGACCTGGAGGCCGCCGAAGCCCGCCTTGATACGCCGGTCCGTCCCGGTGACGGCGTGCTGATCCGGACCGGGTGGGGTCGATACTGGCCCGATCCTCAGGAATACCAGGCGGGCACGAACGGCTGGCCCGGCCCCGGTCCCGCTGCGGCAGAGTGGCTCATCAGGCGCCGCATCATCATCGCGGGCTCCGACACCCCACCGTTCGAGGTGGTGCGCCCTGACCGGAATGTCCGACCGGTACACGGGCGTCTACTCGTCGACGCCGGGATCTACATCCTCGAGTCACTGTCGCTCGACCAGCTCGGTGCGGCCGACGTGACGACGGCCTTCGTCCTCGTCGCATTGCCGCTCAAGTTGGTTGGAGCGACGGGTTCGCCGGTCCGCCCGGTCGCCATCGTGCCTGGGTCCGCGCCCCCCGCGCTCGACGGGCCACTCCACGCGACTACTTCGTAGCCTCCGGTTGCCGTGAAGCGTTACCGGATGGCGGTGATCCCCGGCGACAACGTAGGGCCAGAGGTCGTGGCCCAAGGCCTCCGAGTCCTCAAGCGGCTCGAGGACCTCGGCTTCTGTGCTTTCGACACGCAGAGCTTCTCGTGGGGAGCGGGTGAGTATCTTCGAACAGGGCGAGCAGCGCCGGACCCAGACGAGATCGTGGCCGTATTGCGCGAGTTCGACGCAATCTACTTCGGGGCCCACGGCGACCCGTCCCGCGTTCCCGACTGGGTGGCGTCGCAGCAGTTGATGCACCCGCTCCGCCAAGGACTGGATCTCTACGTCAACCTTCGACCGATTAAGCTGTTCCACGGTGTCGAGTCACCGCTCAAGGCACCCGGCGATATTGACTTCGTTGTCGTGCGAGAGAACACGGAGGGGGAATACTCGCCGATCGGCGGTCGTGCGCATCCTGGATTGCCGCATGAGGTCGCTGTTCAGACAGCAGTTGTCACCAGGCAGGGAGCGGAACGCGTCATTCGCTTTGCGTTCGAACTCGCACGCGCGCGGGACCAAAAGCGTCGCGTTCATTGCGTAACGAAGTCGAACGCGATGGTGCACATCATGAGCCTCTGGGATGAGGTCTTCGAGACGATCGCCCGGCAGTTTCCCGACATAGAGACGAGCAAAAGCCACGTCGACGCAACGAGCATGTACCTCGTCAGTCGCCCGTCAACGTTCGACGTCATTGTCGCCACCAACCTAATGGGAGACATCCTCAGTGACGAAGCAGCGGCCGTAACCGGGAGCATTGGCCTCGCCGTTGGCGGGAACCTCAATCCAGAGCGACGGTATCCGAGCCTGTTCGAGCCGATCCATGGTTCGGCCCCTGATATCGCAGGCCGTGGCATCGCCAATCCGTTGGCTGCGATTGGAGCCCTGGCCCTTCTCTTGGACTGGGTCGGTGAGACTCTGGCGGCGTCGATGGTCTCAGGGGCGATCGCAGACGTGCTCGCGCGACGAGAAGTCCGAACACGAGATCTAGGCGGTGATGCGTCAACCGCCGACATGACCGACGCGATCATCGAAGCGATTACCGCAGGCCCGGCCCTGGACGGCAGCTTGACCCTTGGCGGACTCCTCCCCAAGGTTGCGACACCGGCAGCAACGTTTGCGGCTGATGTCGGCGCACAAGGCCTAGCTGCGTACCCCCCAGCCACGAAGGACGGGTCGGAGCGGTGAGGTACAGGTCACTTGGCCGCCGAGGACCGAAGGTTTCATCGATCGGCCTTGGCTGCATGGGATTCACGCTCCCGACCAGAGTCCACGATCGGAAGGAAGCGATCGCCACGATCCAGCGAGCACTTGACTGCGGCGTGACGCTGCTGGATACGTCAGATGCGTACGGTCCGCATCTCAACGAGCGTTTGGTCGGAGGAGCGATCCGTGACAGGCGTGATCAGATCGTTCTGGCGTCGAAGTTCGGAGTCATTGTCAACCCGAAGCACGGGATTCGCGTGGATGGGCGCCCGGGACGTGTACGAAGAGCCTGCGAGGCCTCGTTGCGACGCCTCAAGGTCGACTGGATCGACCTTTACTACCTCCATCGCGTTGACCCCGACGTCCCTATCGAGGAGACGGTCGGGGCAATGGCGGCCCTCGTCGCTGCGGGTAAGGTCCGATGGCTCGGGCTCAGCGAAGCCGCGCCGGCGACGATCAGACGCGCGCACAGCACGCATCCGCTGACCGCGCTCCAAACGGAGTACTCGCTATGGACGCGCGACCCCGAGGATGAGCTCCTGAGCCTCGTGCGGGAACTCGGCATCGGCTTTGCTGCCTACAGTCCACTTGGCCGTGGATTCCTAGCAGGTCGCTTTGCGGCACCTGAGGATCTTGATCCCCGCGATTACCGGCGCACGCATCCACGGTTCCAGGACCAGAACTTCGACCGAAACCTCGCTTTGTTAGCCGAACTCGAAACGGTTGCGGACCGGCTGCAGGTTACGCCGGCGCAGCTCGCCCTCGCATGGGTGCTGGCGCAAGGGGAAGACATCGTAGCGCTCCCAGGGCCAACAAGTCGTCACCACCTTGACGACGATCTGATGGCCGCGGACATCACGCTTTCTCCGCTTGTCATTGATCACCTTGCCCGGGTTTTCCGGCGCTCGAACGTGGCTGGAGAACGCTACCCAGAGGACGGAAGACGGCTTGTCAATCTATGAGGGCTAGTTGAATCAAGGGTCAACGCCAGTAACAGCAGGAGGCGCGCATGGGCAAGGAAGCCCCTCAAGACTGAAGCTGAGTGAGCCGTTGGCTTGACGACTCCGATCGCCTGGCGGAGCGTCGGGAACGTCTTATGGAGGAGAGCTTGGCGATGAACGAGTCCAATCAGTTCACCCGCAGGGAACTACTACTTACTGGAGCGAAGTTCGGTGGTGCGCTGTTCGCTCTCCCGATCATCAGCGCATGCGCCGCACCCGCGGCCTCAGTAGCGCCTCCGTCGGCGCCGTCGTCGCCGTCGGGGCCTGCCCCAAGCGCGACGCGAGCGTCACCAGCCAGGACGATTCGTCTGGCACACGTGGCTCCGCCGGGAATCCCTCCAGACCTTGCGGTACAGCGGTTCGCCGAGGTTGTTTCGGAACGATCGGGTGGATCGCTCGAGGTTCAACTCCACGGGAATAGCGAACTCGGTCCTGACCAGCAGACTTTCCAAAGCGTTCAATCCGGAACGATCGAGATGGCGCTGACGGGTGATGGCATCGCGGCGAATGTCGTCCCGCGGTATCTCTGGGTGAGTGTCCCGTTCATGCTGGAGTCGGAGGAGCAATACCTCAAAGTCCTCAACTCGCCAATCACGCAGCAGCTCGGCGAGGCGCTACTCGATCTGGTAGGGACGCGCGTGCTGGCGGACTTCTACCGACTTCCGCGCCAGCTAGCGACAAGGGATAAGGCGGTCCTCACCCCGGAGGACGCCCGAGGGGTCAAGCTTCGAGTGCCCGATGTTCCCCTCTACAGCGATGCTTACCGTGACCTCGGTTTTAGCACGACCGCGATTCCGTTCGGGGAAGTCTATGGCGCGCTGCAGCAGGGCGTCGTCGATGCGGCCGAGGCAGGGATCGATTTCCTCGATGGGGCAAGCTTCGACGAGGTGTGCAAGCAGCTGATGCTGACCGAGCATGCGTACGGCGACTTCCTCATGATCATCAACGAACAGTTCTACCAAGGGCTCACGGACGAGGAGCGGGCCGCGATCCACGAGGGTGCGGAGGAAGCCACAACCGTCAACTTCGACGAATCGAAGAAGCTCCAGAACCAGCTCATTGATGAATGGCGAGGGGCCGGCGTCACCGTTCACGAACCTGAAACGATCGACAAGGCTGCATTCTCTCGGATCATCGTTGAGAAGGCCATTCCACGCTACGAGGGGCGCTGGGGAGCGGGCTTCTACGAGCAGATCGCTTCGCAGGCAGGCTGATACGCCGAGTCACAAGCCCTCCCAGGGAGGCACCATGGAGCGCAGCCCCAGTGACGGGGTGGCCGCAACCGATGTGGCCACCCCGGTCGGTATTCGCGCACGCTTGGTAAGAGCCGACTCTACGGTCATCTCGCGTGCGATGCGTGGCCTTGCGGGTACTAGCTCGCTGCTCATCGGTGCACTCCTTGCTGGGATGATTGTTGTCGTCCTCGTCGGCGTCTACTCCCGGTACGTGGTCAACGACGCCGTACCCTGGGTTGAAGACCTGTCACGACTGCTCTTTCTGTACCTCGTTTTCGTCGGTGCAGCGGTCGCAACGTACGATGCGAGCCATGTCGCCGTTGACTCAGCTATACGCCGGTTTTCGGACAGGGGCCGCGCGATCGCCCGCTTCATCTCAAACGGTCTCACCGTGGCAGCGGGGTGCCTGCTTGCCGTCCACGGGGCAATCTTCTCCAATTCGATCGCATGGCTTCGTTCCCATGCGCTCGATCTGTCCGCTCAGTGGTTCTTCGCTTCGGTGGCAGTCGGTGGACTGCTCATGGTCGTGTATGCCATGGCTCGGCCCTTGGCCGAGGGCGAGACACGACCAGGTCGGGCACTTGCCACGCTGGCCGGTGTGGTAGCCGCGACGTTGGTGTCAGTGGCAGAGCCAGCGCTTGAGGCAGGTGGCTTCACGCCGCTGTTACTGGTTGTCGTGACGTTCGTCGGGTTGCTGCTCCTAGGTGTTCCGATCGCAATCACCATGCTCGCCAGTGCCCTCACCCTGATGGTGTCCAGGGGAGGGACGCCCCTCGAGGTTGTTCCACAGAATATGGGGGTGGGCGTGGACTCGTTCACGCTCTTGGCCGTTCCATTCTTCATTTTGGCGGGTACCCTCATGGAGAGGGGAGGGATCTCGCAACGGCTCGTGGCGTGGGTCCGCAGCATGATCGGCCACGTCCGAGGCGGCCTCGGAATCGTCGTCGTGCTTTCCGAGTACCTCTTCTCGGGGATCTCCGGGTCGACCACCGCCGACGTCTCGGCGATCGGCTCGGTGACGATACCGGCGATGGGCAAGGCCGGATACACGCCGGCCCTTTCGGTATCGATCGTGGCGACCTCTGCCGCGCTGGGAATCCTCGTGCCGCCGTCGATCGCCATGATCTTCGTCGCCATACTCACTGGCGAGTCGGTCGGAGCGTTGTTCGCGGCAGGGTTTCTCCCGGCGGCGGTCATGGCGGCGCTCCTGATCGGCTTCATCTACCTACGGGCCCCGCACTGGGGCCTGCCGTCGGATTCGCGCGCGACCGTTCCTGAGCTGCTTCGGACATCGCGCGGGGCAGTCATCCCGCTCCTGATGCCGGTCATCCTCTTCGGAGCGATCTTCGGCGGCATCGCCACCCCTACTGAGGCCTCGGCGATTGCCGTTGTGTACGCCCTCGGCGTCGGGCTCTTTGTCTACCGCGAGATTCGGTGGAGTGACCTGCCAAGAATCTTCGTGGGAGCCGCCAAGATCACGGCGATTGTGATGTTCCTGTTGGGCGCTGCATCCGTACTGACCTGGAACCTAGCGCATGAGGGCCTGCCGAGCACGATAGCCCGCGGCATGATCTCACTCTCGAGCAGCCCTTTGCTGTTCTTCTTGATCAGCATTCTCCTGATCGTCGTGCTGTCGGCGATACTCGAAGGACTACCCACGCTGCTCGTTCTGATTCCGCTCCTCCTGCCGATCGCTGAGCAGTTCGGGATCGACCCGCTGCACTTCGCAATCGTGGCAATCGCGGCTCAGGGCATCGGGGTCTTCATCCCTCCAATTGGCATCGGGATCATTCTCGCCAGCAGCATCGGGCGCATATCCGTTGGATCGATCATCGGCCCCTTCGCGCCCTTCTTCGGCATTCTCATTCTCGGCCTGCTGGTGATCACGCTCGTCCCCTGGTTCACACTCGTTGTCCCTGATCTCCTATTCACACGCTGAAGTACCGCCAATGATGCGAGATGGAACCGGCTCGATGCGACACTCGCCCGTTTGGCCAGGCTAAGGACGTGCTGCCTCGCGAGAGCGCTACTGGGTATTGCGACGTTCAGCTACCGCTCGACCGCTGCCCGACTCCCGGGCGGCTATATCTTCCGCGGTGGAATGAGGCCTTAGCGGAGCGGCCGGCTCCGGGTGTCGTGTTGTGCCATGGCAACGACTCGCGTGGCCAGGAACATCCGCTAATCGTCCAGCTCGCAGAGGCACTAGCAACGGCTGGCTGCTACGTACTCACATTCGACAACATCGGCTACGGGCGCGGTTGGCGGCCGCCGTCGGGCATGCTCATCCATCCCGAGGACGCTGATCTGAGGTGGGCCGCATTCGCTGGCGTGACCCTGCTCTCCAGTCTTCCTGAGGTCGACGCGGCTCGCCTGTATACGATGGGCCACTCGATGGGCGGAGCTGTCGCACTGGCCGCCGGAGCCGTCGACAGCCGGGTGGTCGGGGCCGTAGGTATCTCGCCGTCCCAGGTGACCCGCGTCATTTCGAAGGCCTCGGATCGCGAGAAGTATCGGATGAGCTCACTGATCGAAAGGACAATGCATCTGTACGTGTCGGCGAATGTGGTCGTTGCGCTCCGACACTTGACCGATCCGTTGCTCTACGTTGATCAGCTGCGTGACAAGCGCGTGCTAATCACGTATGTGGAGGACGAGAACATGGACTCCAACTACCGGGAGTGGATCGAGAGCCTGGCCCTAACGTTGGGCCAGCCGAATTGCTCGATCGTCAGGTATCCGGGTTCAGATCATCACTACGGTGCTGCAGCAGGCGGACCCTCTTCGCAGTTGACGGAGAAGCTGCTTCGGCCAGTCGTGGCCTGGTTAACCGCCGATGCTTGAGCCCCGCGGCGATCCGAGCTGACGGTCCATCAAGCATGGGCGCCATGCCGCTCGACATCCCCGAGGGAGGCCGCCTGATCCTCATGGGCGGCGTCGTCATCGATCCGGCTCAGAGGCTGCATGCCACCAGAGATGTGGTCATCCGGCACCGAGAGGTGGAGTCGGTTACGGAGGCGGCAGAGGCGCACCCGGGAGATGAGGTTATCGACGTTCGGGGTCTGCTCGTCGTGCCGGGGCTCGTCGACATCCATACCCACCTCTACGAGGGTGTCACCAACAGCGGGATCAACGTCGATCGACACTGCCTGCGACGAGGCGTCACGACCAGCGTCGATGCGGGCAGTGCCGGCTCGATCACATTCCCGGCCTTTCGCGAGATGTGTGTCGGGCGGGCACGTTCGCGCGTGCGGGCCTTTCTCAACCTCGCCTCGATCGGGATCATCGATCACCGTGTGGGAGAGCTGCATGATCTCGTTTTCGCAGACGCCGATGGTGCTGCCGAGACGCTCGCCGCCAATCCAGACGTATGCGTTGGCCTCAAGATCCGGATGGGAGCCGACAAGGTCGGCGAGCGGGGCGCCGAAGCACTCGCTGCGTGCATAGCCGCGGCGGAGCGTGCCACTTGCCCAGTCATGGTGCACGTTACCCAGCCCGCTCTCCCGATGGCGCGGTTGCTCGGGATGCTCCGGCCCGGCGACATCATCACGCACGCCTTCCACGGTCGAGGAGAGACGATCCTGCGCGATGGGAAGGTAAGTCCCGATGTTCGGAGAGCGTTGGATGCTGGGATCCACTTGGACGTCGGCCACGGGCGGGCAGGCTTCTCGTTCGCGACGGCCCGGGCTGCGATTGCCGAGGGGATCTATCCAGACACGATCTCGACCGATCTTCACACGAGGTCCGTCCAAGGACCCTGCTTCGACTTAGTGACCACGATGGCCAAGTTCCTGGCGCTCGGGATGTCGGTGGACGCAGTCATCGCCGCAACGACCATCAAGGCCGCTCGGTCGATCGGTCTCGATGATGAGATCGGCTCCCTCGTCGCTGGAAGAGAAGCCGATATCACCGTGCTCCGGAGCGTCCAAGGTCGCTTCGACTTCATCGATTGTGAGGGGGACGTGCTGACGGGAGAAACGATGCTGCAGCCCGTGCTCACCTACAGAGCCGGCCGACCCGTGGTCACAGCGTCGGATGTCACGGAGATGTGCCCTGCCACGGAGAAAGTCTCTCCCGGTGCCCGATAGTCCGCGAGGAGCAAGAGTGCCGCCCGAGCCTCGAACGTCGACGCTCGGAGTGATTGCAGATGACTACACGGGAGCAACCGATGTTGCGAGCGGCCTGCTCCGATCCGGGATGCGAACCTCACTGCATTTCGGCGTTCCCGAACGTCCCATAAGCGTGGGCGACGCGGAGGCCGTCGTCGTGGCCCTCAAGACCAGAAACGCGCCGGTTGCCGATGCCGTCCGCGATTCGCTCGAGGTTCAGCGGGCGCTAAGGCAACGCGGCATTCGACACCTCTACTTCAAGTACTGCTCCACGTTCGACTCGACGGATGAAGGCAATATCGGTCCCGTTGCCGATGCCCTCCGCGACGCTGCTCGTCTCCCGCTGGCCGTAGTCTGTCCGTCCACGCCGGAGCATGGTCGGACCGTCTACCAGGGCCACCTGTTCGTCGGCTCGCACCTCTTGTCTGAATCGCCGATGCGTGAACATCCGCTTACCCCGATGCGCGATTCGAGCCTCGTGCGGCTTCTCCGCCGCCAGACACCTCATAAGGTTGCACTCGTGTCACATGAGCAGATTAGACGGGGGCCGCGCGCCCTAGCCTCCACGCTGGAACGACTTGCGCGGCGATCGGTTCGACACGTCGTCGTTGATGCGATCACAGACGATGATCTGCGGAGCGTGGCGCAGGCTGCCTATGGCACGACCCTGTTGACGGGTGGTGCCGGCCTCGCGCGGCTGGTGGCCTCCATGCTGATTGAGCCATACACCCGAGTCCCACACCGGGTGGACCTTCCTGCCGGACCGCTGCTCATCCTCTCCGGTAGCCTGTCGCCATCGACCCGCCGGCAGGTCCGGGCGGCGGCGCGGGTGTTGGACTCGTTCTGCCTCGACGCTGCTGGTGTCGCCAGTGCGATCGCATGGCTCGACGCTAACGGCCAGACAGTTCCTCGGATGGTGTACTCCAGCGATCGGAGTGAGGTACGTGACCGCAGCGAGGCAGCAGCGATTGAGGTATCCATGGGACAGGTCGCGCGGCATGCCGTCGCTGCCGGCGTGCGTCGATTGGTTGTAGCGGGTGGAGAAACCGCGGGGGCAGTCTTACAGGCCCTTGGGATCAACCGAGCCATCGTGGCCAGCGAGGAAGACCCGGGCGTCCCATGGCTCGTCACCATGTCGGAGCCGCCCCTGGCACTCCTGCTCAAGTCCGGCAACTTCGGTGCACCGGACCTGTTCGTGCGGGTAGCTCGCTGATGAACGGCCACCATGCGTGGGAAGACATCGTCAAGCTTGGCGCGTCCCTGTTCGGCCGGCGCCTTACTTTCGGGCGGACCGGCAACATCAGCATCCGAGACGGCGACAGGATACTGATTACCCCGACCAACACGGGCCTCGGGAGCCTCGCTGGAACGCGGCCGGCCTCGATCGGGATCGACGGGACCCACCACGATGGACCGCCCCCCTCCAAGGAGGCGTTCCTCCATGCCGCGATGTATCGCGCGCGACCCGAGGCGCTCGCCGTTGTGCACCTCCACAGCACGAACGCGGTCGCGGTTTCGTGTCTCACTGGTCTGGACGTCGCCGACGCCCTGCCGCCCTTAACCGCTTACTACGCAATGCGAGTCGGGCGTCTTCCACTGTTGCCGTACTACCGCCCGGGCGATCCGGCGCTCAGGCCCGTCGCGGAGCAGGCGGCCCTTAGGCATCACGCGCTCCTCCTTGCGAACCACGGTCCCATCGCCGCCGCGGCGGACCTCAGTAGTGCGGCGGACGTAGTGGAGGAGATCGAGGAGACGGCGCGGATCTTCCTCAGACTGCATGGTCTCCAATGGAATGCACTGACGCCCGCGCAGATCGCGGACATCCGCAGCTGGCGGAATCCGGTCAGCGAGCCTGCAGACGCATGATCGAGGAGCGGTTCTTCGTCACCGGCGCCATGGGTTGCCTCGGGGCATGGATCGTGCGTCTGCTCGCGATCGACGGGAGGAGGGTTGTCGCTTTCGATTCGTCGACCGATGATCGGCGCATTCGACTCGTGGCGTCCGATATCGACCTCTCGCGTGTGACCTTTGTCGTCGGCGATATCAGTGATCGAGCGTCCGTGACGGAGGCAGTGGCAGGGCATGGCACCACGCACGTCATTCACTGCGCCGCCTTGCAGCTCCCGCTCGTCCGGGCAGACCCATCAACAGGTGCCCGCGTTAACGTCGTCGGGACCGTGAACGTCTTCGAGGCTGCACGAGAGGCTCGCGATACGGTTCGCGGTGTCGCGTATGCCAGCTCGGCTGCCGTTTTCGGCTCACCGGAGTTCTACCCTGGAGGCGTCGTCCGTGATGACTCGCCGCCGTACCCGGAGACGAACCTGAACGGCGTGTTCAAGGTGGCAAACGAGGGGACAGCCCGGTACTACGCCGACGAACTCGGGATCGGGTCGATCGGCCTGCGACCGTTCGTGGTCTATGGTCCCGGACGTGATCAGGGCCTCACAGCGACGCCCACCATTGCGATGGGAGCCGCTGCCGCAGGCCACTCGTATCGCATCGACTACGCCGGTCCGATGTACTACAACTTCGTGGCCGACGCTGCGGAGGCGTTCATAATTGCTGCTAGACGGACGACCGAGGCGGCGCGCGTGTTCAACCTGCCGGGCATCTCGGCTTCAACGGCGGAAATCATCGCAATCATCGAGCGCTTTGAGCCCTCGGCGGTTGGCACAATCTCGTCTGGGAGTGAAGAGTTGCGGACTCCGTACCTCGTCGACACTCTGCCCGTCCACCAGGCCCTGGGGCCCCTGCCCCTGACCCCACTCGAGGAGGGCATTCGTCAGTCCATGGCGATGTTTCGCGATGGGCTTGCCCGCGGCACTTACGCGGTCCCTCTCGCCTGAGACGCGGATCCGACGAGCGCCTCACAGATGGAGGGAGCGAATACCTGCTGCTCGCGCCCTGAGCGACGCCGCCGAGACCGTCGCTGGGGATCACGACGGAAGGCTCATTCCCACCGCTCAAGGGTCACGGCCCGACATGGTCATGACTCGCTAGCAGCGGCTCACGAGTTCGTGCGCGCTCGTCCCGAGAAGCTCCGCCTCGGGTGGTGCGCGCGGTAGTTGCGTGCCATCGCCACCCGCACGGACCACTTGTGGACGTTCCGGGGCACAACATCGCCTCGCATCCACTGGTGCAACTCCACCAGGCCCTGGGGGACTGCTCCAGCGCCTGACCGTCCTGACGGAAGCCTGCCTGCTCCACGAACTCGGCTTCGACGAACATCGCGTCAGCGAGGACTCGAGCACCGGCCGAGAACGACGCGCTTGAAGGCTCGCCGCTAAACCCACGCCACTCGAACTTCAGCGCGAACTCCTCGGGCGAGCTCTCGAAGCAGTCGCGGAGCATCGACGCGGCACGCTTGAAGGCCCTCATCCTGCGTTGAAACTCGTCGCCGACCGCTGGCAGCGAAGACCCTCTCACGTTCGAACGGACACTAAGGTCGGTGATGGCGGTTCGACTCCCCTTGAACCTCGTCGTTCCCATGCCTCGACGCGTCACGGACCGCGGACGGGTCTCCGGCGAGACCGTCCTGGACCCTTATCTGGACCCTTATGGGTTCTGTCTCATGCGTCTCATGCGTCTCTTCTTGGTACTGGATGAACGCGGCTGAGACGTATGAGACGTTTCACTGGGCATCCGGTATGCGGTACCACCCTGATCCCCGCGGCCCGATCCACCCTTCGGGTCGGGCCTCTTCTCGTCGTGGGCTTCTCGGGCCGTCAGCCGAGGAACTCAACCTCGGGGCGACCTTCGAAGGGGCGAACGAGGCCCCGCAGGATGGGCTTCCATTCGACTCCGCGCCAGCCTCGCGAAGTCCCGGATGATGGCCGTGACGCCAATCCGGCCCTGGCCTGGCGCGAGGTCGAGGACGTCGGCATCGGGGAGCTGCTTGAGGATGAGGTCGTCGTCGAGCGCGAGGACGTCATGGCCCGCTCGGCGCAGCGGCCCGCCGATCCACCGAATGGGTAGAGCTCCCGTAGCTCGTCCATCGGCCGGCTGTACTCGGCCAGCAGTTGGTCGGTCTCCGCAGTAGCTGTATCTCTCCCGCGCCAACCCGCCCGGTGACCATCGGGCATACGATCCGCTGTCCCATGCGCAACACCCCGAGACTTGTTCAGGGCCTGCCGCCGGAGTCGCTCATCGTCGGGTCCGCGTTGTCGGTCCAGGTGGGCGCCGGTCTCGCCACGCAGCTGCTGCGGGCGCATGGCTGGCTGCCCATCGTGACGCTCCGGATCGTCTTCAGCGCGCTGCTCGTCGGGGCGCTGCGGCCGCCGCGACTGCGAGGCGTATCGCGGTCGGCCTGGCTGTCGGCGATCGTGCTCGGCCTCGACCTGGCGCTCATGAACCTCGTCTTCTACTTCTCGCTGAGCCGGATCCCGCTGGCCGTGGCGGTCACAATCGAGTTCTGGGGTCCTCTTGCCGTCGCGGTCATCGGTTCCCGTCGCGCCCGTGACCTAGCCTGGGTCGTCCTCGCGGCGGCCGGGATCTGGATCCTGACCGGCGGCCATGTCGTGGCCGATGACGCGCTCGGCCTCGCCGCGGCGTTTGCCGCGGGCGCCTTCTGGGCGCGCTACATCCCGATCGGCGCCCGGGTGGCTCGGGAGTGGCCCGACGGCCGCGGTCTGACCCTCGCCATGCTCGTCGCCGCGGCGCTCACCCTGCCGCTGGCGGCCGGGACCGGTGCACTCGGCCAGGTGCTCGCGAGCCCCGCCCTGGTTCTTGCCGGCCTGGGCATCGCCCTCTTCAGCAGCGCCATTCCATACTCGCTCGAGATTGCCGTGCTCGACCGCATCCCGACCTCGACATTCGGCGTGCTGATGAGCATCGAGCCGGCGATCGCGGCGGTCGTCGGCTTCATCGCCCTCGGCGAGGCGCTGAGCGTGCCGGAGGTTGCGGCCATCGCCATGGTCATCGTCGCCAGCGCCGGCGCGAGCCTCTCGGCGCGGGCCCTGCCGGTCGTGCCCGGCGAGCTGGAGTCGGCCTGACGGGCCAGATCGGGTCGTTCCATTCGAACTCGGGATCCAGCCGAACAGCCCTAGCGAACCCGCGCTGAGGGCGGCAAGACTCAGGCCATGGCAGGTTCGAGGCGGCTTGGGATGCCGGCCGGCCTGCAGATGGCTCCCGGGCATCGTGCCACGACGCCGGGACTGCTCGCGGGCCTGGTTGCCCTTGCCTGCGTCGTCACCGTGGCACTGGTCTACGCGACGCTCGAGGTTCCAAGGTGGCTCGTGCGAGTGGCGCGAGACTGGGTCGATATCCCCGACTATCACCCCGCCATCGAGCCCGAGGCGATCGTGGCATTTCTCGATTCGAGCCTGATCCGACCGATCGGCTACGCCTGCCTGGCGGTTGTCCTGGCGCTGGTCGTGGCAGGGCTCCTGACGCGCCGGTCGCGACTCGCGAGCGCCGGTGCGGTCCTCCTCTTCCTGCCGACCGTCGGCGCCTGCGCCGGCTACATGTTCTTCCTCGCCGGTCTGGGCGTCCTGCGGGCGCTCTGGCTGCCCGCGTGGAGCGGGTGGATGGCGCTCGGCGACATTGCCTACCTGCCGTACATCGCGATCGTCTGGCCGTTCTCATTGACCGGCGTGGATGCCCGCGGAGGCGTCGCGCTCGGGTCGATCGCGCTCGGGCTGTTCATCCTGGTGTCGTCGACGACCGCCTGGTTCCTCGCCCGGTTCGAAGGCCGGCCGGTGGCCGACGTCTGGCTGTACCGCGTATCGCGCCATCCGCAGTACCTCGGCTGGCTCGTCTGGAGCTGGGGCTTCATGCTCCTGTCGGCGCAGCAGCCGATCCCGATGGCCGGTGAGAATCCGGGCGCGGCCCTACCGTGGCTCGTGGGCTCGCTGGCGATCGTGGCGGTGGCTTGGGCCGAGGAGGCGCGCATGCTGCGCGAACACGGCCCCGAGTACGCCGCCTACCGCGAGCGCACGGCATTCCTCGTTCCACTTCCGCAGTGGCTTCGGCGCGCCGCCGGTGCGCCCGTTCGGTTTGTGCTCCGGAAGGACGCACCCGAGACGGGGCGCGATGCACTGATCGCCTTCCTGGCCACCCTCGGGCTCGCCGTGCTGGCCTCGCTGCCGTTCCTGCTCGCCGATTGGCCGCCCGGAGGGTGGTGGGCCTGGCCGCAGTGGGGGTTGACACCGCTATGAACGGGACCGTGACCCTGAGCGTGGGCGACATCCAGTCCCTCGGCTGGGGTCGCAACCGAATCGTCTACGCCGGTATGCCGAGCGAGTCGGTCTACTCGATCGTCGAGCTGAAGTGGGAGTTCTTCTACCGCGGCTACGCCTGGAACCTGTTCTTCCCCATCGAGCGACGGAAGATCAGGATTGACGGCGTCAACCTCGCCGTCGAGGACGTCACGCCCGACTCAATCACCCTGCGGCGCTGAGCCCGGCTACGGGGCCGGGCTCCAGAAACCGGGTCGCTCGGTTTGACACCCCGCGGGCGCCTGCCATACGGTCGGCCCCGGATGGGCCAGGCCGTCGGTGTCCCCGGGAGCACGGATGCGACCGCGAGCGTCCTCGAGGGGCGTCGGCGGGTCGTGGTCGAGGCCATCTGGCCCGAGATCGACGCCGGTCGCTTTCCGATCAAGCGCGTTGTCGGCGACACGGTCGCGGTCGAGGCGGACGTATTCGCCGACGGCCACGACCAGCTGGCGGTCCGCCTCGTCCACCGAAGCCCCGACGGCACGACCGCCGAAACGGCGATGGAGCCGCTCGGCAACGATCGCTGGCGCGGCGAGCTCACCGTGGAGGCCGTGGGCCGGCACGGCTACGCGATCGCGGCCTGGATCGACCACTTCGCGACCTGGCGCGGCGATCTGGAGAAGCGCGTCGCGGCCGGCCAGGACGTGTCGGTCGACCTGCAGATCGGGGCCGAGCACACGGCTCGTGCCGCTCAACGCGCCGCGGCCGACGGCGCGACCGACGACGGCGCCCGGCTGCGCGCCCTGACCGACACGCTGCAGGCTGGGGCGAGCCTCCCGACGGCGACCGAGACAGCCCTCGGCGACGAGCTGGCCGCACTCATGGCCCGCCATCCGGATCGGTCGCTCGAGACCGTCTCGGCACCCGAGCTGGAGATCGTGGTCGACCCGGTGCACGCCCGCTTCTCCAGCTGGTACGAGCTCTTCCCGCGCTCGACGTCTCCGAAACCCGGCCGCCACGGCACCCTGGCGGATGTCATCGCGCGCCTCGACTATGTCGCCGACCTCGGGTTCGACGTCCTGTACCTGCCGCCGATCCACCCCATCGGCGAGCGCCAGCGCAAGGGCCCCAACAACGTCACCTCGCCGAACCCCACGGACCCCGGCGTGCCATGGGCGATCGGGGGTGCGGCTGGCGGTCACGATGCCGTGCACCCGGACCTCGGAACGATCGACGACCTGCGGGCCCTCGTCGCCGCGGCGGACAAGCGCGGCATCCGCGTCGCCCTCGACATCGCCTTCCAGGCGTCGCCCGACCACCCGTACGTCGACGAGCATCGAGCGTGGTTCAGGAGTCGCCCCGACGGGACCGTCCAGTACGCCGAGAACCCGCCGAAGAAGTACCAGGACATCTACCCGTTCGACTTCGAAACAGCCGAATGGCGCGGGCTGTGGACCGAGCTGCGGCGGGTCATCCGCTTCTGGATGGACCAGGGGGTTCGAATCTTCCGGGTCGACAACCCCCATACCAAGCCGTTCGCGTTCTGGGAGTGGCTGATCGACGACCTCAAGCGGACCGATCCCGACGTCCTGTTCCTGGCCGAGGCCTTCACCCGCCCGAAGGTCATGTACCGCCTCGCGAAGCTCGGCTTCAGCCAGTCGTACACGTACTTCACCTGGCGCAACACGAAGGACGAGCTGACCGACTACTTCCTCGAGCTCAACCGGCCGCCGCTGGCCGAGTTCTTCCGGCCCAACGCCTGGCCGAACACGCCCGATATCCTGCACGAGTACCTGCAGCACGGCGGGCGGCCGGCGTTCATCGCCCGGCTCGTCCTGGCAGCGACCCTCGCCGCCTCGTACGGCATCTACGGGCCGGCCTTCGAGCTGGGCGAGAGCACGCCGCGCGAGCCGGGCAGCGAGGAGTACCTCGATTCGGAGAAGTACGAGATCCGCACCTGGGACCTCGCCGCACCGCACAGCCTGGCGCCGCTCATTCGAACGGTGAACGCGGCCCGGCGCGACCACCCGGCGCTCCAATCGAACGAGCGGCTGGCCTTCCACCACGTCGAGGACGATCAGCTGATCGCCTACTCGAAGCAGACCGCCGACGCGCAGGACACCATCGTGACCGTGGGCAACCTCGATCCCCACCACCCCCGCTCGGGCACCCTCGAGCTGCCGCTCGAGGCACTGGGCATCGACCCCGAGCGACCGTTCGAGGTCCACGACCTGCTGACCGATCGGACGATGCTGTGGCAGGGCCATCGCAACCTCGTCGAGCTCGATCCGGCCGGCGTGCCGGCGATGATCCTCGACGTCCGCCCACGGGTGCGATCCGAAGCCGACTTCGACGCCTTCATGTGAGCGCCTCGCCGGTGGGCTCGCCCTTCGCGCCCGACCCGCAGTGGTACAAGGACGCGATCATCTACCAGGTCCACGTGCGGGCCTTCCTCGATTCGAACGGCGACGGCATCGGCGACTTCCCGGGCCTGGCCCAGAAGCTCGACTACCTCGCCGACCTCGGGGTCACCGCGCTGTGGGTCATGCCGTTCTACCCGTCGCCCGGGAAGGACGACGGCTACGACATCGCCGACTTCGAGACCGTCAAGCCCGAGTTCGGGACCCTGCGCGACGTCCGCCACTTCGTGCGCGAGGCCCACCGCCGCGGTCTGCGCGTCATCACCGAGCTCGTCGCCAACCACACCTCCGACCAGCATCGCTGGTTCCAGCGCGCTCGCCGGGCGGCGCCAGGAAGCCCCGAACGCGACTTCTACGTCTGGAGCGACACCCCCGAGCGGTATACCGACGCGCGGATCATCTTCAAGGACTTCGAACCCTCCAACTGGTCGTGGGATCCCGTCGCGGGCGCCTACTACTGGCATCGCTTCTACGCCCACCAGCCGGACCTCAACTTCGACAACCCCAAGGTCCGCGAAGCGATCCTTCGAACGCTTGACTTCTGGCTGGAGATGGGCGTCGACGGGCTCCGTCTCGACGCCATCCCGTACCTCTACGAGCGCGAGGGCACGAACTGCGAGAACCTCCCCGAGACCCACGCCTTCCTGCGCGACCTGCGCCGCCACATCGCCGCGCGCTTCGCCGACCGGATGCTGCTCGCCGAGGCCAACCAGTGGCCGGACGACGCGGTGGCCTACTTCGGCGCCGGCGACGAGTGCCACATGGCCTTCCACTTCCCGATCATGCCGCGCCTGTTCATGGCCCTCCGGATGGAGGACCGCTTCCCGGTCATCGACATCCTCGATCAGACGCCGGCGATCCCCGACAACGCCCAGTGGGCGCTCTTCCTTCGAAACCACGACGAGCTGACGCTCGAGATGGTGACCGACGAGGAGCGCGACTACATGTACCGCGTCTACGCCGCCGACCCGCAGGCCCGGATCAACCTCGGCATCCGGCGCCGCCTGGCCCCGCTCCTGGGCCACGACCGGCGGCGGATCGAGCTGCTCAACGCCCTGTTGCTGTCGCTGCCGGGAACGCCGGTCGTGTACTACGGCGACGAGATCGGGATGGGCGACAACGTCTATCTCGGTGACCGCAACGGCGTGCGCACGCCGATGCAGTGGAGCCCCGACCGCAACGCCGGCTTCTCGGACGCCAATCGCCAGCGGCTGTACCTGCCAGTCATCACCGACCCCGAGTATCACTACGAGGCGGTCAACGTCGCCGCCCAGCAGGAGAACCCCCACTCGCTGCTGTGGTGGATGAAGCGGCTCATCGCCCTGCGCAAGCGCCACCCCGCGTTCGGCCGAGGCTCGATCGAGTTCGTCCAGCCGGACAATCGCCGGGTCCTGGCCTTCGTCCGACGCCACGGCGACGAGACGCTGCTCGTGGTCGCCAACCTCGCGCGCTACGCCCAGTGGGCGCGCCTCGATCTGTCGGCCTTCGAGGGCCTCGTGCCGGTCGAGCTGTTCGGATCGATCGAGTTCCCACCCATCGGGAGCGATCCCTACACCCTCACGCTCGGCCCGCACGGCTTCCTGTGGTTCAGCCTCGAGACCCGCCACCCGGTCGAGATCGTGCCGGCCAGCGCCACCGAGCTCCCGGCCCTGCCGCGCCCGCGCGCGCTCCGGGATCTCGTCACCGGCGAGGGAGCGGCGCGGCTGGCCCCGGTGGTCGGTCGCTGGATCCGCGGCCGGCGCTGGTTCCGCGGCAAGGCCAAGACCGTGACGGCGACGGACATCGTCGATGGCTTCCCGGTCGAGCTGCCGGGCCGCGAGGCGGTCATCGCGCTCGTCCGCGTCGCCTACGTGGAGGGTGAGCCCGAGCTGTACGCCGTTCCGCTCACGATCGCCGAGGGCGCCCTGGCCGATCGGTTGCGGCGGGAGTCGCTGCCGGCGGTGGTCGCCCGGATCGACGGCGACGGCGCCGTTCGGTCCCTGCTCATCGACGCGTCGGTCGACGAGGCCTTCGCCGATGCGCTGCTCGGGGCGATCGGCGGCCGCCGGCGGCTGAAAGGCCGCCGCGGCGAGATCGTCGGCGTCCCGACGCGAGGCTTCCGCGGCCTTCGCGGGCCCGGGGCCGAGCCCCTCTCTGCGGTCCCGGTACGGGCCGAGCAGTCGAACACCTCGATCGTCTACGGCGATCGGCTCATCCTGAAGCTCTACCGGGCGCTCGAGGACGGCGAGAACCCCGATCTCGAGATCGGGCGCTTCCTGACCGAGCGGGCCTTCCCGAACGTCCCTGCCGTCGCCGGGGCCCTCGAGTACCGCCGACCGGGCGCGGCGCCGGCGACATTCGCGATCCTCCAGGCCTTCGTGCCCAACGAGGGCGACCTGTGGGACGTCACGCTCGACGCGGTCAACCGCTACCTCGAGTCGGCCCTCACCCGGCCCGAACCGCCGTCGGTCGAGGCGATCACGCCGGCGCTGCTGCTGGAGCGTGCGTCGGCGACACCGCCCGAGGAGGTCCAGCAGCTCATCGGCGGCTATCCCGACACGGCCTGGCTCCTGGGACGGCGCCTCGGTGAGCTCCACTCGGTCCTCGCCGACCCGGACGGCCCGGCGGCCTTCGCGCCGGAGCCAATGGCGCCGTTCCACCAACGGTCGCTCTACCAGTCGATCCGGGCCTCGATCCAGGAGTCGATGCGACTTCTCGAACGGCGGCGCGGCACGATCGCTGATGAGCTCCTGCCGCTCGTCGAGGCCACGCTGGCCGCGAGCCCGAATCTCGAAGCCCGGCTGCGGCCGCTGCTCGAGCGGCGGCTCGGCGGGATGCGGATCCGCTGTCACGGGGACTTCCACGCCGGTCAGACGCTGTTCACCGGCCGCGACATCATGCTCATCGACTTCGAGGGCGAGCCGGCCCGGCCGCTCTCCGAGCGGCGCCTCAAGCGGCCGGCCCTGACCGACGTGGCGGGGATGCTCTCGTCGTACCGCTATGCGGCCTCGACGCCGGTGGTGGAGCGGCGGCTCCGCGGCGAGACCGACGACGAGCTGGCGACCGTGTCGGCCTGGACGCGGCTGTGGTTCGGCTGGGTCGCCGCTGCGTTCCTCCGCGGCTACCGGGAGGCCACCGCCGGGGCGGCGTTCCTGCCGCGGACCGACGACGCCGTCGCCGCCCTCCTCGAGGTCCTCCTCATCCAGAAGGGCGCCTACGAGCTCCGCTACGAGCTCGAATCACGGCCCGACTGGGTCGGCGTCCCACTGACCGGCCTGCTCGCCCTGCTCGAGGGCGTCTGAGCGCCGCTCGAGGGCACCTGGGCCCGCGGCCCCTCGGAAGGTCGTCGCTCCTCCGTCGCTGGCGCTTGAGAGCGCCAACCAACCGGCGAACCGCTGGAGTTCCGCCACCAGCGGCGCTTTCGGCCGTCGTTTGGCGCGGCTGGCCGCCAAACGACGAGCGAACGCGAAGGTTAAGGGCATGGCAGTGGAGTTCAGCCGCTGTTTGGCGCTTCTGCGCGACAGGGGGCGGTGAGGGGGGCTCCGGCGGTCGCCTCAGCCCTCGGACAGGACGATGACCCGGTCGTCGGACTCGAAGATGACCTCGGCGCTCTTGCGGGGGTTGACGCGGACGCCATACGCCCGGCTCGCATCGCTGGCCTCGGCCCGCAGGCGGTAGCCGATGAGCACCTCGTCGCGACGCCGCGCCGACTCCACGACCGTGGCGATCGTGACCGGCCGCCCGGTCACGACGTAGTCGCTCGCCGGACGGAGGTAGACCTCCGAGCCCTCGGCATCGAACAGGTCGGCGAAGACGGCGTTGACCTTCTTGTTCTCGGCGACCTGGCTGAGGAGCAGGCTGATCAGCCGATCGGAGACGATGAAGTCGTCGGCCCGGGTGACCTCGGCCAATGAGCGGTTTCGAACGTCGGCCATCTCCGAGGTGATCGAGAAGGGATGGCCGACCTGGGCGGCGATGTCGCGCAGGTGGAGGAGCGTGACCAGGGTCCGGGCG
>VEOW01000092.1 GCA_012026785.1 Chloroflexota bacterium | reverse complement strand
TGACGTCCATGTCGCCCGAGCGCGAGTTCTCGCCGACGACCATGCCCTCGTAGACCTCCACGCCGGCGCCGATGAACAGCTCGGCTCGCTCCTGGAGGTTGAACAGGGCGTAGGCGTTGCTCGTCCCGGGGCGGTCGGCGACGAGCACGCCGCTGGTTCGATGGGTCACCTCGCCGGCCCACGGCCCGTAGCCCTCGCCGATCTGGTGCAGCAGCGCCGTGCCGCGCGTCTCGGTCAGCAGCTGGCCCCGGTAGCCGATGAGGCCGCGAACCGGCAGGACGTACTCGAGTCGAACCCGGCCGTCGGCGTCGGTCGTCATCTGCTCCAGGCGGCCCTTTCGACCGGCGAGCGCCGCCTGGACCTCGCCGATGTAGTCGGGCGGGATGTCGACCGTGATCCGCTCGTACGGCTCCTGGAGCCCGTCGGGCGTCTCGCGCAGGATGACCTCGGGTCGCGAGGCAGTCAGCTCGAAGCCCTCCCGTCGCATCTGCTCGATGAGGACCGCCAGCTGGAGCTCCCCCCGCCCTCGAACCTCGAAGGTGTCGCCGGAGGCCATCGGGTGGACCTCGATCGAGACGTTGCCGAGGACCTCGCGGTCCAGCCGGGCCTTGATCTGGCGGCTCGTGACGTACCGCCCGTCGCGGCCGGCCAGCGGCGAGGTGTTGACGCCGAAGGTCATCCGCAGCGTCGGCGCGTCGACGTCGAGGCGCGGCAGGGGACGCGGATCTCCCGGTTCCGTGATCGTGTCGCCGATCGTCGCGTCGGGCAGGCCCGCGACGGAGACGATGTCGCCCGCGGTCGCCTCCTCGATGTCGACCCGCTCGATCCCGCGCGCGGTCTGGAGGCTGGTGACTGTCCCGGTCAGCGTCACCGTTCGACCAGGTTCGACTGCCCCGGCGGTGTCGTCGGGCTCCTCGCGCACGACCGCGATCCGCTGGCCCATTCGAATGGAGCCATTTCGAATGCGGCCGACCGCCATTCGACCGACGTAGTCGTTGGCGGACAGGTTCGTCACCAGCAGCTGCAGCGGATGGCCGGGCTGGTATCGGGGCGCCGGGGTCACCCGGACGAGGAGGTCCAGCAGCGGCGTGAGATTCACCCCGGGATCGGCGAGGTCGAGCGTCGCCGTGCCGGCCTTGGCGTTCGTGTAGACGACCGGGAAGTCGATCTGGTCGTCGTCCGCGCCGAGGTCGATGAACAGCTCGTACACGGCATCGAGGACCTCCGCCGGTCGGGCATCGCCCCGGTCGATCTTGTTGAGCGCCACCACGACCGGCAGCCGGCGCGCCATCGCCTTCTGGAGGACGTAGCGGGTCTGCGGCAGCGGCCCCTCGGCGGCATCGACGAGCAGCAGCACCGAATCGACCATCAGCAGGCTCCGCTCGACCTCGCCGCCGAAGTCGGCGTGGCCGGGGGTGTCGACGATGTTCAGCCGGACGCCATCGAATTCGACCGCGGTCTGCTTGGCCAGGATCGTGATGCCCTTCTCGCGTTCGAGATCGCCCGAATCGAGGACCCGATCGACGACGGCCTGGTTGGCTCTGAAGGCCCCCGTCTGGCGGAGCATCGCGTCGACCAGGGTCGTCTTGCCGTGGTCCACGTGGGCCACGATCGCGATGTTGCGGACGTCGTCGCGGATGACTTCGCCGCCGGCGTGGTCTTCGATGGGCGCGACGGAGCGGGCAAGGTCGGTCATGGGCCGCGGGATTGTCGCACGCTCGGCGCTGATAGCATCCGGTGCGTGACCGTCGCCGCCGTGATCCTCGCCGCGAGCCCCGATTCGGCGCTCGCCGATGCGGCCGGCCTGCCGGTCACCCGGCGCCTCGCCGCCGCGGCCTGGGCGGGCGGGGCCCTGCCGATCGTCGTCGTGTCGGTCGATCCTGTCGGAGCCGTCGCGGCCGCGCTCGCCGGCACGTCGGCGACGCTCGCCGAGCCCGTCCCGAAGCCCGATGACACACCGGTCGCCCAGATCGCTCGCGGCGTCGCAGTCGCGCGTGAGATCGTCCGGGGCGTGGATGCCGCGTTGATCTGGCCGGCCCGGATGGCCTGGGTCGGGCCGGAGACGGTGACCTCGCTGATCGAGGCGCATGGGCTGGACCGGGGTTCGATGCTGCGGCCGGCGTTCGAGGGCGAGCCCGGCTGGCCGATCCTCCTGCCGGTCGCGCCCGCCGCCGCGCTCGACGCGGTCGCTCGCGACGTGCCCCGGATGCCGGGCGAGATCATCGCCGAGCTGGCCGCGGGGGGGGTGCCATCCCGGACGATCGAGCTCGGCGACCCCGGCGTGACCCACGACCTGTCGGTGCCGTTCGCCTCTCTGCCCGCGTATGCCGGGCCGCCCGAGCCGGCGGTTCCCCACGAGCACGAGTGGGGCGCGCCATTGGCGGACCTGCCGGAGGACGCGCCGCTCGCGGGACCGGCCCTCGCCCCCTACGGCCAGGCCGCCGCCGAGGATCCAGACCAGCCGGTGTGAACGCGGGCTTTGCCACTGGGCTCGATGTTCCGTCCAGCTACCGAAATGACGGCCTTCGTCGGTCCCTTAGGTAGCTGTCGGGAACATTTCGACCAGTTTCGCGGGACCGAGGGCCCGAACCTGTCCGTTGGGTAGCCACAGGGAACATCGAGGGGCCGGAAGGGCCGGTAGCTAGTGTCGCGCGTCATTAGTTCGTTGACAGCAGTGCGATGATGGGCGTATGGCATCGACCCTGCTCAGCCTCAGCGACGACGACCGCACGACCCTGACAACCTGGACTCGGTCAAGCAGCGTGCCGGCGGGTCGTGCCGAGCGAGCGTCGATCGTGCTCGCCTGCGCGGACGGGGTCGGCACGTCCGAAGCGGCCCGGCGCCTCGGCCTGACGCGACCCACCGTCATCAAATGGCGGGACCGGTTCATGGCGCACGGGATCACCGGACTCGACGACGAATCACGGAGCGGCCGGCCCAAGACCATCGACGACGCGGCGATCATTGCCGCGACCCTCGACCCACCGCCCGATCGCCTGGGCGTGACCCACTGGTCGACCCGGCTGCTGGCCCGCCAGCTCGGCGTCGGGGACGCGACGGTCGCCCGCGCCTGGCGCCGTTACCACGTCCAGCCGTGGCGGCGGGAGACGTTCAAGTTCAGCACCGACCCGGAGCTCGAGGCCAAGATCCGCGACGTGGTCGGGCTGTACCTCGATCCGCCGGCGAAGGCGATCGTCCTGTGCGTCGACGAGAAGAGCCAGGTCCAGGCGCTCGACCGGACGGCCCCCATCCTGCCGCTGCGCCCGGGACTCCCGGAGCGGGCGACCCACGACTACAAGCGGAACGGCACGACGAACCTGTTCGCCGCGCTCGAGGTCGCCACCGGCAGGATCACCGACCGCTGCTACGACCGGCACGGCAAGGCCGAGTTCGTCGACTTCCTGAAGCGGGTCGCTCGTGCCTATCCCCGCCGGGAGCTGCACGTGGTCCTCGACAACTACCACACCCACAAGCACCCCGATGTCGAGGCGTGGCTCGAGAAGCACCCGCGGGTGACGCTCCACTTCACGCCGACCTCGGGCTCGTGGCTCAACCTGGTCGAGGTGTTCTTCGGGATCATCACGCGCCAGGCCATCCGGCGTGGCTCGTACGCCAGCGTCCCGCAGCTCGTCGCGGCCATCCGGACCTTCATCGACGGCTGGAACGAGCGCTGCCACCCCTTCGCCTGGTCGAAGACCGCCGACGAGATCCTGCCTCGCGCTACCCGTCAACGGTCTTCAGACGCGGGACACTAGATCCCATAGGGTCTTGTCAAGCCTCGAGGCCCCAACTGGGGTCGAAGTCCTGGCCGTTGCGCCAGACGCCCCAGGCGAGGCTGAGCGCCTTGCGCATGCAGTGACCCAGGGCGTTCATCTTGCTCTTGCCAGCCGCGCGCTTCCGCAGGTAGTGGGCTCTGATCACCGGGTTGTGCTGGAGGCCGACGACGGCCATCCGGTACGCCGCCGCCCGGAGGTGGCTGTTGCCGGCCTTGCTCATGTGCCAGGCGGTCTCGGGGTTCGAGCCCTTCCGGCCTGAGCTGCGCTCGGCCGGGTGGACGCCGGCGAACGCGAGCAGCTGGTCGAAGTCGGTGAACCGCTCGATGTCGCCGATCTCGGCCATGAGGGTGGCGGCGATCGCCGGGCCGACGCCCGGGATCGTCCGGAGCCGCCGGCCGTCTCGCCATCGAGGAGCGAGGCGACCCGGCGATCGGCCGCCCCGATCTGGCGCTCGAGCAGGTCGTACTGGTCGAGCAAAAGGCCGCCCTCGAAGGCCACCTCGGCATCGAGCTCGGGCACGGCGATCGACTCGGCCGCCGCGGCCTGGAGCTGGG
The DNA here is from genome assembly GCA_012026785.1 of Chloroflexota bacterium. GTDB lineage: Bacteria > Chloroflexota > Limnocylindria > Limnocylindrales > CSP1-4 > UBA5189. The sequence goes on along the minus strand of VEOW01000092.1, from coordinate 15,210 downwards.
CCGCCCTGGACTCGCCCAGCCGCCGGTGACCGGGTCCCGCGTTGGCGTTGGCGAGCGTTGCGGCCCGCCGGCGCGTTGCCACCTGCGCCGTTGGCGCGATCCGGAGGACCTCGCGGGCCGTCCGGCAGGTCGGGTCGTCGAACACCTCGCCGAGCTCGGGAAAGCCGAGCTCGACGAGCCGGATGAGGCGCTGGCAGACCTTGGCCTGCTCGGTGACGAGCGTCATCGCGAAGCGGGCGGCCTGGCGCAGCTCGGCGCCGGCGAGCGGATCGCGAGCTGGTGGCGTGTCGCGCATGCCCATCTCGGCCAGGCTCCGGGCGTCGGCCGGGTCGGACTTCGTGCGAGCCAGCCGGCTCCGGGCAAAGTACTTCGCCGCGAGCGGGTTGACGCCCGCGACCGGCACGCCCCGGTGGCCGAGGTGGCTGGCCAGCGGCAGCCAGTAATGACCGGACGACTCCATCGTGACCAGGCTCACCGGCTCGGCCTGCCGGTCGAGCCAGGCGTCGAGGGCCGCGAACCCGGCCCGGCTCTGGCTCACCCGGAGGACCTCGCGGTCAGCCTTGGGCTCGCCGTCCCGGCAGCGGGCGACCGCGTGGCTCCGTCCGCCGATGTCGATGCCGATCGTCGTCACCCTGGTGCCTCCATCGCTCGACTCCAGGGGTTCCCGATCACTTCGGCCGACGTCACCTGACGGGTCCGATCACCGGTCAAAGCCGCAGGATCCCGATCACCGTTCACGGACGAAGGTCGGGGGCCGGACACTAGCTTCAACGGTCACCTGCCGGATAGGCCGACGCCGGTCTCCCCGTGGAAGTCAGGGCCATCATTGACCTCCACAAGGCGCTATATCAGGCCGCCAGGACCACGGGCAGCGCGAACGCGGCCACGAAGACTGCGACCAGCAGCGCGCTGCGTGCGTCGGCTGGGTAGGCCGAGCGCTCGGGCGCGCCGCCGAACGCCCAGGCCGCGAGGATCAGGCCCAGCGGGACGTTGATCCGGTTGGCTCCGAGGGCCGCGATCGTTTCGATCGCGCCGGTGACGATCAGCACGACCAGCAACGGCGCCATCGCGCCGAGCACCCAGCCGACTCGCCGCCCAATCCCGTGGCCGACCGCGAGCGAGACCAGCGGCGTGGCCAGGCCGAGCAGGAACAGCGGAGCCACCGACGCGGGCACCATCCCGCTCGTGGCGATGACCAGCCAGATCACGAGGGCGAAGAGCCCACCGGCGGTGAACGCGATGGCCGCGCGCGACTCGCGGCTCCGACCCTGCGATGCCGATACGGCGCCGACGTCGCCGAGCGATTGCCCCGAGGGTCCGATCGTGCCGTCCAACGCTCCGCTCTCCTTCAGGAACGCTCCGCGATCCTAGCGCGGGCCCGGTCCCGCAACCATCCCACCGGGACCGTCGCCACGGCGATCCCGCCGACGACGAGGACCACGCCCAAGAGCTGCGCGGGCGACGGCTGCTCGTCGAGGAGCAGACGAGCCAGGATCACCGTCGCGACCGGCTGGGCGAGCAGGATGATCGAGGTCACGACAGCGGGCAGGCGCGGCAGCGAGACCGAGATCAGCAGGTAACCGAGGAACTGCGAGGTCACGCCGTAGCCGAATAGCCAGCCGTGCTCCGGCCAGCTCGGCGCGAGATTCAGCTCGCCCAGCGGGACCCCGGCGGCGCCGGCGACGAGGGCCGTCGAGAACGTCGCGATCGCGACCGGCCCGGCTGGCCGACGAGGATCGCGACCGCTTCGCCGGATGATCAGCAGGTACCCGCTGTAGAAGAGCGCCGTCGTGACCCCGAAGACGGCCCCGAGCGCCGGGTTTGAACCATAGGCACCGGTATCGGCCAGACCGGAGATCAGGACGACGCCGGACAGCACGACCGGCAGCGCCAGCACGACCGACCGCGATGGGCGCTCACCGAGGATCAGCCATGCCAGCAGCCCGACGACCAGCACCTGCAGGTTGCCGAGCACCGTCGCGAGGCCGGCACCGACATACTCGATCGAGTGGTGCCAGCTGGTCAGGTCGCCGGCGAACATGGCGCCCGCCAGGACGGCGAGGGCGACGGTCCGCCAGGGCAGGCTGCCATAGCGCCGGTGTTCGAGCCACGCCACGAGCGCCAGGAACGGCAGCCCGTACAGGCACCGAAAGACGCTGGCCGTCGACGGCTCCACGTCGGCGAAGCGGTAGAAGATACCGGAGAAGGCGATGCACATCGCCCCGGCCAGCGCGGCCAGGCGGGGTCGGCGAGCGATCGGCTCGAGGAAGTCGAGCGCCGAGGCGCGTTCGCTCAGCCCGCGGTCTCCGACTTCGGACCGACGAAGCGCAGGCCAAGCTCCGCCAGCTGCTCCGGCTCCGGGCGCGACGGCGCCTCGAGCATCAGGTCACTGCCCGACTGGGTCTTCGGGAAGGCCATGACCTCGCGGATGTTCGTCTGGTTGCTGAACAGGGCCGCCCAGCGGTCGATGCCGAGCGCGATCCCGCCGTGCGGCGGCGCGCCGTAATCGAAGGCCTCCAGCATCGCCCCGAACTTCTCGCGCATGCCCTCGAACGAATGACCCTGCAGGGCCAGGCTCCGCTCGAGCAGGTCACGACGCCAGATTCGAACCGAGCCGCCGCCGAGCTCCCAGCCGTTGAGGACGACGTCGTACTGCATCGCCCGGGCCCGCCCGGCGGGGTCGTCGGGGGAAGGCCGAGCCGGGTCACCCGACGCGGTCACGAGCAGCGGCTCGTCCTCCGGCAGGACGCCCGAGAACGGGTTGTGCGTCGCATGCCAGCGCCCAAGGTCCTCGTCCCACTCGTACATCGGGAAGCCGTAGACCCAGCAGTAGGCCAGCGCGTTCTCGTCGGCCAGCCCGAGGCGGGTTCCCAGCTCGGCACGCAGCCGGCCGAGGACGTCATGGGCCACCTTCGGCCGGTCTGCGACGACGAGCACCAGATCGCCAGCCACCGCGCCCGCGGCCGCCGCGAGTCGCTCCGCGCCGCCCTCGCCCAGGAATTTCGCGATCGGCGTCCTGACGCCGCCGTCCGCCTCCACCGCCATGTGCACCAGGCCCCGCGCCCCGAACCGCACGGCCAGCTCGACCAGCTCGTCGGTCTCGCGTCGCGACGAGCCGGCCAGGCCGGGGGCGACGATCGCCTTGACGACGCCGCCGAAGGCGAGTGTCTCGTCGAACACCCGGAACCCCGACGCAGGCGTCCCATCGTCGCCCCGCAACGCCGGGCCCAGGTCCACGAGCTCCATCCCGAACCGCAGGTCCGGCTTGTCCGACCCATAGCGCGTCATCGCCTCCTCGTACGAGAGCCGAGGAAACGGCACGTCCTGGATCGGCCGGTCCGGCACCGTGGTGCGGGAGACCTCGACGATCATCGTCTCGACGAAGTCCATGACCGCATCCTGGTCGACGAAGCTCATCTCGAGATCCAGCTGGGTGAACTCGGGCTGGCGATCGCCGCGCAGGTCCTCGTCCCGGAAGCAGCGCGCGATCTGGAAGTAGCGATCGACGCCGGCCACCATCAAGAGCTGCTTGAGCTGCTGCGGGCTCTGCGGCAGGGCGTAGACCTCACCCGGCTGGAGGCGGCTCGGGACGATGAAGTCGCGGGCGCCCTCCGGCGTCGCCTTGATGAGGTTCGGCGTCTCGATCTCGACGAAGCCGTGGGCGTGGTGGACCTCGCGGATGGCGTGGACGAGCCGGCTCCGTAGCAGCAGCCGCGAGGCCAGCGGCTCGCGGCGGATGTCCAGGTATCGGTACTTCAGCCGGAGGGCCTCGTCGATCGGCGCGTCGGGCTCGTTGACGTAGAACGGTGGCGTCTTCGACTCGTTGAGGATCGTGATCGAGCCGGCCTGGACCTCGATCTCGCCGGTTGGCAGCCGCGGGTTCTCTGTGCCGGGCAGGCGCCGGGCGACCGTCCCGACCACGGCGACGACGAACTCGTTTCGAACCCGGGTGGCTGCCGCGTGCGCCTCGGGCGAATCGCCTTCGTCGATGACGACCTGGGTGATCCCGTAGCGGTCGCGCAGGTCCAGGAAGATCAGCTGGCCGTGGTCGCGCCGCCGATGGACCCAGCCCGCGAGCCTGGCCTGCGACCCGGCATCGCCCGCCCGCAGCTCGCCGCAGGTGTGGCTGCGGTAGGAGCTCGCGAAGTCGGGGCCCGAGGCGGCAGATGTCGCGGCGGAGGGGGCGGTGGACTGCATGGCGGGCGTATCGTATCGGGCGATGGGGGGCGCCGATGCCGACGGCGGGCGATCCCCGGCACGAAGGGGGAACGAGATGCTCGTGGATCATCGCGTCCACACGACGCTGCCCTCGCAGGACGTCGACGCGCTGCGGCGGTTCTACGAGGGCGTCCTTGGGTTCGAACCGTACGCCGTCCGCCCGAGCGCGGTCGCCTACCGAGCCGGCGAGGGCAGCCTGTTCGTGATCACCCGCTCCGGCGGTCGGGCGAGCGGCGGCCACACCCAAATGGGCTTCACGGTGTCCGACCTGGCCGCTGAGGTGGCGGAGCTCCGGTCGCGGGGCGTGGTCTTCGAGGAATACGAGATGCCCAAGACGGTCGACGGCATCGCCGAGATGCCGGCCGGCAAGGCTGCCTGGTTCAAGGACCCCGACGGCAACCTGATCGGCCTCGCCCAGTTCGACGACGCCTTCTGCCCCTCCGGCGCGGCCTCGCTTCGTGTCCGCGGTGCTCCTGATCCGCCGCCGGCGGCCACTCGGCGAACCACCCGCGGTCGAGGCGGCCCTCGAAGGCGGGCCCCTGGCCGAGGCTCCAATCGCGGGGACACGGATCGCCGAGGCCCTGGCCGCGCTCGCCCCCGGTCTCGGCCGTCAGCTGGCCGAGCCCGTCAGCCAGTGGCTGCCCGACCTCGAGGCCGGGCCAGAGGCATTCGAAGCATTCGACCCCGGCGGTCCATTCGAAACCGTGGTCCTTGCGAGCCACCTCGTGAACTCGACCGACGCGGGCCTGCGCCACGCGCTGCTCACCGCCTCGGCCCGCCACGTCGCGCCGGGCGGCCGCGCCCTCGTCGAGCACCATCCGCTCGACTGGCTCGAGACGGCCGCCGAGGACTGGTCCGAGAGCGGCGGACGTCGGCTGGGCATGGTTGACGTCCGCGTCGAGCCGCCGTTCGTCTCGGCGGTCTCGGTCTACGAGGTTGGCGGCGAGGTCGTCCGGCAGCCGTTCACCGCCCGGGTGCTGTCGGACGCAGAGCTCGACGAGGCGCTGCTGGAGGCCGGCTTGGCGCGGCATCGGCGCCTCTCGCCCACGTGGCTCGAGGCACGACGAGCGTGACCGAGGGTGCGGTTCGCCTCGCCCACCTCATGTCCGCCGCTTCGCTACCGTTGCGGCGTGAACGTCATCGAGGTTCGAGGGCTGCGCCGCGAATTCGGCAAGCTCGTCGCCGTGGACGACGTCTCGTTCGAAGTTCGTCGGGGCGAGGTCTTCGGCTTCCTCGGCCCGAATGGCGCCGGCAAGACGACGACGATCAACATGCTCTGCACCCTGCTCAAGCCGAGCGGCGGCGGCGCGACCGTCAACGGCTTCGACGTCGAACGGCAGCGGAGCGAGGTCCGCCGCTCGATCGGGCTGGTCTTCCAGCAGACGACGCTCGACGACTACCTCTCGGCCGAGCAGAACCTCCGCTTCCACGCCTACGCCTACGCCGTCCCGGCCGAGGTCCGCGAGCCGCGGATTCGCGAGCTGCTGACGATGGTCGAGCTGTGGGACCGCCGGCGGGGCAGCGTTCGAACCTTCTCCGGCGGCATGAAACGGCGCCTCGAGATCGCCCGCGGGCTGCTCCATCACCCGAAGGTGCTGTTCCTCGACGAGCCGACGATCGGGCTGGACCCCCAGACGCGGCGGCACATCTGGGACTACCTGCTGCGCCTCCGCGAGGCCGAGGACCTGACGATCTTCCTGACGACGCAGTACCTCGACGAGGCCGAGTACGCCAACCGGATCGCGATCATCGACCGCGGGCAGATCGTGGCCCTCGACTCGCCCGACGGCCTCAAGCGCTCGATCGGCGGCGACCTCATCACGTTCTCGACCCCGGATCCCGAGGCCGGCCTGGCGGCCGTGAAGGAGCGCTACGGCGTGGACCCGACGCTGCTCGACGGCACGATCCGGTTCCACGTCGACGCCGGCGACGCGTTCCTGCCGGAGTTTGTTCGAACGTTCCCCCAGCCGATCGAGACGATCAGCCTGGCTCGGCCGAGCCTCGACGACGTCTTCCTGACGCTCACCGGCCACGAGATCCGGGACTCCGAGCTGGACGCCCGGCAGATGCTCCTGCAGGCCGGGCGGTGGCACCGATGACCGAGATCGTGCGCGGGACGTGGGTCGTCGCCTACCGCGAGCTGCTGCGGTTCGTCAACGAGCGCTCGCGGATCATCTCCAGCCTGGCGTTCCCGCTGATGTTCCTCGTCATCTTCGGGGCCGGCTTCGGCCAGATCATCGGCTCGCTCGCCCCCGGCGTCGATTTCATCGCCTTCATGTACCCGGGCATCGTCGCCCAGGCCGTGCTGACGAGCTCGCTGTTCGCGGGCGTGTCGGTCGTCTGGGACCGCGAGTTCGGGTTCCTGCGCGAGATCCTGGTCGCGCCGATCGGCCGAACCGGGATCGTGCTCGGCAAGGCCATCGGCGCAACCGTCACGGCGATGCTGCAGGTCCTGCTGATGCTCGTCCTGGCTCCGATCCTCGGGGTGGAGCTGCGGCTCGACATCGTGCTCGAGCTGATTCCGGTCGTGGTCATCCTGGCCCTGGGGCTGTCGGGCCTCGGGATCCTGATCGCCTCATTCATGACCAGCCAGCAGGGCTTCCAGCTCGTCATCCAGCTGCTGATCTTCCCGCTCATCTTCCTCGCCGGGGTGTTCTTCCCGGTCGACAACGTGCCCGACTGGCTGGCCGTCATTTCGAAGGTCAACCCGCTGACCTACGGGGGCGACGCGATCCGCCAGATCTTCCTCGGCACCCTGCCGGGGATCGGCGTGACCATCGGTGACCATCGGGTCATGCTCATCGAGGAGATCGCGATCATCGGCGGCCTCGGGGTCCTGCTCCTGGGCTCGGCCGTGGTGGCCTTCAACCGCCGCGACTGACCGGCGCGACCGGGCCGAACCCTCCATGAGGCACGGCATGCTCACTCCGTGGTCATCCTGGGCCTAACGAGGCCGTAAGGACCGAGCTGGGACGGCCAGCGGAGGCTCGGCACGCTCGTCAGAGGCTCGGCACGCTCGCCGGCGCATCGACCCTACCCGCACTCAGCGACGTAGTGCCACCGTAACCTCAACAATGACCATGACGTGGTCATTCGGGGAGTCTTCGGGCGCACGCATCCGCCGGTGGCGCGGCCTCCCAGAGGCTACCCGTGGTGGTGGGTGCGGGCGGCGCGCTCGAGGTCGCGGGCGAGGTTGGTGACTGGCGTGGGCCGCTGCGTGCCCGCATCGAGGTCGCGGAGCTGGACCTGCCCCGAGGCGAGCTCATCCCCGACGATGACCGCGAAGTGGGCGCCGTCGCGGGCCGCCGCCTCGAGCTGCTTGCCGAGCTTGCGCTGGCCGAGATCCGCCCGCACGGCGAGGCCGGCTCCACGCAGCTCGGTCGCGAGGCGGAGCCGCGTGGCGGTATCGGCCGGGTCGCTGCCCACGACGACGGCCAGCGGCGCCGGTTCTGGGGCCAGGATCGCCTCCGCCGCCGCGTTCCGATCGGCCCGCTCCTGCAGCGCGAGCAGAACCCGGTCGAGACCGATCCCGAACCCGATGCCCGGCGTCGGCCGGCCACCCAGCAGCTCGACCAGGCCGTCGTAGCGGCCGCCGCCACCGATCGCCGACTGCTGGCCGCCGGCTCCCGCCGGGTAGACCTCGAACGCGGTCCGGGTGTAGTAGTCGAGCCCGCGGACCAGGTGCGGTTCGAGGGTGTACCCGATGCCGAGGGCATCGAGGTGGGCGCGGACGGCCTCGAAGTGGCCCGCGCAGGCCTCGCACAGCCCGTCCGTCATGGACGGCGCCCCGGCGTTCACGTCGACCATCGCGGGATCCTTCGAATCGAGAATCCGGAGCGGGTTCCGTTCCAGCCGCTCGCGCTCCAGCGGCGGCAGGCGGGCCTCGTGCCGCCGGTAGTAGGCCGTCATCTCCTCGAGATACGCCGGCCGGCAGGCCGGGTCGCCGATCGAGTTGAGCAGGATCTTGACGTCGGGCAGCCCGACGTCGCGGTAGAAACGCGCCGCCAGCTCGATGATCTCGGCATCCACGGCCGGACCCGGATCCCCGATCGCCTCGACGTCGAACTGCCAGAACTGCCGGTAGCGGCCGGCCTGCGGCCGGTCGTAGCGGAACATCGAGCCGGTCATCGTGACCTTGACCGGCTGCGGCCAGGTTTGCATGCCGTGCTGGACGTAGGCCCTGGCGATGCCGGCGGTCGGCTCGGGTCGGAGCGCCCAGCGCTCGCCCTCGTCGGCGCGCGCGCCGACGAAGAACAGCTCCTTCTCGACGACGTCGGTGACCGCCCCGATCCCCCGCTCGAAGACGGCGGCGTCCTCGAACAGCGGTGTCTCCATCGGGTGGTAGCCGTAGCGCGCGGCGAGATCGGCGGCCACGCGTTCCAGGCGGGTCATGGGCACCCGCTCGGCGGGCAGCAGGTCACGGGTTCCCCGAGGGGCGCGGAACGTCGGCATCGCGAGGAAGTCTAGCGGCGGTGCGGCAGGCCCAAGGCCGTCAGCTCAGGTCGCGCGAGACCGCGATGACGTCCTTGAGCTGCTCGATCCGGCCGAGGACGCGGGCAAGCTGCGACACCGAGGAGACCTGCAGGGTGGCCCGCACCAGGGCGGTGTGGTCCGGCCCGACCGAGACGTTGGCGGCGAGGATGTTGACCTTGGCCTCGGCCACGACCTGGGTGATGTCGCTGAGCAGCCCCGTCCGGTCGAATGCCTCGACGCGAACCGCGATCGGATAGGTCTGCTGCGGCGCAGCCTCCCACTCGACGTCGATGAGCCGCGAGACCTCGCGCTCGTTGATGATCGTCGGGCAGGTCCGGAGATGGACCGTCACGCCCTTGCCGCGGGTGATGAAGCCCTGGATCGGATCGCCCGGGATCGGGTTGCAGCACTTCCCGAAGCGGCACAGCAGGTCGCCGACGCCCTTCACCCGCACCCCTCCGGCGCGGGCCGGCAGCGGCGCCGGAGCCACCGTCGGCAGCGTGGCCTGGCTGTCGTCGACGACGCCGAGGCGCATCACGACGCTCTGGGTCCCGATCGCGCCGTAGCCGATCGCGGCGAGGAAGTCCTCGACGGTGTCGTGGTTGAACTGCCGCGCGACCTCGAGCAGCTTGTCCTGGCCGACCGCGGAGATCGAGGTTCGGGCCAGGCGCCGTAGCTCGCGATCGAGCGACTCGCGGCCATGAACGATGTTCTCGTCACGTTCCTGGCGCTTGAACCATTGCCGGATCTTCTCCCGCGCGTGGGAGGTTCGAACCAGGTTCAGCCAGTCGCGCGAGGGACCGTGGTCGGCCCGGGTCGTGACGATCTCGACGATGTCGCCGTTCTTGAGCCGGTAGTCGAGCGGGACGAGCCGATTGTTGACCTTGGCGCCGATCGTCCGGTGGCCGACGTCGGTGTGGATCCGGTAGGCGAAGTCGAGCGGCGTCGCGCCGGCCGGCAGGTCCTTGATGTCGCCGCGTGGCGTGAACACGAAGACCTGGTCCTGGAAGATGTCGAGCTTGACGCCCTCGACGAACTCGGTTGCGTCGGACACGTCGCGCTGCCAGTCCATGAGCTGGCGCAGCCAGGCCAGCTTGGCGTCGTAGTCGCGCTCGGCTTTCGAACCCTCCTTGTAGCGCCAGTGGGCGGCGATCCCGACCTCGCTGACCTGGTGCATCGCGTGGGTCCGGATCTGGATCTCGAGGGGCTTGCCGTCGAGGGCGATGACCGCCGTGTGGAGCGACTGGTAGAGGTTGTTCTTGGGGACGGCGATGTAGTCGTCGAACTGGCCCGGGATCGGGCGCCACAGCGAGTGGACGATGCCCAGGGCGGCATAGCAGTCGCGGACCTCGTCGACGAGGATCCGGATCGCATAGACGTCGTAGATCTCGCCGAACTCGGCGCCCTTGCGCTGCATCTTCTTCCAGATGCTGTAGATGTGCTTCGGGCGACCCTGCAGATCGGCCTTGATGCCGGCCGCCTCGAGGCGCGGCCGGAGCTCGCCGATGGCCCGCTCGATGTACGACTCGCGGCCTTTGCGGCGGGTGTCGAGCAGCTTGGCCAGCTCCCGGAAGCGGACTGGCTCGAGGATCTTGAAGGCCAGGTCCTCCAGCTCCCACTTGATCTGCCAGATCCCGAGGCGCTCGGCGAGCGGGGCATAGATCTCGATCGTCTGGCGGGCAATCCGGACCTGCTTGTCCGCCGGCAGCGCGGCGAGGGTCCGCATGTTGTGGAGCCGATCGGCGAGCTTGATGAGGACGACCCGGATGTCCTCGGCCATTGCCAGGAACATCTTTCGAATGTTCTCGGCCTGCTGCTGCTCGTGGGACAGGGTGCTGAACTTGGACAGCTTGGTGACGCCGTCGACGAGCTGGGCGACCTCGGTCCCGAAGCGCTCCTCGACGTCCGACAGGCTGAACTCGGTGTCCTCCGGCACGTCGTGCAGCAGCGCCGCCTGGATCGCGATCGGGTCGATGCCGAGATCAGCCAGGATCTGGGCGCTCGCGATCGGATGCGTCACGTACGGCTCGCCCGAGGCCCGCTGCTGCTGACCGTGCGCCTCGACGGCAAACGCCACGGCCCGCTCGACGTCGCCGACGTCGACGTCGGGATCGTGGCGCTTGATGGCTGCGATCAGGTGGTTGGCGAGCTGGTCGATCGAGGGACCGGCCGGCTCGAGGATTGGAACGGCGGCCTTCACGGGACCCCGGCCGCCGTCGCCGATGGCGGCCCCGTTGCCGCCGCGAGCCCCCTTCGCTGGCGAGCCGTCATCTGCGGCAGCCCGTCGCGAGCCCTTGCGGTTCGACCGCGAGCTCGGTGTGCTGTCGGCAGGCCTTTCGGCCCTCGTACGTGGGGCCACCATCGTTCGGGAAGTCTAGCAGCGGCCCCGCTCGCGGCCCGCTGGGGATCAGCTCCCCGGCCGCGCCAGCTCCTCCTCGGCCACCGCGCGGTCGGACCACGGCTCCGGGCCGGTGGGACCCACGTTCCACGTCTCGTGGCCTTTGCCAAGCAGGGCGACGACGTCGCCCGCGCCGGCGCGCCGGAAGGCCTCGGCCATCGCGGCCCGGCGGTCGGGGACGACGAGCAGGGTCTCGCCTCGACAGGCGCCCGCGCGCTCGGCGCCGGTCGCGATCGCCTCGTGGATCTCGGACGGGTTCTCGTTGCGGGAGTCGTCCTCGGTGACGACCACGAGCCGGCTCCGGCGGGCGGCCGCCTCGCCCATCAGCGGCCGCTTCCCGACGTCGCGCTCACCCGAGGCGCCGAAGACGCTGATGACCCCGCCGCCCTTGGCCGCGAGGGGCTGCAGCTCTGCCAGCACGGCATCGATCGCCCGGGGCGTGTGGGCGAAGTCGATGACGACGAGGAACGGTTGACCGGCCTCGACCCGCTCCATCCGGCCGGGAACGCCGCGGACGCCTGCGAGCGCCCCGACGACGGCGTCGAGGTCCAGCTCCCAGCCGAGCGCCAGGCCCAGGACGGCCATCGCGTTGAAGGCGTTGTAGCGGCCCGGCAGCCGGAGCTCGAACGAGCGCGGCACCCCGTCGACGAGGAGGTCGATTCGCGAGCCGCCGGCCGTCGCGTTCAGGTCGGCCAGCCGGACGTCGACGCCCGGCGCCGTGCCGTAGGTGACGGCCCGTGCCCCGCAGCCCCGGGTCGCGTCGGCGAAGGCCGGCCCGTGGCCATCGTCGAGGTTCACGACGCCGACGCCCGGCCGGCCGTCGAGACCGACCGCCGGAAGTCGTTCGAACAGGCTGAGCTTGGCCGCCCGGTAGGCCTCGAAGGTGCCGTGGAAGTCGAGGTGCTCGTGGGACAGGTTGGTGAAGATCGCGGCGCCGTAGGCGACCGAGCCGACGCGCTCGGCAGCGAGGCCATGGGAGCTCGTCTCGATGACCGCGGCCCGATCGCCGGCCAGAACCATGCCGCGCAGGAAGCGCTGGAGGGCGGGCGCTGGGGGCGTCGTCTGGGGCTCCTCGTTGCGCTGGAGGGTGCCGCCGACGCGGATGCCGATCGTGCCGCCGATACCGGCCGGCAGGCCGACGGCCTCGAGCGCCGCGGCGGCCAGGAAGCTCGTCGTCGTCTTGCCGTTGGTGCCGGTGACGCCGAGGGTCCGCAGCTCGTGGCTCGGATCGCCGTACCACCACGCGGCGGCGGAGGCGAGGGCGGCCGCGCCACGATCGACGACGAGCTGAGGGGCGGCGAGGCCGTCGACCGCCTGCTCGACGACGACGGCCGCGGCTCCCCGCTCGAGCGCATCGCGGACGAAGGCGTGGCCGTCGACCCGCAGGCCGCGGACCGCGACGAACAAGGAACCGGGTGCGATGCGACGCGAATCGTCGGTGACCGCGGTGAGCTCGGGCTCGCCGGCGTCGTGACCCAACACGCTCCGCAGGCGACCCTCGCGTCGGAGCCGGTCGACCAGGTCGGCGAGCGGCCTCGTGCCGTCCAGGACGGGGCCGTCGGGCTCGCCGATCCGGGTCCAGCGTTCGGTGGTCGCCTCAGCCATCGGGCGTCTCCGAGGGGGTCGTCCCGGCCGCGCCGATGGACCGACCGCGGATGACGAGTACCGCCCGGCGGGCAGTCCGGCGACCCCATTCGGCCGCTCGGAAGACCCGACCGCCGAGCGGTGCGAGGACGAGGTCCCAGGCGCCGACGTAGCGCACCGGGCGGCCCCCGAAGCCCTCCTTGAAGTGGCTGATGCCGGGATGGACGAGGCCCCACAGGTCATAGGACCGCGAGCCCCCCTCACGCGAGGTCCGGATCGCCTCCCACTTCAGGAGGTAGTTGGCTCGCGTCTCGGCGCCGGCCGCGGTCATGCCCCCGTACGGCTCCACGACCCGACCACCGCACGACACCAGGAGCAGGACCGCGAGGACCTCGCCCTCGTGCTCGGCAAACAGCAGCCGGCTCTCGGCGGTCGGGTGGAACGCCGCCCAGAGTTCGCGGTACACGGCCTCGGTTCGAAGCGGGATGCCGGTTCGGAGCGAGGTCTCGCGCATGACCCGGTGGAACGTCGCGAACGCGCTCGGCTCCACGGCGGCATCGACCTCCCGGACGACGACCCCGTTGGAGCGAGCCTTGTTGACGTACTGGCGCCACTTCTTGCGGAGGTCATGCCACAGGGCCGCTTCGTCCGCCGCCAGGTCGACGATCCGGGTCGTCCGGGGCTGCACGTCCGGCGCCCGCCGCCAGCCGAGCCGGGAGAGCGCGTCGCCGAAGGCGACCATGCCACCACGGGCATCGTCGATCTCGGTCCCCTCCTCCACCTCGGGGTCCATCCGGAGGACCGACGATCTCGCCAGCTCGCCGCTGCTCGTCCCGGCATCGCGAACGCGGCGCGTCCAGGCCTCGAGGTGCGGGACGCTCCAGCGGTCGGCCAGCGGCCCTCGCGGCGCGTAGGCGAATGGCCACGGCAGTGGCGCCACCCGGCGGACGAGGACCTGGGCGCCGACGATCCCCTGTTCCGGGCCTCCGGCGATGACGAGATGGGGTCGCCAGCCGGTGCCGAGCTTGTGCTGGGCCCAGGCGCCCGTCTGCAGGTACGTCGCGCCCGGATGGCCGCGGACGTAGGCGTCCCAGGCCGCCGGCTCGTCCGGCAGCCCTCCGGGACCTGCGTTCGAACGACGATCAGCGGCCAAGGGCGGCCAGCCTCCCGAGGACTCGACCCGCCGCGTGCCGCAGCGGCCGCATCGTCCGCTGATGGGCACCGGTCAGCTCGACCCAGCGCCCGCCGAACGAGGCCTTGAACTGGTACTTGCCGTAGGTCTCGTCGTCCGGCTTCGGTCGGCCGCGCGCGCCGCGGACGTCGCCGCCGCCGAGGTCCATCGTCTCGCGGCCCTCGCGCAAGGCGATCTGGATGCCGCGCCACAGCAGCAGGCGGACCGCGCCCGGATGGCTCTTCCGGAGCTCGGCCCGGTCACCGGCCAGCGAGTAGGTCAGGCGCTCGCCGTGGCGGTAGAAGGTCGCTCCCGCGACCGGCTCGCCGTCGGCGTCGACGGCCTGGAGGTAGACCAGGTGGCCGGCCGCCAACGCCCGCTTCGACCAATCGAGGAACGCCGCCTGCGACGCCAGCGCGAAGCCGACCCGTCGGGCGGTGGCGTCGAGCATGCCGTAGAAGGTCGTGAAGAGCGCCGTGGGATCCGCCTCGTCCTCGGGGGCCGGCGGATCGTAGGGTTCCTCGATCGACCAGGGTCGGGCATCGAGCCGGACGACGCGCAGCCCGCGCCGCTCCGCCTGTCGAATCAGGTTCCGCGTCGTGGCCGCGAACGATCGGAGGATCTCGTCGTCGGAGGTTCGAACCGGCAGCTGGAGGTCCATGCGATGGCGCGACGGCTGCAGCTCCTCGGTCGGTTCGAAGCCATGGGCCCGGAGCTGGTCGGCCAGCCCGGATTCGAACGGCGTCTCGCCGTCGACGATCAGCGCGTCCATCCCCTGCCCGGCGAGGAAGTCCGCCGCGGCCGCGGCACGCGCCGCGCCCCGCTCGGGATCGGGCTCCGGGATCGGACCCCGGCTGGCATACGCCCAGCCGCCGCCGATGACCGGCCGGTCGCGGCCCACGACGAGCAGCGGGAAGCCGTCGTCGTAGACGAGCTGCCAGGTGCGCCAGCCGTGGGCCGCGCGGTACTCGGCCCAGGCCCGCGACTGGAGGACGTGCCCGCCGGGAACCTCCACGGCGCGCGTGTCCCAGCCTTCGAGCTCCGCCTCGGAGGCCAGGTGCAGGCTGCGCGGGCCGACCGCCGCGTCGGTCGTCGCGCCGGCCGTCACGCCGGTCGTACGCGCGACAGCGTGTCGGACATGAGCCGCATGATGAGGCCAACCTCCGGCAGCCGCAAAAGCCGCGTCGCAAGCAGGTACGCCAGGCCGCCGAGGCCGCCCGCGATCGCCAGCTCGAGGGTGGCCCGCAGGTGGATCGTCGTGCCCGCGAGGGGACCGGCCAGGACCGTGGCCAGGCCGAACGCGACGACTCCCGCGACGACGGCGGCGAAACCTGCGCGCAGCCCGAGCCCGGCGAGGCCGCCGGCG
>VEOW01000232.1 GCA_012026785.1 Chloroflexota bacterium | reverse complement strand
GCCAACCCGACCCTCGGGGAACTGCTCAAGGAGGGCGCCGCCGTCTAGGAGCAGGTCGAGCTGGAAGTCGATTTCCACCACTTGACGGGACGTGGCCGCTCAGCTTCGTCGTTTGGCGGGCAAACACCGCCAACGGCGAGGTGGCTCCGACGGCGGCCGGGCCGGGCCGCGGTGTAGACTGCCGCGGCCATGGCCAAGCGCGTCCGGACCTCATCGCGGTCCCCCCGAAAAGCCCGTCCCGCTCGCCCACCTGTCGATCGGTCGTCGCGGACGTTCGGCCCGTCGCCCCAACCCGCGGTTCCGCCGCCGCCCTCCGGTGACGACGATCTCGAGGAGATGCCGATCCGCTCCTCGGGGCATCTCACCCAGGAGGAGATCCGTCGCGCGTCCGAGCTCGAAGCCGAGACTGCCGCGAAGGAGCGAGCCGCGCTCGCCGCCGAGCTCCGGCGACGTCGCGGCCGGGCCCACGAAACCCGCGCCGGGGCCGACGTCAACGCCCCGCTTTCGGTTCGAGCCGCCCACGAGTACGCCTACGTCGCCCGCGACGTGCGCCGGATCGCCCTCACGGCCGGCCTGACCGTCGCGATCCTGGCCGTCCTCTACGTCCTCGTGAACGTCCTGGGCGTCATCTCGATCTGAGGCATGCGCTGGGCTGACTTCGCCGAGTCAGCGCCCGAGCTGGCCGACCTCGGCCTGGCCGGCTTCCGCGAGGCGAACCTGTGCCTCCTCGGCACCCTCCGAGCCGACGGCTGGCCCCGGATCAGCCCCTGCGAGATCTACTTCGTCGATGGCGAGCTGATGCTCGGGATGATGCCGCGCTCCACGAAGGTGCGCGACCTGCAGCGCGATCCGCGGCTGACGGTCATGACCCCACAGTGCGACCGCGAGGCCAAGCGCGGCGACTTCAAGCTCTACGGCCGCGTCGTCGAGGTCACCGACCCGGATGCGCGCGAAAGCTACGGCCAGACGATCTTCGAGGCCATCGGCTGGCGGCCCGACGAGCCATTCCCGCTGTACGCCGTTGATATCGAGTCCGCGAGCTACATCGCCTTCGCCGCGAACCGGCGGCTGCTGCGCTGGTCACCCGATCGCGGGATCGAAAGGCTGCGCCACCCGGACGAGTAGCGAAGGAGTGGTCCATGAGCCCCATCTCGGCGTCGATCATCGACGTTCACGTACATGCGATGGCGGCGGACGACCAGGGGCCACCACCGCTCAGCTTCGACCTCCCCGTCGAGGAGTTTCCCGTCCTCGATCCGCGCGGTTCCTATGAAGACGCCTTCATGGGCTGGTTCAAGGAGCCTCGAGGGGACCGGGCGGTCCGGTCACCGCTGACCGACGACGAGTTGCGCGACCAGACATTGGAGATCATGGAGCGCCGGAACATCGTCGGCGTCGTGTCAGGCTTTACCCAGGAGCGCGTGGCCGATTGGCGGTCGCGGGCCCCGGACCGCGTCATTCCGGCTCGCGCATTCGCGGTCGGTCGCGACGATGACTTCACCCCTGACGACGTGCGCCGGCTCCACGCGGCCGGGGAGCTCGCGGTCCTCGGCGAGGTCGCCAACCAGTACTACGGCGTCGAACCGAACGACGAGCGGTTCGAACCGTACCTCGCGGTCTGCGAGGAGCTCGACATCCCCATCGGGATCCACGTCGGTCCCGGACCACCCGGGTCGCCGTATCTCGGCTGGGAGTCCTATCGCGCCCGACTCCAGAGCCCCCTGCTCCTGGAGGAGCCGCTCCTCCGCCATCCACGCCTCCGGCGGTACGCCATGCACGCCGGCTGGCCGATGCTCGACGACATGCTGGCCATGCTCTACGTCCACCCGCAGCTCCACGTCGATACCGGCGTGATCGCGTTTGCCCTGCCCCGACCCGAGTTCCACCGCTACCTCCGCGCGCTCGTGGAGGCCGGATTCTCGCGTCGGATCATGTTCGGCTCCGACAACATGGTCTGGCCGGGTGCCATCGAGTACGCGATCGAATCGATCGAGGCCGCGGACTTCCTGACGGATGAGCAGAAGCGCGCCATCCTGCACGACAACGCGGCCCGCTTCCTGCGGTTGTAGGGACCGTAGACTTCCGTTCGTGCCAGCTCGCCGCGTTCCAGGCGCCCGTCCCGAGGCGCTGTTCCAGCCGCCGCCCGAGCGGCAGCCGCTGGCGGCCCGAATGCGACCGCGGACGTTCGACGAGTTCGTCGGCCAGGAGCACCTCGTCGGCGAGCGCGGGCCGCTGCGCAAGGGGGTCGCGCGCGGCCACCTCGGAAGCATGGTCCTGTGGGGCCCTCCGGGCACCGGCAAGACGACCCTCGCCCGCCTCCTGGCCGGCGCGATCGGGGCCGAGTTCACGGTCCTCTCGGCCGTCATGTCCGGCGTCGCCGAGGTTCGAGCCGGGATCGCCGAGGCCCAGGAGCGGCTGACCCTCCACGGGAAGCGGACGGTCCTGTTCGTCGACGAGATCCACCGCTTCAACAAGGCCCAGCAGGACGCCCTGCTGCCGCATGTCGAGGACGGCACGATCACGTTCATCGGCGCCACGACCGAGAACCCCTACTTCGAGGTCAACACGCCCCTGCTCTCGCGGCTCCGCGTCTGGCGCCTCGAGCCGCTGTCCGACGACGACGTCGCGACCGTCGTGCGGCGCTCGCTCGAGGACGCCGAACGGGGCCTGGCCGGCGAGCTCGGGCCCCAGGGCGGGGTCGCGCTGCCCGACGATGCCTTCGAGCACCTCGTCTCGATCTCCGGGGGCGACGCCCGGGTCGCCCTCAACGTCCTCGAGGGCGCGGTCACGCTGGCCGAGGCCGAGGAGGTGCGCGACGCGGAGGGGCGGGTCGCACCCCGGGTCGCGGACGTGGAGGGAGCCGCGCAGCAGCGCGTGCTCGCCTACGACCGGGCCGGCGACGGCCATTACGACACGATCAGCGCGTTCATCAAGAGCATCCGCGGCAACGACCCCGACGCGGCCCTGTACTGGCTGGCGACGATGATCGCGGCCGGCGAGGATCCCAAGTTCATCGCCCGGCGCCTGATCATCAGCGCCTCAGAGGACGTCGGGAACGCCGATCCTCGAGCCCTCCAGGTCGCGGTCGCCGCATCGGACGCGCTCGAATGGGTGGGGCTGCCGGAGGCCCAGTACGCCCTTGCCCAGGCGACGGCCTACCTCGCCTCGACCGTCAAGTCGAACGCCGCCGGGCAGGCTTACTGGGCGGCGATGTCGGACGTCCTCGAGCATGGGACGCTGGCGGTCCCGAACCACCTCAAGACCGCCGGCGACCGGCGGATGCGGCACCACGGCATCGGCGTTGGCTACCGCTACCCGCACGACTTCGAGGGCCACGACGTCGAGCAGCAGTATCTGCCGGACAAGCTGGCCGAGATGGGTCGCCGCTACTACGCCCCGAGCGACCAGGGCGCCGAGCGCGGCATCGGCGAGCGACTGGAAGGGCTCCGGGCCAATCGTAAGGCCGCCCCGGCCAAACGCCGCCGTGAAACCGGCCCGGCCGCCGACGGGATGCGCGTCGCCGGCCAGGTGACCCGCGTCCGCGAGACGGCGCGCAAGGCCCTCGCCGAGACCGAGAAGCGCGACGCCAAGGGCTGACACCGCCGGCCATCGAGCCGGCGCCGTGCAGATTCGGCGCAAATTCTTGCCGCCGGACGTCGATACTGGGCAGGTCCGGCAGGCGGGCCGGGATGACTGGGAGCAGTGGCAGGCGGGACATGGAGGCGGGGGACTTCGCGCCGATCGTGTCGGTCGTCATCCCCGTGTGGAACGTCGCGGCATACCTCCGCGCGTGCCTGGATTCGGTCGTCAACCAGACGATCGGCTTCGAGAACGTCGAGATCGTCGCCGTCGACGACGGCTCGACCGACGAGAGCGGGGCGATCCTCGACGAGTACGCCGCCCGCCATTCGAACGTCGTCGTCCTCCACGAGCCGAACTCCGGCGGGCCGGGCCGGCCGCGCAACCTGGGGCTCGATCGCGCCCGCGGTCGCTACGTCTTCTTCCTCGACGCCGACGACTACCTCGGCCCGGAGGCGCTCCAGCGGACCGTGAGCCTCGCCGAGAAGGCCGCCTCCGACATCGTCCTGTGCCGGATCGTCTCGGTCGCGGGGCGGACGGTTCGGCGCGAATCGGGCATCGACGACCGGCGCATCGAACGGGCGACCCTACAGCAGGTCTACCACTCGGGCAACGTCCACAAGCTCTTCCGGACCTCGTTCCTGCGTGGCGCCGGCGTGCGGTTCACCGAGACCGTCGCCGGCGGCGAGGACGGCGACCTCATGGCCGGGCTGTACCACCGGGCCCGGGCGGTCTCGGTCGACGGGGAGTACGACGCCTACTTCCTGCGGCGGCGCCCGGGCAGCCAGACGGCGCGGCACGACAGCCCCGAGGCGATGATCGAGTACCTGCGGCGGATCGAGGAGCGGCGGATCCGGGTCCTCGCCTCGGCCGAGGCACCGGGTCCGGGTCGCGATGCCCTGATGCGCCGCCACTTCCGCAAGCTCGCCCGGATGTTCGCGGCGGTCTGGCTCGCGTACCCCGCCGAGGACCGACGCCGGGCGTTCGAGGTCGGATCGGAGATCGTGCGTCGCTGGCACACCGAGCTGATCGAGCGATCGCTGCCGGCCTGGGCCCAGATCCGGATCCACTGCCTCCGCCACGGGCGGCTGGCCGAGCTGGCCGACGTGGGCGGGACGCGACCCGAGACCGCCTTCGGCGAGCCGTTGGTCGCGGGACGCCGGCTGTTCGCCCGGTATCCCCACTTCCGGGACGGCTCGGGGATCCCCGACCGCTGCTTCGACATCACCGACGAGGTCCGACCCACGGTCCGCCTGGCACGTGCGGAGCTGCAGGCCGGCCGCCTGCGGCTGGCCGGTGAGGCCTACCTCGCGCTCGTCGGCGGGACGACGACCATCGAGCTGCGACGGTGGCCCGGTGGCGCCACGTGGGCCTTCCCGGCACGCTCGCTGCCGTCGCCGCTGCTCCGCGACGTCGCACGGCCCTATCCGGACGCCGGGTTCGAGGTCGAGATCGACCTGGCCACCGCGGCCGGCGGGGTGTCACTGGCGGCCGGGATCTGGCTGATCCTGGCCTCGATCGGCAGCACGACGGTTCGGCGGCGGACACCGATCGAGGTGCGGGCCAGTGCCGAAACCGCCGTCGTAAAATCGACCGAGGAGCGCACGGGGGACGCGAGCCTCCTCGTCGGCCCGGGTCGGGACCTTCGCCTGCGCGTGGGGCCACGGCGACCGCTCCGGGAGGGGCTCGCCCGCATCGCCGCACGCCTTGGGCGAACGCCGCGCGTCCTCCGCCGAGCAGCCCGCGCCCTGCGCCGAATCGCGCGCCGCTAGCCGGGACGCCGCGGAGGCGAGCGCCGGCTACTCGGTCGAGGTCTCCGAGGGTTGGGCCTTCCGGCGGCGGCCGGACTCGAGCGAGGCCAGCCGGGCTTCCATCGAACGCAGCTGGTCCAGCAGGGCGGCCATGGTCACATCTCCGTCGACCGTTCCGGTGATCGGTTCGATGGCCGTCGCGGCCTGG
>VEOW01000128.1 GCA_012026785.1 Chloroflexota bacterium | reverse complement strand
CGTGCCGGGCGGTGCCGACCTGCCCTACGACATCAGCCGCTTCGCGGCCTCGCCGCGGACCGAGATCTCCATCTACACGCCCCGATGACGCGCCGGCTGACGCGCCGATGACCGCCCAGGCTGGGACCGCCATCGGCGGCCTGCTCGAACGCCGGGGCCCACTCATCGACCGGGCGCTCCGGTGGGCCTACCTCGCGGTGCTCGTCACGTTCGTCGTCCTGCGGCCGGTGCCCGCCGGCGATGCCCACGCCTACTGGGCGGTCGACCTGGCCGACCCCTACGGTCGGCCGGTGGCGACCCAGGACGCGTTCACCTACCCGCCGCCGGCGGCGCTTGTCTTCTCGATCCTCGGGCGCCTGCCGTTCGAGGTCTTCCAGGCCGGCTGGACACTGCTCATCGGCCTGGCCCTGCTGTGGCTGACCGGGCCGTTCGCGCTGATCTTCCTCGTCATCCCGGTCGTCGCCTCGGACCTGTACCTCGGCAACATCCACGTCCTGCTCGCGGCGGCGATCGTCGGCTCGCTGCGCTGGCCGGCGCTGTGGGCCGTGCCGCTGCTCACGAAGCCGACCGTCGGGCTGGGCCTGCTGTGGTTCGCGGTCCGGGGCGAGTGGCGCCGGCTGGCGATCGCCCTCGGCGTGACGCTCACTCTCGTGGCCGCGTCGTGGATCCTCGTGCCGGGCCTGTGGCCGACCTGGATCGAGTACGTCCTGGGCACCGGCGTGGCCCCGGACGTGGGGAGCGCCTGGTGGATCCCGCTGCCGCTGCTGCTCCGGCTGCCGGCCGCGGCGCTGCTCGTGGCCTGGGGTGCGCGCTCGAACCGGGCCTGGACCCTCCCGGCGGGCGCGATGCTGGCCCTGCCGGTCCTGTGGCTCGTCGGCCTGGCGATGCTCGCCGGGGCCTTCGCGCTTAGCCGCTGGGGCCCGCGGCGCGCGCTCGCCTCACCCTGATCGACCGCCCCGCACGCCAAAACGAACGCCGGCGCCCCGAGCGCCGGCGTTCGTCTGCCCCTGGCCCGGGAGGCGTGGAGGTCGCCCCCGGAAGTGAGAATCGAGTCAGAAGCCCTCCCCCGAGCGTGCCGGTCGGAGGCGCGGCGGGAGTGAGCTGGTTGGCCGGTTGTGGAGTGCGAGGCGGGTGCCCGAGACGGCCACGGCCGAGCCTCGATCGCCCCCTCCCTGGCTGTTCTGGCGGGTCATCCCGGCGGGGTTTCCGAACGGTCGGACGACCGTCGTGCCCTCGGGCGAAAAGGTCCGCCCCATGCGCCGCATTCGAACCGCCAGGTAGTACTCCATGATCTGGCGGACCTGCGGCTCGGTCAGGGCGTCGTCGGCACGGAGTGCGTACTCGACACGGGCCGTTGGATGCTGCACGGCGCCGTTCATCAGGCCCAGGTACTGCGGGCCCTCGGCGTCGTCGGCCAGCTCGCGCAGGCCCCGGGCCAGCTTGGTGGCGGTTCCGAGCGACGGCATCCGGTCGCCGCGCACCAGCCTCGAGATGGTCGAGTGATCGACACCCGACTGCTGCGCCAGCTGGCGCTGCGACATCTTCTTGGCCTTGAGCTGCGAGCGCAGCCACTCGTTGAATGCGCGGCCGTTGGAACCGGTCATGCGGGCAGGATGGTGCCGGGCCGCGCCGCGCCATATCCCCCGTTCGTACCGCGTAGCGCGCCGATACGGATTCGAGACCGGAGCGGTGGCGATGACTTGGGTGCGATCGTGGCGGGTCAGGGAGGGCCGCTGGTCATGCCCCGAGCTGGTACTCGCTCGCTCCCCCGCTGGCTCGGCCCAGGCAGGCGCCGCTCAGGCAGGCGCCGCCTCGGCGCCCACGCCATCGCCCCGGCGCTTCGGCGAGACGGCGTAGACGATCGAACCGAGGGCGATGATCGAAAGGACGCTGCTCGCCCGGTCGACCAATGTGATCGCCAGCGCCTCGGTGTTCGGGACGCCGTAGATCTGGGTCAGGATGAAGACCACGACGCCCTCGACGAAGCCCACCCCGGCCGGCGTGATCGGGATGGCCGTCATCAGCGACGCCGCGAGGGCCACGAAGAACGCGCCGCTGATGCCGAGCTGGACGTCCGGCAGCCCGAGCGCCTGGACGACGAGGAACAGCCGCATCGCCTCGGTGCCCCAGATCAGCCCGGTCAGGATCACCAGCCGCGGCAGCGCCCGCAGGCCGACCGACAGGAAGACGCCTTCTTCGAACCGGTCGTACAGCTCGCGGACCTTCGCCGGAATCGGAAGGGCCATGATCAGCCGCCGCCCGAAGTTGCGCATCGTCAGCAGCCCGGCCGCCAGCAGCAGCACGAACACGACGCCGACCGCGAAGACCAGCTGGGCCTCGGTCGGCAGGCCGGTCCGGAAGGACCAGAAGCCCGACAGCAGCCCGAGGGTCACGATCGCGAACAGGTCGAGGACGCGCTCGATGAACACCGTCCCGAACGTACGCGACAGCGACACCGGGCTGTTGATCTTCAGCAGCCAGGCGCGATAGATGTCGCCGAGCTTGGCCGGCACGAGGCAGTTGACGAGCCACGACAGGAAGATGATCTCGGTCGCGTCCCGGACCTTGAGCGGGAAGCCGCTCCGGTTCACCAGCGACGCCCAGCGCCAGCCGCGGAGCGGGAAGCCGAGGTAGAACACCCCGAACGCGGCGAGAAGCAGCAGCGGGTTGGCCCGCGTGATCAGCTCGGGCAGCTTCTCCAGCTCGAACCCCGGCAGCGCCCGCACGAACAGCGCCAGCAGCACGATCGGCAGGACCATCGAGACGATCGTCCGGGGCTGGCGCAGCCGACGCCCCAGCGACAGCTGGTCAGGCGCGACCTCCTCGTTGTTCCCGGCCTCCCCGTTGCGCCCGGCCTCCCCGTTGCGCCCGGCCTCCCCGTTGCGCCCGAGCTCCCCGTTGCGCCCGACCTCCTGGTCGGCCGGCTCGGGCGCCGCAGCAGATCCTCGGGGGTCGCCGGTCATCGGAGCACCCCCGTTGGCCGCCGGACGGCGGGACCGACGCGATCGCGCGGCCCCATTCGAGCGAACACGCCCTCCGGCCTATGCCTGTCGCAGGAATATTCCGGCTGGGCCGAATATTCGGGCTGAGCTGAATATGCCGGCTGGGGGGAATATGCCGGCTGGGGGGAATGAATATTCCGGCGACGGTCATGGGG
>VEOW01000100.1 GCA_012026785.1 Chloroflexota bacterium | reverse complement strand
GGTCCTGCAGGACCTGGATGAAGAACCGGCCCTGGCTCGTGTCCGCGGGGACGGTCAGCTGCCGCACCGGCACGTCCACCTCTTCGTCGGCGAGCGGCCCCTCGACGCGGATCGTCCGCTGCCGCACGTCGCGGCCCCGCGCCTCGGCGTCGCGCGCCGCGTCCTGGTCGACGAGGCCGCCGACGGCCATGAACCGGGGTCCGATCACCAGCCCGCCGTCGGCCGAGAAGACGTAGCCCACGGTGCCCCCCGATCCGAACAGGAAGTCGGCCGGGGAGCGATCCGGATTCGGGCCGGGCAGGCGCACCAGCTCGGCGGCCCGGCTCTCGAGGAGGGCCACGCCCGTTGATTCGAGGGTCCGGGCGACGGCCGCGTAGAGGGCGATGCCGAGGACGAGCAGGACGAGCAGCGTCGAGCCGCCGCTCCACGCCACCAGGCGAAGGCGGACGCTCCGGATCAGGCGGGCGTCGGCCTCGGCGGCCCCCTCAGCCACCGGCCATCCGGTAGCCGACGCCGCGCACGGTCTCGATCCAGCGGCCGGCCTCGCCGAGCTTCGTCCGCAGGTAGTGGACGTAGGCGTCGACGGCGTTCGGCGTGACGGCCACGGCGAATGGCCACGCCTGGTCGAGCAGCTGGTCGCGACTGAGCGCCTGGCCCGGATGGCGAAGCAGGCACTCCAGGAGCGAGAACTCGCGGGGGCTGAGGTCCACCGGCGTGCCGTCGACCGTCACCCGGCGGGTGCGCTCGTCGAGAAGGATCGGGCCCGCGGCGAGCACCGGATCCGGCCGCCTCGGGCCCTGCTCGGCCCGCCGGCCGAGGGCCCGCAGCCGGGCCGCCAGCTCCTCGTAGGCAAACGGCTTGACGAGATAGTCGTCGGCGCCCGCGTCGAGGCCGACCACGCGGTCGTTGACCGTGTCCCGCGCAGTCAGCATCAGGATCGCCAGCTCTCTGCCCTCGCCCCGAAGGCGGCGGGCGACCTCGACCCCGGAGATGCCGGGCAGGCCGATGTCGAGGATGACCGCCTCGATGCCGTCCGTCGCCGTGGCGAGCTCCAGGGCCGTCTCGCCGTCGGGGGCGTGCTCGACGACGTGCCGGTCGTCCTCGAGCAGGCGGCGGAGGACCCGGGCCAGGCGCTGATCGTCCTCGACCAGGAGGAGGTGCATCGGCCGCTGATGTTAGGCGGCTGTGCCGGTCTGAGCGAGCGAGATGAGGTCGGCGGCCGCCGAGATTGGGATCGCGAAGCCGAGGCCCTCGGCGCTGGTCGCGACCGCGGTGTTGATGCCGATGACCGCGCCGCTCGCGTCGAGCAGCGGACCGCCGCTGTTGCCGGGGTTGATCGCCGCGTCGGTCTGGATCAGGCCCGTCAAGCGCTCCTGGCTGCGCGTCGCCGCGTCGCTGACGGTGATGTCGCGGTCGAGGCCGGAGACGATGCCGCGGGTCACCGTCTCGGTGTAGGTGCCGAGCGGGCTGCCGATCGCGATGGCCGGCTGGCCGACCTTCAGGGCGTTCGAATCGCCGATCCTCGCGGCATGCAGGCCGGTGGCGTCGACCTTCACGAGGGCCAGGTCCGTCTGATCGGAGATTCGAACGACCGTGGCCGCGAGCTCGCGACCATCGGCCAGGGCGACGGTCAGGCTTCGACTGCCAGCCACGACGTGGCGATTGGTGAGGACGTAGCCGTCGCCGGTGAGGATGACGCCCGAGCCGACGCCCGTCGTGGGGATCTCGAACGGCGAGAAGCGACTGCTGCTGACGCCGTTGGAGGTGATGGTGACGACCGACTGGCGAGCGGAGGCGACCACGTCGGAGATGTCGTCCCCGGCGGGCGTGGCGGAGACCGTCGAGGCGTTTCCGGCTGGGGCGGGCGTCGCGGGCGCGAACGGCCCGGTCAGCAGTGCCGCCGTGCCGGTCGAGGCGAGCGAGGCCGACAGCAGGCTGGCGAGGAGGAGGCCCGCGAGCCCCCGACCGCCCGGTCGGGACGGTCGGGGGTGGGGCTGGCCCACCGGATCCGCGAGCCGGGGAGGAGGCGCCGGCTGCGGGTCGGTGTCGGAGGGATCGTGTAGAGGTTCGTCGCTCGTCCGCAGGCTCGTCATCGCCCGGTCTCCGTCGTGCCCATGCAGTTCCATGACAACCATTCAACCCCCGGATCCTGAGAAGTTCGTGAGATGGCGGGCGGCCTCCGACGTCCAGACCAGGCGATCGTCCCGGCCGCCCGTGGGCAGCGCGACCGCTTTGACGTCGATGATTCGGCCCTTCGAGACGGTGATCTCGACCTGCACGGGGCCGAATCTCGTCCGGACGATCGAGCCGTCCACCACCTGCTCGGCGGCGCTGGTCGAGTCGGGGCTCGGCGCGGCCGTCGTGCCGGCTGTTGAGCCGCCACTCGAACCACCGGCCGGGCCGCCACTGGAGCCAATGGCCAGCGCCCCCAGGCCGTCGTCCGGTGGCTGGAAGCCCAGGACGAGCGCGACCGCCAGCACGATCGACGCCAGGCCGAGCGCGATGCGCTCCATCATGCGAACGCAAACCGCTCGACGTGGATCCGGCCGCGCGGAACGCCGACGTCGCGAAGCGCTCGCTCGAGGCGCTCCAGCATCGCCTCCGGGCCGCAGAGATAGACGTCCCGATCCGCGAGATCGGGGACGAGTCGCAACAGCTGATCCGCGGCGAGCGGATCGTCGGGCAGGCCGCGCGACCCACGGCGACCGACAAGGAAGTGGACGCTGTTGCCCCGCGACCGAGCGATGGCCTCCAGCTCATCCGCCAGGACGAGATGCCGACGGGCCCGGGCTCGGTACACGAGCACGAGGTCGCCCGGATCGCCGGGCAGGGCTTCGAACAGGGCTCGCAGCGGCGCGATGCCGATGCCGCCGGCAATGCGCGCGACGCGCCGCGTCCGCCGCCGCGCGCCCGTGAGGACGCCGTACGGGCCCTCGACCCAGACACGCGTACCCGAACGGAGGCGCTGCAGCCGGCGGGTCCCGTCCCCGAGGGCCTTCACGGTGATTCGGAGCCGGCGGCCGTTGGGCGCTGCCGAGATCGAGAACGGGTGACCGTGCCACCAGCCGGGACCCGAGAGGAATCGCCAGACGAAGTACTGCCCGGAGCGAACGGGCAGCTCCGCCAGTCGATCGCCGGCAACGACGATCGAGACGACGCCCGGTCCTTCGGCCTCGACGCGCTCGACGCGCAGCCGGTGGCGGAGGTTGAGGCGGATCGGTTCCACCAGGCGGAAGGCCAGGATCAATCCGAATGCGATCGCGAACTGGGCGATCCAGTACGCCCGGGCGAGGCCGTCGTGCATGAAGTCGGCCCCGACGAGCAGCTGGTGAAGGAACGCCAGGGCGATCCCGAGGTAGGCAAGGAGATGGACGAGGAACCACCGCTCGTAGGTCAGGCGGGACCGGGCGGCACGGACCGAGGTGATCCCGATGGCAACGAACAGGGCGGCGCCGACGGTCGCTGGGAGGACCCAATCGTACGTCGTCAGGATGAGCCACCCTTCGTCGAGCACGCCGCGTCCGTCGCCAAGCGCGTAGCCGACCGTGATAAACAGGCCGTGTGCGACCACGAGCCAGACCGCCGCGAAGCCGAGCCAGCGGTGAGCCCATGCGAGCCGGTCCATCCCGAAGGCTCGCTCGAGCCATGGGCTGCGAGACATCAGCACGAGCTGGATGAGCGCGAGATAGGCCGCGTACAAGCCCGTCAGCTGCCCCGCTGCGGTCAACAGCCCCGCCGGCGTGGCGAGCTGATCCAGCCCGCCGTGACGGAGCCACATCGCGAGGATGACCACGGCGTTTCCGATGAGGACCCAGCCGAGATCGATCGTCGTGACCGGCGACAAGCGCGGCAGCGGCGGATGTACGGCGGCTTGAAGGCGGGCGGTGCGACTCGGGGCGGATTGCTCCATTCGGGCGCATCATGGGCGGGGATTCTGAGAGACCCCTGAGGCGGCGCGGATCGAGGAGCCGGGAATGAAGAGCGGGTGGCGTCCCATGGCCGTCGGCCTGGGCGTCCTGGGGGTCCTGGCACTGCTCGTCGTGGTCGCGGGCAACCTGTTGTCCACCGGTCCCCCTTCGGCCGCGTCGCCCATCCCGACCGGCGAGGGTTCCCACCGACCCTCGCCATCGTCGCCGATCCCGACGTCCAGCCCTTCGAGCCTGCCGGCAAGCCCGAGCCCGAGCCCCGGTCCGTCCAGCACCCCCTCGGAGCCGAGTCCGACGGCCGGCCCGACCGCACCACCGACCGCCCCGCCGACG
>VEOW01000133.1 GCA_012026785.1 Chloroflexota bacterium | reverse complement strand
TGAGCGACGAGGTCTTCCGGCGGCTCTCTGTCGACGAAGCCATCCAAGCCGCGATCGCTTGCTCCCTTGACAGCGGTCGCGGCTTGACATAGGAGCAACACGTGCCGCCACGGAGTGAGGCATCCTTCCCGGATGTCGCGGGTCGGCAGGTCCGTTCGGGCGAGGCACACCGGCCTGCACGGCTGCCCCGCCGCGCTCCCGCCCTACACTGGCGCCGACATGCCAACGAACGGCTCCCGTCCCCTGCCCTACGACCGCCCGACCGACCCCGGCAAGCGCCACTCGCACGCCCTGCCCGACGGCCCCGATCGGGCCGCCGCGCGGGCGATGCTCAAGGCCATCGGCTTCACCGACGACGACCTCGCCCGGCCGCTCGTGGGCGTGGCCACGAGCTGGATCGAGACGATGCCCTGCAACTTCAACCAGCGCCGGCTGGCCGAGTTCGTGAAGGAGGGCATCCGGGCCGGCGGCGGGACGCCGATGGAGTTCAACACGATCGCCGTCTCGGACGGCGTGTCGATGGGTACCGAGGGCATGAAGGCCAGCCTGGTGTCTCGCGAGGTCGTGGCCGATTCGATCGAGCTCGTCGTCCGGGGGCACCTGCTCGATGGCCTGGTCTGCCTCGTCGGCTGCGACAAGACGATCCCCGGTGCCGCGATGGCCATGGCTCGCCTCGACGTCCCGAGCCTCGCCCTCTACAACGGCACGATCTACCCGGGCACCTACAAGGGCCGCGACCTGACCGTCGTGTCCGTGTTCGAGGCGATCGGCGCCTACCGGGCCGGCAAGATCAGCCTCGAGGAGCTGTACGACATCGAAAGCGCGGCCTGTCCCGGCGCGGGCGCCTGCGGCGGCCAGTACACGGCCAACACGATGTCGATGGCCATGGAGTTCCTGGGCCTGTCGCCGGGCGGGCTGAACGGGATCCCGGCCGAGGACCCCAAGAAGGACGATGCCGCGCGGAGGGCGGGCGAGCTGGCGATGACCCTCGTCCGCCACGACGTCCGCCCGGCGCACATCGTGACCCGCGAGGCGCTCGAGAACGCCATCGCCGCGATCGCCGCGACCGGCGGCTCGACCAACGGCGTGCTGCATCTCCTGGCCATCGCCCACGAGTTCGGGCTGCCGCTGGCGCTCGACGACTTCGACACGATCGCGGCCCGGACCCCGATCGTCGCCGACCTCCACCCGGGCGGCCGATACACCGCGGCTGACCTGTACGACGCTGGCGGGGTGTCGCTGGTCATGCGCGAGCTCCTGAAGCGAACCCTCCTCCATGGCGAGGCGAAGAACGTCGACGGCCGGACCATTGCCAAGATCGCGGCCGCGGCCGAGGAAACGCCCGGCCAGCAGGTCGTCCGCACCATCGAGCAACCGCTCAAGCCGACCGGCGGCCTGGCGATCCTCCACGGCAGCCTCGCCCCGGAGGGCTGCGTCGTGAAGCTCGCCGGCCACGAGCGACTGCATCACCGCGGTCCGGCGCGGGTGTTCGACTCGGAGACGGCCTGCTTCGAGGCGGTCAAGAACCGCGGGATCCACGAAGGCGACGTCGTCGTCATTCGATACGAAGGCCCCGTCGGAGGCCCGGGGATGCAGGAGATGCTGAGCGTCACGGCGGCGCTCGTCGGGGAGGGTCTCGGCGGGTCGGTCGCCCTGCTGACCGACGGGCGCTTCTCCGGCGGCACCCACGGCCTGATGATCGGCCACGTCGCGCCCGAGGCCGCCCTCGGCGGCCCGATCGGGCTGGTCGAAGAGGGCGACGAGATCGTCATCGACGTCGAGGCCCGGCGCCTCGCCCTCGCCGTCGACGAGGCCGTCCTGGCCGAGCGGCGCTCCCGCTGGGCCGCGCCGGCGCCGCGCTACGCGGGCGGCGTGATGGCCAAGTACGCAGCCCTGGTCTCCTCGGCGAGCGAGGGCGCCGTCACGACGGGGGTGCGCCTCGCCCCGGCGGCTCGACAGGCCGGCGTGTCGGTCGTTTCGGAGCCGTCGCCGATCACCGGTGGCTGAGCTCGAGATCCGCCGCGCCGAGCGCGACGAGGACCTGGAGACGGCCGCTCGGATCATCACCGCCGTCCTCCCGGAGAGCGCCGCGACGGTCGAGGAGATGCGCTGGTCGGATCGAACCTACCCGGGCGGCCAACGTTTCATCGGGCTGCTCGACGGGGCTGCGGTCGGGGCGGCCGGGGCGGGCCGAGTCTACGTCTACGGGCCCGAGTTCCCCGGCTTCTGGTCGAACCTGACGGTCCTCCCGGAGGCTCGAAGGCGCGGCGTCGGCAGCGCCCTGTACGGGGCGATCTCGGAACACACCCGGGCCGCGGGCAAGGAGTTCCTCCTGGCGGCGGCGACGGAGGATCATCCCGAGGCGATCGAGTTCCTGGTCCACCGGGGCTTCGAGGAGCACGAGCGGATGAAGACCGTCCGCCTCGAGCTGGCTGACCTGGCCGCGCCCGAGATCGCCGCACCCGAGGGGCTCGAGATCACGACCCTCGAGGCCCGGCCGGAGCTCGGGGCGGCGCTCTACGAGGTTGCCCTCCAGGCGCTGCCGGACATTCCCGGCGACGGACCCCAGGCTCCCGGCACCGTCGAGGAGTTCATCGCTCGGGACGTCCGCAAGCCGTCGATCCCGGCCTGGGGGTTCGCGGTCGCGGTCGACCGGGCCGCGGGCCGCCCGATCGGCAACGCCAGCCTCCAGCTTCCCGGCAGCGCAGGGAAGCTCGGTTGGCACCACATGACGGCCGTCGCCCGGGCGTGGCGCGGGCGCGGCGTCGCGACGGCCCTGAAGCGGGCGACGATCCGGGCCGCGATCGAGCATGGGCTGGCCGCGCTCGAGGGCCAGAACGCCGTCGACAACGCCGCGATGCGGGCGGTCAACCGGACGCTTGGCTACCAGCCGCGACCCGACGAGATCATCTTCCGAGGGCCGCTGGCGCCGCTCCCCGACGCGGCCCGTGAGGCCGCGGTCCCGGCATGACCGACGAGCTGCCGCCCGATCCAGAGGCATACGACTCGCCGCGCGCCGTGCAGGCCCGCAAGAAAGGCCTGCCGGGTCCGTACATCGCCGGCGGCGGTGACCCCGACCCCGAGGCGACGCGGCGGCGCGAGCGACGCTACCTGTGGCTCCTGATCGCGATGGGCGTGACCATCGTCCTGGCGGGCTTCGTCCTGGGCTTCGTGGCCCAGCTCCTCGGCGGGTGAATCGCCGGCGCCGGCCTTCGCTACGATCGCAATGGAGGTGACCTGATCGCGATGAACGCCCGCACCACCACCCGGCTCCTGACATCCCTCGCGAGCGTTGCGGCATTCCTCGCCGCCGCCGCGCCGGTCCTGGCCCAGGAGGCCGGCCACGCCCCGGTGCCCGCCGAGCGACGGCTCCTGGCCGTGGGGATCCTGGTCGCGTTCCTGGCGCTGATGATCGTCTGGGCCTGGCTGTACCGCCGCGTCAACCGGGCCTGATGAGCTTCCTCAACCCGGCTCGCGAATGAGCCGGCCGCGGCGTGAGATGGCGTGCGTGGCCAGCGCGGCCACGCCCATCGCCACGAGCGCCCGCTCGGGCGTCGGCATCGGCCGGACCGTCGTCAGGAACTGATCAGCCCGGGCGCGGTCCACGGCGCGCAGCAGCGCCTGGCCGCGCTGGGTCAGCCGGACCGTGCGCTGGCGGCGATCATCGGGCTCCGCTCGGCGCTCGACGAGGCGCCGCCGGACGAGGCCGTCGACGAGCCGGCTCGTCGCGGACGGTGATCGGCCCAGCGACTCGGCCAGCTCGCCGACCGTCGTCGTGCTGCCGTCGGCCAGGACGTACAGCGCCGCGAGCGGGGTGAAGCCGAGGCGGAGCGCGCTGAGCTGCGACGCGAAGCCCACGACGAGCTCGCGCCACAGGGCCCGACCCATCGCCACCCGCTCGGAGATCTGGCGGACGTTCGGGATCCGCGGGCCGGCCGCGAGCACCGACGAACTGAGATCCGCCTCGAAGCGGCGGGCGATGGCGCGGACGGTCGCGGCCCGGGCGGGACGGGATGGGCGAGCAGGCACGGTCCGCGATCATAGCCCGAACGACCGATTCGTGTGCAGTCACGCACACGTTCCACGCTCGGGCCGGCCGCGGTGACAGACGATTCGAAGCGCGGCGCGCCTGCCCCGCGTGTCGCCACGCCCGCTCCCGATCACGGCCTGGAGGTTCCACATCAGCACCGCGTACGTCTTCCCCGGCCAGGGCTCCCAGGCCGTCGGCATGGGTCGAGCCCTCGCCCAGGCCTCCCCCGCCGCCGCGGCCGTCTTCGATGCCGCCGACGCGGCCCTTGGCGAGCCACTCAGCGCCCTCGCCTGGGACGGCCCCGAGGAACAGCTCAATCGGACGGAGCAGGCCCAGCCGGCGCTGCTGGCGACGTCGATCGCCTTCCTCGAGGCGATGCGGGAGCGAGCGGCGGCCACGGGCGAGGCGCTAGCGCTCCCGGCCTTCGTCGCGGGGCACTCCATGGGCCAGTACTCGGCCCTCGTCGCCGCCGGCGTGGTCAGCCTCGCCGATGGGATCCGGCTCGTGCGCGAGCGAGGCCGGCAGATGCAGGCCAGCGGCGCCGGCCGCGACGGCGCGATGGCCGCGATCCTCGGCCTGGACGAGGCGGCGCTCCCCGACCTCGTCTCGAGAGCCGCAGCGCACGGGGTCTTCGGCGTTGCGAACCGCAACGCCCCCGGCCAGGTCGCCGTCTCCGGCGAGCGGACCGCCATCGCGGCAGCCGCCGAGATGGCGAAGGCGCTCGGCGCGAAGCGGGCCATCGTCCTGCCCGTCTCGGTCGCCGCGCACTCGCCGCTGATGGCCGAGGCGGCGGACGGGATGCGCCGCGTCCTGGCCGAGGTCGAGTTCCGCGACCCCGCCGTGCCCCTGCTGGCCAATGCCGACGCTCGACCCCTGACCACGGCCGAGGCCTGCCGAGCCGAGCTCGTGGAGCACCTGACGACTGGCGTCGACTGGGTTCGAGCCGTCGAGACGATGGCCGCCGCCGGCGTCGACACCTTCGTCGAGGTCGGGCCGGGCAAGGTCCTCACGAACCTCATCAAGCGCATCGCCCCCGAGGCG
>VEOW01000207.1 GCA_012026785.1 Chloroflexota bacterium | reverse complement strand
CGTGCAGCATCGCGGCGCGGTAGTAGATCCGGGCGGCATGCTTTGCGAAGGCCGGCTCGACCCGACCCCCGCCGGCCCGGAACTCCTCGACCGGCGGGCGACCCAGGTATCGATAGCTGATCCGCTGGAGGCCCATCTCGGGATCCACCTTGGCCCGCACGGCCCTCGGCGCGTGCCACGGCTCGGTGTCACCGGCATGCGAAAGGATGTCGATCCAGACGGGCTTGAGCCGTCGAACGCGGTGCCCTCCGACGACGTCCGGATCGAGCTGCCGGACGACCGACCGGAACAGCTCGTGGAAGCGGGGGACGAGGTCGTCGTCGATGCGGATGGCGGTCGTGATCTTCTCGTCGTCCGAGAGGTACCAGGACAGCTCGTAGACGAGCACCTGCTGGAGCCACGGCGGGATCCGGCCGTAGCGCACCCGGGCCGCGTCGAGGACCTCGAGGTAGCCATGCTCGAAGACGGCCGAGTAGCGGCCCGGATCGCCGAGGCTGCGAGCCAGGGTGGAGTTGCCGGCCGCCCGCTTGCGATAGACGTAGCGGGCCTCGCGCAGCAGGGCCACCACCGGCGCCGGCAAGCCCAGCAGGTAGTGGACCGCGAAATGGCCGTCCTCGAAGTTCGGGCGGACCCGTTCGTCGAAGCGCAGGCCGAGCTCCTCGATCCGGGCGCGTCGATACAGGCTCACGGTCGCGCTGCCGGGGAAGGTGTTCGGCTCTCGGTCGAGGTCGACCCGTCGGGTGCCGGCCCGGTACTGCTTGCGGCGCGGATGCGAGTCGCTGACTCGGCCGACGTCCTCGAGCAGCAGGACCGGCTTGCCGGCCAGGAGCTCGACGTCGGGCTGCGCGGCCGCGAAGCGCTCCGCGACCGCCAGGAAGTCCGGCTCCAGCATGTCGTCCGGATCGGTGAACGTGACCCACTCGCCGGTTGCGTGCCGGAGACCGAGGTTGCGGGCCGAGGCCTGGCCGCCATTGGGCTTCGACAGCACCCGGACGCCGGCCCGGCGGCCAGCCCAATCCTCGAGGATGGCTCGGGACCGGTCGGTGGAGCCGTCATCGACCGCCACGATCTCGATGCGGCGCGGGTCGAACCGTTGCGCGTCGATCGAGGCCATGAACGCCGGCAGGTAGGGCTCGACGTCGTGGACGGCCGTGACGATCGAGACCCAGGGCCGCGCGCGTGCCGGACCCGCTGCAGCGGGGGCCCGGCGGGCCGTCGTCACGTCGCCAGGAATCGCTCCACGAAGCGTGCTGCCGCGCGCCCATCGCAGGCATCGATGTGGGTGGCCGCGAACGCCCTGGCCGCTGCCGGGTCGGGGCGCGCCCCGACGATCGCCGCGGGGAGGTCGGCCGGGTCCTCGACGATGCTTGCGAACGCGATGGTCCGGGGATCGAGGTACAGACCCGGATCCTCGAGGTAGTCCTCGACGTCCGGGATGAGCAGGACCAGCGGCCGGCCCAGGAGGGCCCACTCGAAGATCGACGATGAGTAGTCGGTGACCAGGACGTCGGTCGCAGCCAGCACCTCGTTGATCTCGAGGCGCGGCTCGATGACGACGTCGAAGCCGGCCGTCGGCGTCGTTGCCGGGTCGAGGTTCGGGTGGGTCTTCAGGGCCAGGACGTCGGTCTGCGGCAGGGCCGCCCGAAGGGCCGGCGCGTCGAACGCGGGTGCCGCGCGCTTGTCGCGGCCGCGGCCCCGGAACGTCGGCGCGTAGAGCACGACGCGCCGCCCGCGGAGGGCCGGGTAGGCCTCCAGGACCTGCTCCCGCGCGGCGGCCATGGCGGCCGGGTCGAAGAAGAAGTCCGTCCGTGGGGCGCCGAGCGGCACGACCCGCTCGACCGGCGTGCGCAACGCGTTCGCGTACGGCCGCCGCGCCATCTCTCCGGCGCTGACGACGTAGTCGTAGTGCCGATGCAGGAACGTCCGCTCTGGCTCATCGGGTGGCGTCGCCGCGTCGACCCCGAAGCGCTTCAGGGCGCCGACGGCGTGCCACACCTGGACGACCGTCGTCTGGGGCCGATGGGGCGCGACATGGATCGGCAGGTAGGCGTTGTCGACCACGAACAGGCGGGCCGTTCGGAGCAGCACCATGCCCCGGATCACCCGCAGCAGGTAGCCGAGCTTGCCCGCCAAGCCGTAGCTGTATGGCTCGAGCAGCAGCACGTACTCGAGGTCCGGGCGGAGCCGCCGCATCGCGGCGTGGAGGTAGGCGAGGTTGCCCTCCAGGGACGGCACGCGCGCCGTGGCGAGCACAACTCGCCGCTGGCTGACGGGCAGCCACGAGGCCAGCCAGCCGACGGCGCGCAGCACGGCCGCCGAGAGGATGTACTCCAGCCGGTTCAAGGGACGAGGGCTAGCGCTGTTCGCGAACGATGATGTTCTGTCCGTCGAGCGTTCGTTCCCGGTCGCCGACGAGCATGGCGATGACGTCCGCGACTGCGTCGGGCTGCATGATCGTCGTTGGATCCTCCTCCGGCGCCAGCTTGCGCCGAAGCTCGGTGGCGGTTCGACCCGGGGAGATCGTGTAGACTTTGATCCCGGTCCCGGCAAGCTCTTCTGACAGTGTCTGTGACAGTGACACGACGGCTGCCTTGGAGGCGGCATAGGCCACCCAGCCCGGACGGGCCGTGATCCCGGCAGTCGATGCGATGTTGAGGATTTTCGCCGGTCGACCCTGCATCCAGCGAACAACCTCGCGGCTGAGGATCAGCATCGCGAATACATTCACCGTGAAGGTCGTGACAAGGTTCTCGCTCGTCGTGTCGAGCAGCGACTTGGGGTCGGCGTAGCCCGCGATGTTGAGCAGGACGTCGATCGAGCCGCACGCCTCGTGGATCCTGGCGACGAGATCGGGGATCCCGTCGAGCTGCGACAGGTCATAGGGCATGGGGTGAATCGCCGGACTTTGGCCGGCCTCGCGACGGCAGGCCTCGACGGTCGCCTCCAGGCCCGCGGCGCTGCGGGCGACCAGGACGATGTTGTCCAGCCACGGCTCGCGGCTGAGGCGGACGGCCGTCGCTCGGCCGATGCCCTGGCTGGCGCCGGTGATGAGGCAGGTCCTGGCCACCGCTACGACCTGCGCCCGATCATGTCGGCGTACAGCGCCTCGGCCATCAGGATGTCGGGCGGGACGGTGATCTTGACGTTCCGGTCGCTGCCCGGCAGCACTCGAACGCGCCCCTCGGCGTGGGTCACGAACAGGCTGGCGTCATCGGTGAACTCGGTCCCGGCCTGGCGCGCCGCCTCGTGCGCGGCGAGCAGCTTGGCCCGGTCGAACTTCTGGGGCAGCTGGACGTTGAACAGCTCCTCGCGGTCCAGCACGCCCTCGACGTAGTCGTGGCCCTTGAGGACGGTGAACGGGATCTCGAGGCCGTAGGTGGCATTCTCGTCGGGCAGGGCGATGAGGGCTCGAAACTCCTCGAGCGTGACGAGCGGCCGGACGGCCTCGTGCAGGACGACGCTGTCGGTGCTTTCGAGGGCGCGCAGCGCCAGGTAGACCGATTCCTGGCGGGTTGCGCCGCCGACGATGCAGCGGAAGCGGCTGCCGAGGCGATGGTTGCGAATGAGCTCGACGGTCTCCGCGAGATGCGCCTCCGGACAGGTGATGACGACGTCCTCAACTTCCTCGAGGTCGCGCGCCTTCTCGAGCACGTGGATCAGGAGCGGCTTGCCGCCGAGGAGCAGGAACTGCTTGGGGAACGGTCGACCGATGCGCCTGCCGACACCGCCCGCGAGGACCGCCATCCCGACCGTCATGCCGCCGCCTCCCCAGTCGTCCCCAGCGCTCGTCGTCTGCCGTCACCCACGGCGACCCGTAGCCTAGCGTGATCAGTCGACCTGCCGGACATCGGGCTATCATCCCCGACCGGGTCCGGCCGGGGCCGGAGTTGCACCCCGCAAGGAGGCTACGAATTCCAGCCGCCGTCGCCGCCCCACCCACCACCGACGATCGTGTTCGCGGCGGCAACGGCCGCCGACGACGGCGACTCCTGTGGCTTCGAATCGCGATCATCCGGGCCGTCCATCGCCTGGCCTGCCTGCTGCCGCAGCGACGTGTCGTCGTGCTCGCCACCTCGCACGCCCCGCGGATCGGCGGCAACCTGGCCTTCATCCGCGACGAGCTGACGCGGCGCCAGCCGCCGGTCCCGGTTCGGGTCCTCGCCTACGCCGCACGGCCCGGCAAGAAGGGCCTCGTGCTCGGCTTCCTGCACGCCGCCCGAGCCGCAATCCACATGGCCACCGCCCGGGTGCTCGTCGTCGACGACTACTTCTTCCCGCTGTACGTCATCGGTCGTCGCCGGGGCCTGCGCGTCATCCAGACCTGGCACGCCAGCGGCGCCTTCAAGAAGATCGGCTACAGCGTCCTCGACAAGACCTTCGGCGCCGACGAGGAGCTGATCGGCAAGGTTCCGATCCACTCCAACTACGACTATTGCCTGATGGCCTCGCGGAGCGCGGCTCGCCACTACGCCGAAGCGTTCCGCCAGCCGCTCGAGCGATTCGTGACGGACCTCGGCATCCCTCGCACGGACGTCCTGTTCGGTGACGAGCGAATCGCGGCCCTGCGCGAGCAGCTTCGGACTCGCTACGACCTACCGCCGGGCAAGAAGGTCATCCTGTATGCGCCGACCTTCCGGGGCGACACCGTCCTGCGGGCCCGCTCGCCACAGGACCTCGACCTCCGGCTGATGCGCGAGATCCTCGGCGAGGATCACCTGCTGCTGCTGAAGCTCCACCCGTTCGTTCGCGGCCGCCATCTGATCGCGCCGGCCGTCGAGGGCTTCGTCCGCGACGCCTCCGACCACCCCGACATCAACGAGCTGATGCACGTCAGCGACATCCTGCTGACCGACTACTCGAGTGCCATCTACGAGTTCTCGCTGCTCGTCAAGCCGATGGTCTTCTTCGCACCCGACCACGAGGACTACGAGGGCGAGCGAGGCTTCTACTTCGACTTTCGAACGGGGGTCCCCGGTCCAGTCTTCGAGACGACCGAGGAGGTGGCCCGCTACATCCGGGCGGGTGAGTTCGACCTGGAGCGGGTTCGACGGTTCCGCGACGAGTCGTTCGAGATCGCCGACGGCCACGCCACGGCCCGGGTCGTCGACGAGCTCATCCTGCCCGGCCTGGAGGGCTAGCCCGGCGTCGAAGCCTGCGGCCGCCGTCGCCCGTCGGGGCTGCCGCCGGACCATGCGGTACCATTCGGCCCCGCTCACGCGCCGCGCGTCACCGGCGCGCCCCCGACTCGAACAGGAATCCATCGCCGCATGACCTTCCGAGCCAAGCCGGTTGTCCGGCGCTCCGGCCGCTCCGGCTGGGGCTCCGGGGACCGCCGCACCACCCTGATCAACGCGGGCTTCGTCGGCGCCATCGCCGTCGCCGTCCTGATCCTCGTCGGCTATGCCGCGTGGAGCTGGTACGACGATCACTTCGGGGTCGCCGCCAGCGTGGACGGCCAGGTCATCACCCGCGACGACCTGAACAACCGGGTCGAAATCGAGCGCTTCCGGCTGACCTACATCGAGAACCGGATCCGGACGCTCATGGCGCTCGGTCAGATCAGCGCTGCCGATGGAAATCAGCAGCTGGCGTTCCTGGATCAGCGTCGCCAGGTCCTCGGCTCGCTCAGCCTCGAGCGGCTCGTCGATGCCTCGCTGATGGCCCGCCTTGCGGAGACAGAGGGCGTGACGGTCACGGAGGAGGACGTCTCCGCCCAGCTGCTGCAGGAGGCCACGACGAGCGAGCAGCGGCATGTCTGGATGATCGAGATCGAGCCGGCGGTGGACCCGGACACCGGCGAGGTCGGGGCCGCCCAGCGCGCCGAGGCCAGGGCCCGCGCCGCAGCCGCCCTCGCCGATCTCAAGGCCGGCAAGCCGTGGGAGGAGATCGCCCAGACGACGTCCGATGCCACGAACGCGGCGCAGGGCGGCGACCTCGGAGGGATGGGCCAGGAGAGCGGCTACGACGAGGCCTTCATGGCGGCCGTGTTCGCCCTCGAGCCGAACGTCCCGAGCGATGTCATCGAAGGCGACGACGGCGTCCTCCGGATCGGCCGGGTGACCGAGATCGCCCCCGAATCGGTCGACGCGACGCTGGAGGCCCAGATCGAGGAGGCGGGGATCAGCCTCGAGGACTACCGGCGGGCGGTTCGAACCGACGTCGTCCGGCTCAAGCTGTCCGAGAAGATCGTGGCCGACCTTTCGAAGCCCGGGCTGCAGCGGCACGTCCTGCAGATCTACCTGCCGGAGCCGAGCGGGACGCAGCCCGGCGAGCGCGCCGTGAAGGTCCGCCACATCCTGTTCGCCCCGAACGACGCCCCCGACGCGGCCAAGGGCCTGCCCCAGGACGCCCCCGCCTGGGCCACGGCCAAGGCCGATGCCGAGGCTGCCTACGAGGAGCTGAAGGCCCATCCCGAGAACTTCGACGCGATGGCTCGCGAGGTGTCCGACGAGCCGGGCGCCGACGAGACCGGCGGGAAGCAGCCGTGGTACTCGGAGTCAAGCTCCATCCAGGAGCCATTCAAGGACGCCATCCTGGCCGACGGGCTCGAGCCCGGCCAGATCCTGGCACCGGTCATCACCAGCTTCGGCTGGCATGTCATCCAGTACCTCCGCGACGACACCGAGGGCGAGGACGTCTTCCTCGAGTCGCTGAAGACGGAGCTCGCCGACGGCGCGGACTTCGCCCGGCTGGCGCGCGAGAACGGCGAGGGCGCCGAGGCCGCCGACGGCGGTGACCTTGGCTGGGTCGCGCGCGGCCAGTTCGACGAGGTCCTCGAGCGCCCGATGTTCGAGACAGCCGTCGGCGAGGACTCCGACGTGATCACCGTCGAGGGTGACGGCTTCTACCTCTTCAAGGTCCTGGCGGAGGAGGAGCGCGAGCCAACAACGGAGCAGCTCCAGATCTTCAAGGACCAGGGTTTCAGCCGCTGGTACACCGACAAGAAGGCGGCGGCCGACATCGAGTACGCGGCAAACGCGGCCGTGTAGGGATGCTCGACGACCTGATCGGCGAGGCACGTGCCCGCTGGGGCCTCGATCTCGCCGCGGGCCTCCAGATCGCGCCGGCCCAGCGTCTCGTCGAGGTGCCGATCGAACCGTCGCGGCCACTGCTGATCGTTCCCCTCGAGCGGCTGGCCGGGCGGGAGGCCGCGGCGTCGCCGGCGGAGCCGCTGCCGGGTCGGCACGGACCGGCGGGCCGCGACCCGGTCTCGCTGCTCGCCCGGCTGTATCCACCCTCGCATCCGGTCGGCCGGCTCGAAGGCGACGAGCCACTGACGATCGCGACCCTCCGGCGCGAGCACCTCGCGGGCCCCCTGTACGTCGCGCCGATCGCGCCAGAGCTCGCCGCCGCCGGGCCGTGGGGCATGCCCTACATCAGCCATCGGCTGCGCCAGCCCGATGGCTGCCCGTGGGACCGCGAGCAGACGCACGCGTCCCTCCGTGGCCATCTCCTCGAGGAGGCCTACGAGGTCTATGACGCGCTCGAGCGCGGCGCGACGCTGCAGCTCGCCGAGGAGCTGGGCGACCTGCTGCTGCAGGTGGTCCTGCATGCCCAGCTGGCCGCCGAAGCAGGCGTCTTCGACCTGGCCGACGTGCAGGCCTCGATCGCCCGCAAGATCGTCCGTCGTCACCCCCACGTCTTCGGCGACGCCGAGGCCCGGACCTCGGCCGATGTCAATCGCCAGTGGGAGCGGATCAAGGCCGAGGAGCGCGCCGACGCCGGCGGCGCGGCGGGAGCCCTGGATGGGATCAGCCGATCCTTGCCCGCTCTCGCCGCGAGCCAGGAGATGCAGGCCCGCGCGGCGGCCCTCGGCTACGACTGGCCGAATCTCGAGGGAGTCCTCGACAAGGTCGTCGAGGAGCTTGGTGAGCTCGAGCGGGCGGCCTCGGACGAGGAGCGCCACGAGGAATTCGGGGACCTGCTGCTCGTCCTCGTCAACGTCGGCCGCAAGCTCGGCATCGAGACGGAGTCGGCATTGCGGGCGGCCAACGACAAGTTCCGCGACCGCTTCGGTCGCGTCGAGCGGCTGGCCGCGGAGCGGGGCGTGGCGATCCGCGACCTGGACTTCGAGGCCCTCGACGAGCTGTGGCACGCTGCCAAGGCAGAGGCACGGCGCGATGCCGAGGGACGGCGCGAGGCGGCGACACTGGCGGAGGAGGTGCGATGAGCATCGGTAACCGACCGCCCTCGGTTCGGGCCGACGGGCGGCGACCGGGCGACCTGCGCCCGGTCTCGATGACGCTCGGCGTCTTGAAGTGGGCCGAGGGTTCGTGCCGGATCCGGGTCGGGGATACCGATGTGCTCTGCGCGGCCACGATCGGCGACCGCGTGCCGCCGCATCTCCGGGG
This sequence comes from Chloroflexota bacterium, assembly GCA_012026785.1. Classification (GTDB taxonomy): domain Bacteria; phylum Chloroflexota; class Limnocylindria; order Limnocylindrales; family CSP1-4; genus UBA5189. The sequence goes on along the minus strand of VEOW01000207.1, from coordinate 4,921 downwards.
CAAGGGCAGCGGCTGGGTGACCGCCGAGTACTCGATGCTGCCTCGAGCCACGGCCGAGCGCTCGGAGCGTGAATCGACGCGCGGCCGGGTCGGCGGCCGGACCCACGAGATCCAGCGCCTCATCGGCCGCTCCCTGCGTGGCGTCGTCGACATGGCCAGGCTCGGCGAGCGAACGATCACGGTCGACTGCGACGTGATCCAGGCCGACGGCGGTACCCGCTGCGCCTCCATCACGGGTGGCTACGTCGCGCTCGCCGCGGCACTCATCGGGGCAGGCATGGAGCGCCTCCTTGTCGCCAAGGTGGCGGCGGTCTCGGTCGGGATCATCGAGGGCATCCCGATGCTCGACCTCGACTACTCCGAGGATTCGCGGGCCGAGGTCGATGCCAACGTCGTCGGCACCGACGGCGGCACCTACGTCGAGATCCAGGGGACGGCCGAGGGCCGACCCTTCGACCGCGGCCAGCTGGACGCCCTGCTGGGGCTCGCCGACTCGGGCCTCCGCGGCCTGTTCGAAGCCCAGGCGACGGCCCTCGCCTCGGTGCGCCGCTGCCCGCTCGGCGGCGGCTCGTCGTCGCGACCCGCTCGGAGCACAAGCTGCGCGAGCTGCGGTCGCTGCTGGCGCTTGACGAGGTCGAGCTCGTCTCGCTCGACGATGCTGGTGTCGTCGGCGAGCCGGTCGAGGACGGCCCGACGTTCGAGGCGAACGCCCGCATCAAGGCCCGCTTCGCCCTGGCCGCCACGGGGCTGCCGGCGCTGGCCGACGATTCAGGACTCGAAGTCGACGCGCTCGAAGGGCGGCCCGGCGTCCATACCCGCCGCTACGCGGGCCACGAGGCGAGCGACGCCGACAACAACGCCAAGCTGCTGCGAGAGCTCGACGGGCTGCCGCCCGAGCGGCGCGGCGCGCGCTACGTCTGCGTCCTCGCGCTCGCCCGCCCGGACGAGGCCATCGTCACGCGACGTGGGACATGTCGCGGCCGGATCGCGACCGGCCCGCGCGGCACCGCCGGGTTCGGGTATGACCCGATCTTCGAGCCGGCCGGCGAGCCACCCGGAGGCCGGACCTTCGGGCTCTACAGCGAGGTTGAGAAGAGCGCCATCTCGCACCGAGCTCGCGCGGCTCGGCGAATGCGGCGGGTCCTGGTAAGCGGCCTTGGTTAGCCCGCTGCCAGTCACTCCATTGCGTCGCTGCGGTTGACGACGCGGCCGTACTCGCGTCGCAGCCGGTCGACGTCGACCCGGGCCTCGCGCTCCTCCGTCGAGCCGGCCGGGGCGGCCCGCAGCCGGCGTTCCGCGGCCCGCCACTCGGCGAGCAGTCGGGCGCCATCGCGGCGGGGCGGCAGGTCGCGAATCGGCCGATCCACGAGGTCCGTTCGGCCCTCCTTCGCGGCGGCGGCTGCTGCGTTGGCGAGGTCCGCCTGATGGCCGGACGTGCCGAGGACGGCCCGAGCCAGGTCCTCGATCTCGCGCGCCAGCCGCTGGAACTCCGGTTCCTCGGGCGGGATCTCGCGCTTGCGTCGCTCGAGCTCGTAGAGCCGGTCCAGGCGTCGCAGCATCAGGTCCGAGGCTGTACGCAGCTCGGTTGGATCGCGCAGCTCGCGCGGTTGCTGCTCCATGGCGGCTATGCGGGGGCCTGCGCGGTCGCGCCGGTCAATCGCTCGCTCATGGCTCGACGATGCCCCACGCCCCGTGGCCGAGGGCTCCCTCCGAACCCGCGTCAGCGTGTCAGCCGGCTATCGGCTCGGCCCGGTACGCGGCGCGATCATCCGACCCCAGCCGCCGCTGTCAGCTGCGCGGCCGCGGCAAGGGCCGCGACGACCAGCCACGGCGGCGCGTCACGCAGGATGAGCACGCCGAGCGCGGCGACGACGAGGGCGACGTCGACGAGGCTCGTGACGGCGCTGGTCGCGACCGGGTCGTAAAGGGCCGCCAGGAGCAGCCCGACGACCGCGGCGTTCGTGCCGGCGAGCGCGTTCCGGAACGTCGGCGAGGCCCGCAGCCGGTGCCAGAACGGGAAGACCCCGATCACGAGCAGAAACGATGGCAGGAAGATCGCCCCGACCGCGATGGCCGCGCCCGCAAGGCCGTTGGGCTCAGGCCGGAGCGACGCGCCGAGGAACGCCGCGAACGTGAACAGCGGGCCGGGGATCGCCTGCGCCGCGCCGTAGCCGGCGAGGAACTGGTCAGGGTCCACCCAGCCCGGGCCGACGACCGCTTCGTTCAGCAGCGGCAGGACGACGTGCCCGCCACCGAACACCAGCGAGCCGGCCCGATAGAAGCTCTCCACGACCGCGAGGCCGGTCAGCCCGGTGACCGCCGCCGCGATTGGCAGGCCGGCCAACAGGCCGATGAACAGCGCCAGTGCCATGCCTGCCGTACGGCGTCCGACCGGCGAGGGGGACTCGTCGATCTCGACCGGCGCCGGCACGCGCAGGAACGCCCAGCCGATCAGGCCGCCACCGGCGATCACGGCCAGCTGGGCGAACGGGCTGTGGATCGCCAGGATCACCGCCGCCGCCACCAGCGCCAGCAGGCCGCGCGGCAGGTCCGGGGCGAGGTTGCGCCACATCGAGAGCACCGCCGTGGCCACGATCGCCACGGCGGCCAGCTTCAGCCCGTGGATCCAGCCGGAATCGGCGACGTCGGCGCCCGCGGCCAGGAACGCGAAGGCCGTCAGCAGCACCGCCGACGGCAGGGTGAATGCGAGCCACGCGGCCACGGCCCCGCCGTACCCGGCGCGCAGCAGGCCGACCCCGATGCCGACCTGGCTGCTGGCCGGGCCGGGCAGGAACTGGCTCAGGGCGACGAGATCGGCGTACGTCGCGTCTGACAGCCAGCGGCGGCGCTCGACGTACTCTCGTCGGAAGTAGCCGAGGTGGGCGATCGGTCCACCGAACGAGGTCAGGCCCAGTAGCAGCGCGACTCGGAAGACCTCGCCGACGCTCCCTTCACGCTGTCGCGCCACGCCGCGACGCTAGCACGGGTGGCCCTCCGAGCACGAAGCGAGGCCGGGGACCGCGAGCGGCCACCGGCCTCAGGTTGCGCCCGTCGGCCAGGGTCAGTGCTGGGCCGGCAGGTGGTTCTCGAAGAACTGGTAGAGGGTGAATGGAGCACCCATGGCCGCGGCCATCGCATCCGGCAAGGGGAAGGCGCACACCACACCATCGTCGTTGCCACCCTCGTCGAGCGCGCGGGGCAGCTGGTACGGCCCAATCGACTCCAGGAACTCGACCGAGTAGAGGTCGGTCGAGGCCGGGCAGCCGATGCCCGGCCATCATCCAGCCAATTGGGGACGGTGTCCATGCCGCGAGGGTTGGGCAGCAGCACGCACCGGGAGGGCTGGTCGGGGCGGTGGGATTCGAACCCACGATCTCGTGCTCCCAAAGCACGTGCGTTACCAGGCTACGCCACACCCCGGCCGATTCGAACCGTGAGCGGAGGATACTCGACGGGCGTGAAGGCGCCCTCTCCAGGGGTTCTCAGCACACCGCGAGCCGCCGGCGCGACTCTGGATTGACGAATGAAGAGGCCCCTCCTCGGCGGAGGGGCCATCTCCTGACGCGGTCGACGAACCGGCTGATCAGTCCTCGTCGTCCGAGTCGTCGTCCGATTCGTCGTCCTCGTCGGTGTCCTGGTCGTCCTCGTCAGAGTCGTCGTCCTCGTCCGAGTGCTGGTCATTTTCGGAGCCGTGGTCCTCGTCTGAGTCCTGTTCGTCCTCGGAGTCGTCCTCGTCCGAGTCCTCGTCAGAGTCGTCGTCCTCGTCTGAGTCCTGGTCATCCTCGGAGTCCTGGTCGGAGTCCGAGTCCACATCGACGTCGGCGTCGGCCTCGGAGTCCTCGGAGTCTTCGTCGACGTCCTGGTCCACCACCTCCTGACTCACCGAATCCTCGTCCGCGTCTTCGTCGGCGTCCTCGTCCTCGAAATCCTCGTAGCCCGAGAGCGCGCGATCCATCCCCCAGTACAGGCCAGCTCCTTCCCCTGCCCCGGAACTGCCGTACGGCTGAAGGTTGTGACCCGCGGCCGGAGAGACCGCCAGGAGCAGCATGGCAACGACCCCTGGCAGGCGTGCCGCCATTCTCGGAAGACGATCTGATGATCGCCGTGGGTTCATGTCCCCTCTCCCAGTGCTCGCCCCGTTGGGCCGGGGCTTCTCGATACGTTCGAGCCGATATTCGAGAGGCGGGTTTCGCCTGCGCCGCAGGCGAAGGTCCTACGTGGCCACCTGGTGCTGCCGCGGCGCACCACGAGCTTCATCGGGACGACAGGTCCAGCTCGATCAGAAGCGCCTCGGTTATGGTGTCATCGGCCCCCGCGCGATCGTCGCGGTCGATGCCGGGTTTCGAGAAGGGAGCCCGGCCAGTTCCGTGGACGGTCGAACGGGGGCCATTCCGCTGACCGGCTGATTCGCGCCAGCCGGCGCTGCTAGACTCCGGCCGACGGTCAGTGCCCGACCGTGTCGATCGACCTACCGGGAAGGAGATCGAGCACTGGCGGCACCTCGCGCGCGCTCCCGCACGACCCACGCCCGACCGCTGGCGCAGCGGCGGACCGTCCACCCCGAACGATCGTCTGCCGATCGACGCCGAACCATCGCCGCGGCCGCGTCCGCCGTTGTGCCGGGCCTCGGGCAGCTGATGAACGGTCGTCCCGACCTCGGGCGACTGCTGGCCGCGCCGGCCGCGGTCGTGGTCGTCATCATCGGCCTGCTGGCGGCCACGCAGTCGCTGCCGCAGCTCCTCGCGTCGCTGCTGTCGCCCGAGGCCGTGGCGCTCCTGCTCGCCGCGAACACCGTCGCCCTGGCCTGGCGACTGACCGCGGTCGGGCATGCCTTCTTCGATCGCCGCTACGGTGGAGCGCCCGGGCGCGGTGCGGCGATCACGCTGGCCGGCATCCTCGTCGTCACCGCCGCGCCGCACCT
>VEOW01000157.1 GCA_012026785.1 Chloroflexota bacterium | reverse complement strand
GGGCGATCTCGACGAGGGCAGCGTCTTCAACGAGGCCTGCGTCGACGACGGCGAGGGTGGCGCGGCCGAGGCCTGCGACGACGTCGACACCCCGGGCGAGGACAACCCCGCCCTGGCGATCGACAAGGTCGATGAGACCGGCGGCTTCGACGAAGTCGGCGACGTCATCGAGTACACGATCGTCGCCACCAACGTCGGCAACGTGACGCTCCACGACGTGGTCGTCACCGACGAGCAGGTTTCCGACCTGGAGTGCACGCGGTCGATGCCGGTCGATCTCGCCCCCGGCGAGTCGATCACCTGCACCGCCAGCCACACCGTCGTGGAGGCCGATTTCGAGACACTCCTGGTGTTCAACCAGGCCTGTGTCGACGACGGCGAGGGTGGTGCCGACGAGGTCTGCGACGAGGTCAATACCCCCGGTCAGGAGCTGGAGGAGGAGACCGATCTCCCGACCCTGCCACCGACCACCAGCCTGCCTGGCAGCAGCTCGGCCCCGTCGAGCGACGCCTGGTGGTTGGTCATCGCCCTCGGAGCCTTCATGGCGATGCTCCTCGCGGTTACGCCGCGACGCGAGCGCAAGCGCCGCTGACCCCTTCGAGCGGCAGGCCCCCGGCGGAGCCCCTGACCCGGGAGCCGGCCACCGAGACGTCGACGGAGGGCGGGTTTGACCCGCCCTCCGCTCGCGTCCAGCGCATGGCGGTGCCGCTGTCAACCTGTCGATTCACCAATTGATTTGAACGATCCGGGGCCAAACGGCCCCGGTTGTGTGGTGCGTCGCCACTCGGGGCCGACGGCTCCCAGGTCGAGCACGTTGGGCCGCGGCGCGTCGCGGCGTCGAGGTGGGCGTTCCGAGGGCGATCGAGCGCGCCAGCCCCTCAATCAGGGTCTGGGCGTTCAACTGATTTGGTAATCCCGCAATGCCTCCGGGCCACGGGTCCGCGGGCCACAGCGGCGTGGAGGCCAGGCACGGGTCTAAGCAACGGAGTCCGGCGTTGGGTCGGTGTGGGGCCGCATGATCTCCGCGAGCCGGTCCAGCAGCGGCGCCTGGCCGGGATGGATCCGCCGGCGCGCCTCGGTCATGTCGAACCACTCGAGCCGGTCGACCTCCGGAATGGTGATCATGCGACCGGAGCGGGGCGGCCATTCGATCTCGCAGGTGTTCGAGTGCGCCGCCGCCGCGTCGAGGTCGCCCTCGACCGCCCAGGCATGGACGACCTTGCCGCTCTTGAGCGTGGCCGAACCCAACGCCAGCGGTTCGCCAGCCGGCTCGCGGGCGACGGCCGCGAGTTCGAAGCTCGTCTCCTCGGCGAACTCGCGTGCCGCCACGGCGGCGAGATCCTCCTCGCCGTCGGCGATGCCCTTCGGGATGCTCCAGGCGCCGTCGTCCTTGCGCTGCCAGTACGGCCCGCCGGGATGCGCGAGCAGCACCTCCAGGCCGCCCTCGCGACGGCGGTAGAGCAAGATCCCGCCCGATGCGGGCGGCTTCAAGCCGTGGCCTCGGCGGCCGGCACGGCCATCTCCTCGATGTCGTTCGAACGCCGGCCGACCAGGAACCACGTCTCGATCGTGCCCTTGCCCTTGACCTCGATTGGGCCCCGTCGTTCGAACTCGAAGTCATCGCACAAGCGCTCGTAGGTCTCCCGGGTGACCTGGATTCGACCGGGGACGCCCGTCGATTCCATCCGGCTGGCCGTGTTCACCGTGTCGCCCCAGACGTCGTAGATGAACTTCTTGAGGCCGATGACGCCCGCGACCGCGGGCCCAACGTTCATGCCGATCCGGACCTCGATCGAGTGGCCGCTCGCCTCGCGGAAGCGCGCCAGCTCGGTCAGCATCGCCAGGGCCATGCTCGCGACATCGGCAGCGTGGGAGCCGAAGCCGTCGGAGCCGGGGCGCCTGCCGTTCGAGCGATCATCGCCCAGACCCGGTCCGCCGACGACCATGTAGGCGTCGCCGACCGTCTTGATCTTCTCGAGGCCGTACCGCTCGGCGAGCTCGTCGCACATCCGGAAGACCTCGTTGAGCAGCTCGATGACCTCGATCGGCGCCAGTCGCGAGGAAAGCGCCGTGAAGTCCACGATGTCGGCGAACAGGACGGCCATGTCGTCAAACCGGTCGGCGATGACCGTCTCGCCACCGCGCAGCCGTTCGGCGATCGAGGGCGGCAGGATGCTGAGCAGGAGCTTCTCGTTGGCAGCGCTCAGCTCCTCCACCTGGCGAGCCGCGGTGATGTCGGTGCCGTACAGGTTGATTGACTCGAACTCATAGACCCGCACGACCCGGACCTCGTAGACCCGGCCCTCGGCGGTCAGCTCCAGCGCGCCCGTCGCGTCGCCGTCGAGGGCGTCAAGGACCCGCTGGAAGGTCAGCGGGTCGAGCTGATCGCCGACGTCGGCACCGAGCGCCCGACGAAGGAGTTCGCTGGCCGGATTGGCGTAGCTCACCCGTCCGTCGCGATCGAGACGGACGACCGGGTTGGGGTTCTCGTTCGGGAACTTGTCAACAGCCTTGAGCGCGGTCACGTCGATGCCGTAGAGGTTCACGAACTCGAACTCCGGAATGACGACCGGGCGAAGGTGGAAGATCCGGCCGTCGCCGGCGATCTCGGGCGTCGGGGCCGCGTCGTCATCGATGGCCCGCTGGATGGCCGTGAGGAGGTCGCCGGGCAGCGGGTCGCCCGGTTCGATGGCGAGGGCCCGGATGATCGGGCGGCTTGCGGCGGTGGCGTACAGCAGCTGGCCCTCGGGACTCATCCGCAGGACCGGGTTGGGGTTGTCGTCGGGGAAGCGCTCGACGACCTTGGCGCCGGTGATGTCGGTCCCGTAGAGGTTGTAGACGCCGAGGTCCTGCACCCAGACGGCAAGGACGGCGAACGTCTGGCGGCCGTGCTCGACCTCGAAGCGGACGGGGTCGGTCGTCGATTGCGCGGTTCGAACGCGCTCGAACCATGGAGTCGGCAGGGTGTCGCCGACCTCGACGCCCAGGGCGCCCCGGACGGGACGGCTCGAATCGTTGGCGTAGATGACCTGCCCGTCGCGGTTGAGGCGCATGACGGGGTTCGGGTTCTGGCCGGGAAAGCGGACGATCGCCTCGATCTCGCGCTCCAGGAGGCGCGTCGTCTGGCCCTGGTCCCGGCGCTCGACGCGCAGTGCCAGCACGCTCGAGGCGAGGGAGACGAGGAACGGCACGGCGTAGGTGACCGCGATCGGCAGCAGTCGCGATTCGGGCATCGTGCCGGCCTGGATCACGTCGGTGTTGTTGGCGATCGTCAAGATCGTGCCGACCCCGACGCCCGTGATCACGGCGCGCCGCAGCACGCCCGGATCGCTGACGACTCGATACCAGGGCGGGGACGCGGCCACCCTCGCAGCCTAGCTCGTACGTCAGTGGCTCGCGGGCCTGGGGGTCGTTGACGCCGACGGGGGGTAATCCCGATAATTGCACTTGGGATTGCAGAACCGGGCCCGAGGGCCCCGAACGGAGAGCCTCTTGACCACACCGACGACCCGCGAGCTCGTCGCCGACCGACGAGAGCAGTACGCCTTCCACGACGACATCGTCTACCTGCGCGAGAGCGGCCGCGGCCTGACGCGCCAGACCGTCGAGGAGATCAGCCGCTTCAAGGAGGAGCCCGAGTGGATGCTCCAGATGCGGCTGCGCGCGTACGAGCACTTCGTGAAGCGGCCGATGCCGATGTGGACCGACGGGCTCGACAAGATCGACTTCGACAAGATCGTCTACTACCGCAAGCCGTCCGAGCGCGAGGAGAAGTCCTGGGACGACGTCCCCGAGCAGATCAAGGCGACGTTCGAACGGCTGGGCATCCCCGAGGCGGAGCGCAAGTTCCTCGCCGGCGTCGGCGCCCAGTACGACTCCGAGGTCGTCTACCACTCGGTCCGCGAGGAGCTTTCGAAGCTCGGGGTCGTCTTCATGGGCACCGACCAGGGCCTCAAGGAGTACCCAGAGCTCTTCAAGAAGCACTTCGGGACGGTCGTGCCGGCCGAGGACAACAAGTTCAGCGCCCTCAACACCGCCGTCTGGTCGGGCGGCTCGTTCGTCTATGTCCCCAAGGGCGTCGAGGTCCCGCTGCCGCTCCAGGCCTACTTCCGGATCAACGGCGAGAACACGGGCCAATTCGAGCGGACGTTGATCGTGGTCGACGAGGGTGCGAAGGTCCACTACATCGAGGGCTGCACCGCCCCGATCTATGCCACGGACTCGCTCCACGCCGCGGTCGTCGAGGTCGTTGCGTTGCCCGGTTCGAAGGTCCGCTATACGACGATTCAAAACTGGTCGAATGACGTCTACAACCTCGTGACGAAGCGAGCACACGCGTATGAGCGGTCGACCGTCGAGTGGGTGGACGCCAACACCGGCTCGCGCAAGACCGTCAAGTTCCCGTCGATCTACCTCCGCGGTGAGGGCGCCACGGCCGAGGTGATCTCGGTCGCCGTGGCGGGCGCCGGCCAGCACCAGGACACCGGCGCCAAGGCCATTCACCTCGCCCCGAACACGACCTCGCGGATCGTTTCGAAGTCCGTTTCGAAGGACGGCGGGCGGGCGACCTATCGCGGCCACCTGAAGGTCTCGCCGGGTTCGACCGGCGTCGTCGCGTCGGTCCGCTGCGATGCCTTGATGCTCGACGACCAGTCGCGGTCTGACACCTACCCCTACATCGACATCGGTGAAGACGACACGACGATGACCCACGAGGCCACCGTCGGCAAGATCAGTGCCGACCAGATCTTCTACCTGATGTCGCGCGGCCTGACCGAGAACGAGGCCCAGAACCTCGTGATCCAGGGCTTCCTCGAGGTCTTCACGAAGGAGCTCCCGATGGAGTACGCCATCGAGTTCAACCGCCTCGTGAAGCTCGAGATGGAGGGCTCGCTCGGGTAATCGGCGCGGTCACTCGCGCAGGCGAGCAGCCGCCTCCGCGTAGTCGCGATACCGGGGCTTGATCCGGAGGGCGTCATCGAGGGTCGCGAATCGGTAGCGCTCGCGGACTTGGGGAGACGGGTCGCACAGTACGAAGCTGCTCGAGATGCCGCGTTCCCGCGGCGTGCCGGACCACCACCGCTGGAAGGAGGCGGCGTCGTCCGGGCACATCGCCCGAAAGGTCTCGGTCCGAATCCGCACGGCGTGAAGGACCTCCGCGGACCACAGCGCCACGATGACGTGGTCCACCCTCGCCCAGCCGCGGGGCAGCCGCCACCGCTCCGCGAGTTCATCGGCCAGGTAGCTGCGCTTGGCGTTGAAGCTGCCGGCCGCCTCCTGCAGGTTCGGGAAGCGCGTGCGGTTCTCGATGTGCAGCAGCGCGCGTCGCTCCACGTCCCAGGCCACGACGTCCGCCCGCCCCGCGAACTGGTAGTGCTGATAGGGCTCATCGATAGCAACCCTGAAGCCGTGGGCTCGCAGTCGCCCCGCCTCCAACTCGCCCATCGCCGCGTGTACGAAGTCCTGGTCTGGCCGACTGCTCTGTGTCCGCGCTCGCGGATCCACGCCATCGAGCTCTGGTCGCAGGTCCAGCGCCGTCATCACACGCGCGTACGCCTCGAGCGACGCCGTCCCGCCGGCTTCGATGTGCTGGACGAGCGCGGGCGAGACGCCAGCTCGGCGTGCGAGTTCGCGAACCGGCCAGCCCCGCCCGAGGCGATGCTCGTGAATCGACGTGCCGGCGACGGCAGCCATGCGCAGGAGGGCCTTGCTCGCAGCCTCTGGGGACGGTCCGAAGCGGCACCTGGGCGACATCTCAACTGAATTGAACGCCGGGGCGCTTATCTGCCAATTGCCACCGGCTTGTGGCCGTCGTCGAGGGAGGATTTGGCCCGCGGTGAGCTCGCAGCGGGAGGTTTCGGCTGGTCAGTGTGCCCAGGACGCGGCGCCTGGCCGCCCGATTCGAGCCCCAGCAAGCCGCAGACGACGGTTCCGTTCAACTCAGTTGGTAAGGCGGCGACCTGGAGCGTTGGCGACGTGGGCGAGGTGCCGGGGTGTGGCCTGAGCCCGAGGGGGACGGGGTGGCCGGGCCGGTACGTGCTGCAGTCGCCGTCGAGGCTACGAAGTGCGGTCTCGGGTACGCTCCCAAGGTGACGAATCCCACCACCACGACACCACGGCCCCGCCGCCGCGCGCCTGGCGATCTGCCGTTCCAGTTTGCGACGCGCGAGCTCGCGGAGCGGCTCTCGGACGAGCGCGCCGAGCCGGACTGGCTGCGCGCCGAACGGATGGCGGCGGCCGAGGCGTTCGCAGCGGCGCCGATCGAGGCCAACCAGCTGTACACGCCGTACGTCGACCTGCGCGGGGCGGACCTCATGGAGGCCCGGCCGTACGTGACGGATGCCCCGCCCGGGCTCGGCGACGACCTGGCGGATCTCACGCCACAGGACGGCGTTCGCGTGGAAACGTTCAGCCAGTGGTTCGAGCGCGATCCGGCCGGCTACCGCCGGGCGCTCGAAGGCGGCGCGTCCCTGCCGTCCGACGACAAGCTGGCCATGCTTGCCCGCGGCTTCTGGAGCCACGGCCGGCACGTCGAGATCGCGGCCGGCGTCAGCGTCCGCGAGGCGATCACGCTGCGGTGGCGCGCGGCGGCGCCGGGCCGGGCGCTGGTCAGCCGGACGGTGATCGAGATGGGCCCGGGTGCGACGGCCTGGGTGGTCGAAGAGCAGGTGCCCTGCGGGCCCGCGATCGAGTGTGCCGAGGGCGAGCCGGTGCCACAGGGCCTGTTCCATGGCACGACCGAGGTGCGGCTCGGCGAGGGTGCGTCCCTGGCGATGGCGTCGCTCCAGGAGTTCGACGAGCACCAGGTCGTCTTCGAACATCGCCACGCCTCGATCGGCGAGGGAGCGTCGCTCAGATGGGCGCTGGCCCAGCTCGGCGGCCGCCTCGTCCGCTCCCGGGTCGACAACCACCTCGAGGGCGACCGCAGCTCGGTCGAGCAGGTCGAGATCGTCTTCGCCGACGGGGAGCAGCTGTTCGACCTGACCTCGTACACCCGCCACATCGGCCGTGACACGACCGGCAACCTGCTGTCGAAGGGCGTCCTGCTCGACAAGTCCCGGTCGTTCATGAAAGGCCTCATCACCATCGAACGCTCGGCGGTCGGGACCGACAGCTACCTCGGGGAGTTCGGGATGAATCTCTCGAAGTCGGCGCGGGCGGTCGCGATCCCGTCGCTCGAGATCGACCAGCCCGACTGCCGCCGGGCGGCGCACTCGTCGTCGGTCGGCCCGATCGATGCGGCCCAGCTGTTCTATCTCGAGAGCCGTGGCATCGCGCCGGACGAGGCCCGCAAGTTCATCGTGCTCGGGTTCCTCGAGCCGGTCGTCGCGGCCGTGCCGCTCGACGACGCCCGCGACCGCCTGCGCGAGCTGCTCGATGCGAAGTGGGCCGCCGGGCTGCGCGAGACAGCCACGGCTGCCTGAGCGCGACCAGGGGATGACCCGCCGGATCGACCTGCTGGGCGTCGACGAGGTGCCGCCGGGCACGATGAAGATGGCTTTCATCGATGGCACCGACCAGGTGATCGTCGTCCACACTGACGAGATCCGGGCCTACCAGGGCATCTGCACCCACGAGTACTTCGAGCTCGACAAGGGCTTCCTGACGGGCAACGGCTCGATCGGCCCCGGGGGCGAGCCGACTGGGACGCTCACCTGCGCCCTGCACCTGTCGCGCTTCGACCTGGCGACGGGCGAGGCGCTCGATCCACCGGCCGAGCTGCCGCTCGCGCGCTACCCGGTCGTCATCGAGGGTGATCGGGTGCTGATCGAGGTGCCGGAGGGCCCGCTCGAAGTCAACGAGTAGCACCGGGCCTCACCTCGCCGCCGCCCCCACCTTGCCTCCTTACCAATTGAGTGGAACGCGACCTCCTATCGCGGCGTGCTGAAGGTCGGAAATCGGGAGCGGGCGCTGCGTCCTCGGCAGCGGCCGCGACCCGGTTGTCCCGCGGCGCGCTCACGGCGGGACAAGTTCTCCGTGACGACCGTCGTCCTGCCGGCGCGTGGTGGCAGATACGCGCCCGAGCGTTCAATTCAGTTGAGATGTCGCCCAGGTGCAGCTTCGAGCGGCTGTCGGGGCGGGGGCGAAACCGCGGGCGCCGTACGCGTCTGGGCGTCAGGGCGTGAGGGTGAGCGTCGCGACGGTCGCGGCCTCGATGGCAGCGGGCGAGAACGGCAGCGGGATCGCGCCCCCACCGACCCAGATGTCGACCATGTCACCGTAGTGAGCATCGAACGGGTTGCCGCTCTGGCCGGTCGTGATGACCATCGTCGCGCCGTCGAGATCGGCCATGTCGACCACGAACCGCACCGACGGGCCGTTGGTGACGCTGAACACGCGATCGAGCCCGACCGGCTGGTACGACGGATCGTACGGATCGGGGTACGCGCGGGAGAAGCGGTAGTAGTTGTTGAGGACCGTCCCATCGGCCCCGCCGACCTCTCGCGCCGGGGCGTTGAAGTACCACTGCAGCGGCCCGATCCCCGACCCGCCGAGCGTCGATTCGGCGAACGTCAGGCCGTGGAGCCGGCCCCAGCGCCAGCTCTCCGGATCGCCGAGCGCGGCCCGCAGCTCGGTGCCGGCCCGCTCGATCGCCCGACCGATGATCGTGGCTGCGTTCTCGCGCTCGGCGGTGGTCGTGTCGTCCCACCAGGCGTCGTTGGGAGCCTCGAGGAGCTCGACGAGCTTCACCCAGGACGGCGGCGCGCCGACGTAGTCGCGGGCGAGCGGCCCGAGCTCGTCGTCGAAGATGGCCCGCTGGAGGTACAGCTCGAGCGTCGCGTAGGCCGCGCAGCCGGGCGAATCGACCGTGCAGACGCGGTCCCAGCTCTCGATCGCCGCCAGCACCGCCCGGCCGTCGGCGGTGGCCGGCTCCGGGGCGAGGGCCAGGATGGCCGGCACCGTCTCGTCGGCCCGCAGGACATGCGCGTCGAGCTGCAGCGCTCGCATCGTGTCGGGGACGAGCGGCACGCCGGTCGCGACGAGAGCGTCCAGGCGGCCCGCGATTCGAGCGGCCCGGTAGCCAGGGTCGAACTCCGACCAGGGTCCGATCGAGTACGGATACGACTGGTCGACCGGGGCGTTGTTGGCGGTGACGATCCGGCCTGACGGCGGATCGAGCTGCCACGGCAGGTCCTCGCGCGGGATCCAGCCCGTCCACTCCGCGTCCCCGGATGCGCCGTCGCGGACGCGTTCGCCATTCGGGCCGTCGCGCACCGGGATCAGGCCCGGCAGGACATAGCCGACGTGGCCCTCGACGTCGGCGTAGATGAAGTTCTGGCTCGGCTGGCCGAAGACGTCGAACGCCGCCCGGAAGCCCTCGAAGTCACCCGCCAGGTTGATCCGGAAGATGGCTTCGAGCGTCCGGTCGGGCTCCGCCGTCGACGCCCAGGCCAGGGCCAGGACGGGTCCGCCTTCGAGCCGCTCGTCGACGTCGGACAGGACCGGCCCGTGGCGGGTCATTCGAACGTCGATGACGACGTCGTCGCCGCCGGCGCCCTTGATCGTCTCGCGGCGGACCTCGAACGGCAGCGACTCGTCGCCGGCGAGGTAGCGGGATGCGTCAGCCGGGTCGACGGTTTCGAGGAACAGGTCCTGGGTGTCGGGCCCGACGTTCGTCGCGCCCCACGCGATCCGGGCGTTGTGGCCGATGATCACCGCCGGGGCTCCCGGAAAGGACACCCCGGCGACGTCCCACGGGCAGCTCTCCGAGACGGCTCGGCAGTGGAGGCCGTTGAGGATCCAGACCGACGGCATCGCGAAGCCGAGGTGGGGATCGTTGGCGAGGATCGGCGAGCCGCTCGCGGTCAGGTCGCCCGAGACGACCCAATTGTTCGAACCGACGCCGTGGTCGCCGACGAAGCCGCCGCCGCCGTCGAAGCCGGCCAGCTCGCGGACGGTCGATGCGAGAGCACCCAGGGCGGCGAGCCCGGCGGCGTGCCCCGGATCGAGCGCCGATGGCGTTCGCGGGGCCGAGGCGAGCGCGGCGGGGAGTTCGCTGCCAAGCAGGTTGGACGGGGTGATGACCGGCGCCCAATCGCCATAGGCCGGGAACAGCTCGTCGGTCTGGGCCGGATCGCCCAGGCGATCGTCGGCCAGCATTCGAAAGATCTCGGCGTCGACGTTCCCGCCCAACGACCAGGCCTGGACCTTCTGCCAGGTCGCCGAGTCGAGCGCGGTCCAGGGTTCGAGCTCGTAGCCTCCGAGGTTGCCACTTCCGGCCAGCAGACCCGCCACGACGAAGGCCATCGGGAGGCGCCCGTCGTGCTGATCGATCCAGGCATTGACGCCGTCGGCGTAGGCCTCGAGGGCGGTGACGGTCTCCGGCGACAGGGCCGCCAGGTCCCGTTCGGCCGCCTGGCGCCAGCCGAGGGTTCGAATGAAGCGGTCGGTGTCCAGCTGGCTCTCGCCGAACAGCTCAGACAGCCGGCCGGCGCCGATGCGGCGCGAGATCTCCATCTGCCACATCCGCTCCTGGGCGTGGACGAAGCCCTGGGCCAGGAACAGGTCGTGGGGACCGTCGGCCGTGATCTGGACGATCCCGTGGCGGTCGCGGGCGACGGTGACCGGCGCCTGGAGCCCTTCGATCCGGAGCGTGCCCGAGGTCTGCGGCAGGCCCCGGGCCGTGACCACCGCCCCGACGGTGCCGACGACGCCGACGACGACGATGAGGAGGACCGTGATCGTCTTGAGGATGGCGCTCGCCAATCGCACCAGGTCAGGGCTCCGGCCCGGTCAGCGCTCGAGCGTCGTGCCGCGCCCGGCGGCGATGGCGCCGCGGACGATGGCGTCGGCGAACACGAGATCGGCGAGTCCCACGCCGAGGTGGGTCAGCACGACCCGGCCCGCCGGCCTCGTCGTGCCGGCGAGGATGGCCTCGCCGATCGTCGCGTGGGGATCGGGATAGCCGTCGAAGTTGCCGGTCTCACGGTTGTACAGGTACTGCTCGCGCTGGTCGACGAGGAACAGTGCCGCCTCACGCGCGACCGAGGCGTTGCAGTACGTCGCGTAGTCGATCGGGACGACCGTCGCCACCGGGTGGAGCCAGTCGTTGGTCATCGACTGGGCCTCCGCCTTCGGCCCGAACGAGGCCGCGCTGACGACCACGCGTGCGCCCTCGACAGCCGCCCGGGCTGAGTCGGCGAGCCGGGCCTCGGCGATGCCATCTGTCGCGCGGGCGACGGCCGCGAGGGCCGCCGCTCGCTCCCGCGTCCGGTCGAAGAGCCGCAGCCGAAGGCCGGGCAGCAGGTTCGCCAGGATCGGCAGGTGCGAGTGGCCCTGGACGCCCGCGCCGATGAGCGCAACCTCGAGGCCGGGCTCGGGGCGGGGGCCGAAATGCCGGATCGCGACCCCGGAGACGGCAGCCGTCCGCTCGGCGGTGATCGGCCCGCCATCGAGGATCGCCGTCGGAACCCCCGTCGCGGCATCGTTCAGGATCACCACCGCGTTGATTGCCGGGAGCCCGACCTCGCTGTTGGTCGCGTAGCCGGCGACCCACTTCATGCCGACGAGGTCGCCGGTCGCGGGCTCTCCGGTCCCGGCGTCGGCGCGGAGGTGGGCCGGCATGGCGTGCACGAACGACGCCGCGGGGCGCGGATGGATCGCGATCTTCGGTGGCAGCTGGGCCGCGCCGGGGCGCGCCAGGGCGGTCATCGTGAGCTCGGCCAGGCGGAGCCGCTCCTCGATCGGCGGCATCGCCGCCCGGACGTCGCCGGCGCCGAACCAGCGCAGCGGCGGCATCGAATCCGGCATGCCCGCGATTGTAGGCGGCTACGATTCGTAGCTGATGGCCCCGATCGACGTCACCCAAAGCCTCGCCAACCTCAAGCTGGAGCGTGACGCGATCGCGCTCTACGAGGCCCTGGCGAGGATCGAGAAGGACCCGCGACGGGCGGAGGCATTCCGGACCATTGCCGCCAACGAGCGGCGCCACGCGGACATCTGGGCCGCCAAGCTGCGCGACCTGGGTGCCACGGTTCCCGAGAGCGAGGGCCCCCGGCTTCGAGTGCGGACGATCGTCTTCCTGGCGCGGCTGTTCGGGACCCACGCGGTCCGTGACCTCGTCCAGGCGCTCGAAGGCGACGAGGAAGACCTCTACATGAGCCAGGCCTCGCCGGAGGTGGCCGGGATCGCAGCCGACGAGCGCGAGCACGCCGAGATCTGGCAGCGGCTGAGCCGCGCCGCCTCGCGACCGACGGCCGGACGCGCACCCCGGACGGACACCCGGACGCCCGAGGAGATCGTCGCCGGCGAGCGCTGGCATCGCGCCGGTCGATCGGGGACCCTGCGGGCGGTCATCTTCGGGGTCTCCGACGGCCTGGTCTCGAACATGGCCCTCGTCATGGGCGTTGCGGGCGCGTCGCATGGCGAGGGCTCGTTCGTGCTCCTGGCCGGGATCGCCGGACTCCTCGCCGGGGCGTTCTCGATGGCCGCCGGCGAGTACATCTCGATGCAGTCGCAACGCGAGCTGTTCGAGCGCCAGATCGCGCTGGAGCGAGCGGAGCTGGAGGCCATGCCGGAGGAAGAGGAGGCGGAGCTGGCCGGGGTGTTCCGGGCCAAGGGCTTCACCGAGGAGGAGGCGGCCGCCATCGCGAAGCGGATGTTCAGCGACCCCGAGCACGCCCTCGACACGCTCGTCCGGGAGGAGCTGGGCCTCGATCCCGACGAGCGTGGTTCGCCGTGGGGTGCCGCGGGCGGGTCCTTCGCGGCCTTCGGGGTCGGGGCCGTGATCCCTGTCCTGCCCTACGTCTTCCTGGCCGGCAGCGCGTCGTTCATCACCTCGATCGCCCTATCGATCGCCGCGCTGTTCGCCGTCGGCGCCGGGGTGAGCCTGCTCACCGGCCGCGGGCTCCTGTACTCGGGCGGCCGCCAGGTCATCATCGGCGCCGTCGCCGCGACGGTCACGTACATCGTCGGGCGCGTCATCGGTGTCGCGGTCTGAGGGCCCGTGCACCGGTTCGAGTCGGTCCGGCGGTGGCAGCCCCAGGTACTCGCGGTGCGCTCGAAGCACCTCCTCGACCCGTGCGGCATCGGGCCGGTCGGCGCCGGGCCGCAGGCGGGCCGCGATCCAGGTTGCCTCGGCCCGCAGCTCGTCGTCCTCGATGTCAACATCGCGGCGCCGGGTATCCATGTAGAAGGCGGCGACGATCGCGCCCCCGGCGACCAGCCCGACGATGAGCAGCCACCATTGGAACTCGGCCATCAGGCGGGGGACCGCGCCGGCCGCACAGAGGTCAGCACGGCCGCCAGTCTACCGGCCGCCGCGTACACTCCGCCGAGTGATTGACTGGACGCCGAACGCCATCGCGATTCAGCTCGGCCCCATCCCCGTCTACTGGTACGGCATCGCCTACGCGACGGGACTGGCCGTCGGCTACCTCCTCATGGTCCGCCAGGCCAAGCTGTTCGGCCAGGACGCGAACCTCATCGGCAACGGGCTGGTCGTCGTCGCCATCGCGGCGCTGATCGGCGGCCGGCTGTACCACGTCATCGACCAGTGGCACCTCTACGCCGACGACCCGCTCAAGATCATCCTGCCGCCGTACACGGGCCTCGGCGTCTTCGGGGGGTTCATCACCGGCACGATCGCGTTCCTGCTCCTGGCCCGCCGCTACCGCATCTCCATCTGGGTCTGGGGCGACATCGTCACGCCGGCCCTGTTCACCTTCCAGGCGATCGCGCGCTGGGGCAACTTCTTCAACCAGGAGCTGTACGGCCGGCCGACCGACCTGCCATGGGGCCTGGCCATCGACTGTGCCCACCGCCTGCCCGAGTACCCGTGCGACGCCTTCCCGGTCGCGACGACCCACTTCCACCCGCTGTTCCTCTACGAATCGCTGTCGGCGACCGTCGGGCTGCTCGTCGTCCTGTGGCTGTCGCGCAACCCGCCCCGCTGGCTCAAGGCCGGCATGCTCTTCCCGATCGCGCTGATCTGGATGGGCGCGGTCCGGTTCGTGACCGAGTTCCTCCGGATCGACAGCATGGTCTGGCGTCTGGGCGGGATCCCGACGGCCCAGCTGTTCGGGCTCGCGTTCGTGGTCGTCGGGGTGGCCCTGCTGTGGTACCTCCATCGCACGAGTGCGCCGGTGACGATCGTCCGACAGGAGGACGACGAGGACGAGGAGGATTGGTACGACGAGGACGAGGACTGGACGCCGGAGGAGGGCCAGGATGCCGCGCAGGAGGAGCCGGAGCCGCTGACGTGAGCGCCGATTCGGAGGCCACGGCGAGTCAGTCGCCGGCACGGTCGGCGAGCGTGCAGTCCGCCACTCGCCGCCGTCCGCGCGCTCGGGTGCGACCCCAGGAGCTGGCGGCCGCGCGTGGCGGGGCGCGCGAGGGCCTGGACTGGCTTGGCCGCCGACCGGAGGCCAAGGCCTCGCTGCTCTACCGCGCGGCCACCGTGTTCTGGCGGCTGCTGGTCTTCGGCCTCTTCCGAATCAAGGTCGAGACATCCGGCCAGGAGCACATCCCCAACGGCGGTGGCTACATCCTCGTGTCGGCCGCCCACCGTGGCTGGATGGATCCGATCCTGATCTTCCACGCCCTGCCGCTGGAGCCGCGGACCTGGTTCCTCGGCAGCGGGCCGTCGGCGTTCACCTCGAGGTGGAAGGAGGCCCTGATTCACCGCCTCGGCGGGATGCTGCCGGTGTGGCGCGGTGGCGTGGGCATCGAACAGCACGTCCGGTCCGCCCAGGCGGTGCTGGACAACGGCGCGGTCTTCGTCCAGATGCCCGAGGGCACGGTCAACGGCCCGACCGGCCGGATCGGTCCGTTCCGCCCGGGCGCGGCCCTCATCGCCATGCGCACCGGTGTATCGATCCTGCCGATCGCCATGGCCGGCACGGAGGAGCTGTACCTCGGCAAGCGCCTCGCAACGCGCGTCCTGCCGATGGTCACGATCCCCGAGCTCGTCGGCGAGGCCTGGCCCGGCGAGATGCCCGAGCCGAACAGCCGAGCCGAGCTGGCGCTCGCGAAGCTGGCGACCGAAGGCCTCGAACGGATGCTTGGCCCGGTCGTCGAGGAGCTCTTCGCGAAGACCGTCGACCCGCCCGACCATCCCCGGCGGTTCCGGAAGCGGATGACCTGGCTGCTCCTCGGACCTGGCCCCCTGGAGCACTGAGAGCTCGCCGCGAGTGGAGTACGCCGATTCGATCCTCGAGCTCGTCGGCGGCACGCCGCTGGTCCGAATCGGTCGGTTGACCCGGAGCCTCGGCCCGGCCGACCGGCAACCGCTGCTCCTCGCCAAGATCGAGGCCCTCAACCCCGGCGGCTCGGTCAAGGATCGGATCGCCCTGCCGATGATCGAGGCGGCCGAGCGAGATGGACTGCTGAAGCCCGGCGGGACGATCGTCGAGCCGACGTCGGGCAACACCGGCCACGGCCTCGCGATCGCCGCGGCGCTGAAGGGCTACCGCTGCATCTTCGTCATGCCCGACAAGCAGTCGGACGAGAAGCGAGCGCTGCTGCGGGCCTACGGCGCGGAGGTCGTCATCTGCCCGACCGCCGTGGAGCCCGAGTCGCCGGAGAGCTACTACTCCGTCGCGGCCCGCCTGGCCCGCGACATCCCCGGCGCCTTCAAGCCGGATCAGTACTGGAACCAGGAGAATCCCCGCGCCCACGAGCGGACGACCGGTCCGGAGATCTGGGACCAGACCGAGGGCCGGATCAGCCACTTCGTGGCCAGCGTCGGGACCGGCGGCACGATCACCGGGGCGGCCTGCTACCTCCGTTCGAAGAATCCCGACCTTGTCGTCGTCGGTGCCGACCCGGAGGGCTCGGTGCTGTCAGGCGACACCGCCCGGCCGTACCTGACCGAGGGCGTCGGCGAGGACTTCTTTCCCGGGACCTACGATCCCGCCGTCGTCGACCGCTGGGTTCGCGTCTCGGATCGCGACGCGTTCGCGATGGCCCGCCGCATCACCCGTGAGGAGGGCATCCTGGCCGGCGAGTCCTCGGGCACGGCGATGGTTGCCGCGCTCGACGAGGCCGCCCGGATCGTCCGCGAGACGCCCGGCGAGGCGGCCGAGGCGGTCATCGTCGTGATCCTGCCCGACGGCGGCCGGAACTACCTCTCCAAGCTCTACAACGACGAGTGGATGCGGGCCAACGGGCTGCTGCCGACGACCGGCGCGGTGGTTCGCGTCGGTGAGGTCCTGCGGGCCTGGCACGAGGGAGCCGAGATGCCCGACGTCGTGTTGACCCGGACGACCGACCGCGTGGGCGCGGCGATCGACCTGCTGCAGCTGTACGGCAGCAGCCAGCTGCCGGTCTCGGAGCAGCCCGAGGGCGACGCGGTCGAGGGAATCGTCGGCTCGGTCAGTGAGAAGGGGCTGCTCGACCGGGCTTACCGCGACCCATCCGTCGTCGAACGGACCGTCGGCGAGGTCATGGATCCGCCGCTGCCGACGATCGACCTCGAGGCGACGCTCGACGAGGCCTTCGGGCTGCTGTCGAAGGGGGCGCCCGGCGTCGTCGTCGTTCGAGGCGGCCGACCGGCGGGCGTCGTGACCCGCCTCGACCTGCTCGAGTTCCTCGCCCACCGCGCGACCCGCGGCGACTGACCGAGGTGGCGGCCGAGCCGGCAGGCGAGGGGCCCGTGGTCGAGCCCGTTCGCACGGCTCGGCTGGAGCTCGTCTCGATGACCGTCCCGATCATGGAGGCGCTCGCGAGCGGCGACCTGGAGGCGGCGGCTCGCGAGATCGGGGCCGCCGTGCCGGCCTGGCTGCCTGCCCAGCTGGACGATTTCCTGCAGTACCGGCTCGCCCAGCTCGCGGTCGATCCGTCGATTCGTGGCTGGCTCGGCCGCGCCATGGTGCTGGAGGAGAAACCCGGGCAGCGCCGCGTCATCGGCTCGGTCGGCTTCCACGGGCCGCCAGACGAGGCCGGCCGCCTCGAGATCGGCTACAGCGTCGACCCCGAGTTCCGCCGCCGCGGCTACGCCATCGAGGCGGTTCGGGCGATGCTCGACTGGGCATCGAAGCGGTACGGTGTCGGGCGCTTCCTGGCCTCCGTTGCGCCGGACAACGAGCCGTCCCTTGGTCTCATTCGGCAGCTCGGCTTTCGACGGGTGGGCGAGCAGCTCGACCCGATCGATGGGCTCGAGTACGTCTTCGAGGCGACCTGGCCTCCCGGCTGACCAGCATCCCCGCTCCGCTATGCCTGTCGCAGGAATATTCATTCCTGATCTTCGCGAGGTTGACACGGTCGGACCCCAAGCACCCCCACCGAATCGAACATGAATATTCCCGCGACGCTCATACGGGAGGAGGGATGCGCGGGCGGCCTCGCTTGCAGCCGGGGCCGCGCGCGGAGAGGAAAGAGCGCGCATTTGGGGCGCTCGGAGAGCTTGAGCCGCCCGGTACTATGGCTGGCCTAGCCGCCCCCAAGGGGCCAAGTGGAGGGAGATCCCCATGACCAGACCCGCGCGGCTGATTCCCATGCTCGTGGCAGTGGCGATCCTCGCCGTCGCCTGCGAGACGACCGATCCATCACCGACGGCCACCCAGACGACGACGGGACCGACCGATGGACTGCTGTCGACGATCCAGGACAGGGGCAACCTGGTCTGTGGCGTCAACGGCGGCCTGCCCGGGTTCAGCTTCCTGGAGCAGGGAACCGGCGCCTGGAGCGGGTTCGACGTCGACTTCTGCCGGGCCATTGCGGCGGCCGTGTTCGGCGATGCGGATGCCGTCGAGTACCGGGCGCTGTCGGCCGATGATCGCGGCCCGGCGCTCCAGGCTCGCGAGATCGACGTGCTGATCCGCAACACGACCTGGACCGTCAGCCGTGATGGCCAGTGGGGGAACTTCGGCCCGACGACCTTCTACGACGGGCAGGGCATGATGGTCACCGCGGCAAGTGGTGCCACGTCGCTCGAAGACCTGGCGGGAGCCACGATCTGCGTCCAGTCCGGGACGACGACCGAGCTCAACCTGACCGACCAGATGCGGGCCCTCGGCGTGAACTTCGAGCCGCAGGTGTTCGGCGACATCGACGCCACCTACGACGCCTACTCGCAGGGTCGCTGCGACGCCGTCACCAGCGACCGATCGCAGCTCGTCGCCCGACGGACGACGTTCACCAACCCCAACGAGCACCTCCTGCTCGACGTCGTCATGTCGAAGGAGCCGCTCGGCCCGGTTGCCCCGCTGGGCGACGACGGCTGGTTCGGGGTCGTGAAGTGGGTCGTCTTCGCGACCTTCGAGGCGGAGGAGAAGGGGGTCACCTCGCAGAACGTCACGCAGATGCGCGACACGAACGAGGATCCCGTCGTCCGCCGGCTCCTCGGCGCCGAGGGTGAGCTGGGTGCCCTCCTCGGCCTCGAGAACGACTGGGTCGTCGACGTCATCAGCGCGGTCGGCAACTACGCCGAGATCTACGACCGCAACCTCGGCCCGAACACCCCGTTCAACCTGGATCGGGGACCCAACCGCCAGTGGACGGACGGCGGCCTGCTCTACGCGCCGCCGTACCGCTGATCGAGGTCGGGACGCCGGGCGGGCCTGAGGTCCGCCCGGCGCTCGCCGCCTCCCACCGCGACCGCCGCCGGTGACGTCGGCACCGGGCGCGCCGTCCGACGCGCCCCTCCGGACGTCGGTGCCGCCGTGGCGCAACGTCCGCGTCCGGCGGGTCGCGGCGCAGGGCGTGTTCGTCCTCGCCGTGCTGGTCGCCGCGCTGTGGCTGTGGAATAACCTCACCTCGGCGATGGCCCGGACGAACCTGACGTTCAGCCTCAACTTCCTGCGAACGACCGCCGGCTTCGAGATCGCCGAGAGCCCGATCCCGTTCAGGGCTGTCGACAGCTACGGACAAGCCTTCATCGCCGGCCTGGCGAACACGATCGTCGTGAGCATCGTTGGCATCGTTCTCGCGACGATCCTCGGGGTGCTCGTCGGGATCGCCCGGCTGTCGCGCAACTGGCTGGTCAGCCGGCTGTCGGCCGGGTTCGTCGAAGTCATGCGCAACACCCCGCTGCTCGTGCAGCTGGTGCTGCTCTACGCCGTGCTCCGGCAGCTGCCGCCCGTGGCCGGCTCGATCAGCCTGCCGGGCTCGATCTACCTCAACCAGCGCGGCCTGTTCATCCCCAGCCCCGAGGCCGAGGCCACGCTTGGCCCGTGGCTCGGCCTGGTCGTCGGGGCGGTCGCCCTGGCGTTCGTCCTCCGGCGGATTGCCGTGCGCCGCGAGGACGCGGGACTCGATCCTCGGCGTCTCGGCCTCGTCGGGCTCGCCGGCCTGATCGTGATCCCGCTCGCCGGCTGGATCGTCCTGGGAGCCCCGATCAGCTTCGATCCGCCCGTGCTCGAGCGGTTCAACTTCCGGGGCGGCACCAGCTTCTCGCCGGAGTTCACGGCCCTGCTGGCCGGGCTCGTCATCTACACCGCGGCGTTCATCGGCGAGGTCGTGCGCGGCGGCATCCAGGCCGTTCGGCGAGGCCAGGTCGAGGCCGCCCAGGCGCTCGGGCTGACGGAACGCCAGACGCTTCGCCTGGTCGTGTTTCCGCAGGCGCTGCGGGTGATCGTGCCGCCGCTGACGAGCCAGTACCTCAATCTCGCCAAGAACTCCAGCCTGGCGATCGCGATCGGCTTTCCTGACCTCTTCGCCGTGAGCCGGACGATGGCCAACCAGACCGGCCAGCCCGTGTCCGTGATCGTCCTGGTCATGGCGACCTACCTCACGATCAGCCTCGCGACGTCGCTGCTGATGAACCTCTACAACCGCCGGGTCCAGGTCCTGGAGCGCTGACGTGACGGCCGAGGGCGAGCGCTGGCTGCCGCCACCCGACATGTCGCTCGGGCGGCGCGCCTGGCTTCGCCAGAACCTCTTCAACAGCTGGTGGAGCTCGGTCGTGACGGTCGCTCTTGGCGCCCTGCTCCTGTGGGCGACGGTGCGGATCGGTGCATGGGCCATCAGCGAGGCTCGCTGGGGCGTCGTCACCGCCAACCTGCGGCTGTTCCTCGTCGGGCTGTACCCGGCCGACCAGGTCTGGCGCGTCTGGCTCGGGCTGACCGGGCTGTCTGTCCTCGGCGGCGTCGCGGCCGCCGTGTATCGCGGTGGCGCCGTTCGGACCCTGGCCTTCTGGCTGGCCGCCAGCCAGGTGCTCCTCGCCGGGCTGGCTGCCGTGTCCGAGCTGGGTCTCGTGGCGGCGCTCGCGCTGCTGCTGAACGTCGGGGCGACGTGGGCGGCGTGGGCTGCCGCCCGCCGCCTGCCGATCGCCGGTCGCGCGCTCGCCGCCGCCTGGCTCGTCTACCTGGTGTTGGCACTCATCCTGCTGGCCGGGGTCGGGGGCCCCCTCCCGGTCGTCGGGACGAACGTCTGGGGCGGGTTGCTGCTGACGTTCCTGCTCGCGGTCGCCGGGATCATCCTGTCGTTCCCGATCGGCGTCCTCCTGGCGCTCGGCCGGCGCAGCGACCTGCCCGCGGTGCGCGTCTTCAGCACGGCCTTCATCGAGGTCGTCCGGGGCGTGCCGCTGGTGACGATCCTGTTCATGGCCGCGATCATGCTGCCGCTGTTCCTGCCGGGCGAGATCCGCGTCGAGCACGTCATCCGGGCGACGGCCGGGATCACGCTCTTCTCGGCGGCCTACGTCGCCGAGAACGTCCGGGGCGGCCTGCAGGCGATCCCGAGCGGCCAGTACGAGGCGGCCCACGCCATCGGGCTCAACGCCGTCCAGACGAACCTCCACATCATCCTGCCGCAGGCCCTCCGCTCGGTCATCCCGGCGAACGTCGGGCTGTTCATCAGCCTGCTCAAGGACACGACCCTGGTCACGATCGGGGCCGGACTGCTCGAGATCCTGGGCATCGGGCGGGCGGTGCTGGCCCAGCCCGAGTGGTTCGGAGCCCAGATGGAGGTCTACCTGTTCATCGCCGCGGTGTTCTTCGTCCTGTCCTACACCCTGTCTCAGGCAAGCTATCGGCTCGAGGCGGCGCTCGGCGTCGGCAAGCGTTGACTCGGACCGCGGAAGGAGGTGACGAAATGGGCGACCAGGAGCCGGCTCCCGGGACCGCCATGGCCGGCGACGAGATCATCGTCTGCCGGGACGTTCACAAGTGGTTCGGTCAGCACCATGTCCTGCGCGGCATCGACCTCACCGTCCGAACCGGCGAGGTGGTCGTCATCTTCGGGCCGTCGGGCTCGGGCAAGTCGACGTTCATTCGAACGATCAACCGCCTGGAGGAGCACCAGCGGGGCCAGATCATCGTCGATGGCATCGAGCTGTCGGACGACCTGCGGAACATCGCCGCGATCCGGAGCGAGATCGGCATGGTCTTCCAGTCGTTCAACCTCTTCCCGCACCTGACCGCGCTCCAGAACGTCACGCTCGCGCCGATCAAGGTCCGCCACTGGGCCCGGGATCGGGCCGAGCACGAGGCGATGGAGCTGCTGACCCGGGTTGGCATCCCGGAGCAGGCCCACAAGTACCCGGCCCAGCTGTCGGGTGGTCAGCAGCAGCGGGTCGCGCTCGCCCGGGCCCTGGCGATGCAGCCGAAGATCATGCTCTTCGACGAGCCGACCTCCGCTCTCGACCCGGAGATGATCAGCGAGGTCCTCGACGTCATGCGCGAGCTGGCCCAGTCGGGCATGACGATGCTGTGCGTGACCCACGAGATGGGGTTCGCGCGGGCCGTGTGCAGCCGGATGGCGTTCTTCGACCAGGGCCAGATCGTGGAGCTGGGGCCGCCGTGGCAGATCTTCGACGCGCCGAAGCACGAGCGGACGAAGCGCTTCCTGTCGCAGATCCTCCACTGAGCGGCCCAGCCGCCTAGGCCTGGGAGCGGGAGCGCTCCAGCGGCGTTGCCGTGGTCGGGGACCCGTCGGCGCCCGGGGCCTCGGCGGCGACGGGCTCCACCGAGAAGAGCAGGCCGAGGTGGTCGACGCCGTCATCGGCCATGTCCGCCTCGTAGGTGCAGATGCACGGTCCGCCAGCGGCACAGCCGATGCAGCAGTAGGCCTCGTCCATCCGGTACACCGGACGACCGCTGATGAAGGCCTCGCACGAAGCGCAGTAGCCCTTCCGGGGCTGGGCGAAGATACGCATTCCAGGTTTCTCCTCTGAATGACGAGCTGAACGGTGACTAGGGGTAGAGGCCGCGGAGTCGGGTGGCGTCGGCGACACGCTCGACGGCCAGGGAGTGAGCGGCCAGGCGGGGCGGGATCCGCTCGGACGCGGCCCGCTGCCAGACCTGGTCGGCGGCGGTCAGGATCTGCCGGCGAAGGCGGTCGTTGACCTCCTCTCGGCTCCAGGAGAAGGCCGCGCGGTTCTGGGTCCACTCGAAGTAGCTGACGATCACGCCCCCGGCGTTGCACAGGATGTCGGGGATGACCGTCACGCCCCGCGAGGCGAGGATCGGGTCGGCCGAGGGATCGGTGGGACCGTTGGCGGCCTCGGCCAGGATGCGCGCTCGGACGTTGCCGGCGTTGGCGTCGGTGATCTGGCCCTCCAGCGCGGCGAGGACGAGCACGTCGACGTCGAGGCCGAACAGCCGCTCGTTGTCGATCGGGCGGGTGCCGGGCGCGCCGGCGATGGTGCCGTGCTCCTGGAGGTAGCGGGCCAGGACGGCGCCGTCGAGGCCCTCGGGCCGTTCGACGCCTCCGCCGATGTCGGTGACCGCGACGATCCGGGCGCCGGTTTCGTGGAGCAGCCGGGCGGCCGCCTCGCCGACGTTGCCGAAGCCCTGGACGGCGACAGTCGCGTTGGCCAGGTCAAGTCCGATCCGGCGCGCGGCGTCCTCGATCGTGTAGAGCACGCCCTGGCCGGTCGCATCGGCCCGACCGGCCGAGCCGCCGATCGAGAGCGGCTTGCCGGTCACCACGCCGGGAATGGAGTAGCCGGCGTGCATCGACAGCGTGTCCATGAACCAGGCCATGACCTGGGCGTTCGTGCCGACGTCCGGTGCCGGGATGTCCGAGTCGGGCCCGACGATCGGGCTCAGCTCCGTCGCGAATCGCCGCGTGACCCCTTCGAGCTCGCGGGCGCTCAGGTCCCGCGGATCGCAGGTCACCCCGCCCTTCGCGCCGCCGAAGGGCACGTTCATCAGGGCGCACTTCCAGGTCATCCACATCGCCAGCGCCCGAACATCGTCGAGGTCGGTCTGGGGATGGAATCGAAGGCCGCCCTTGGCGGGCCCGCGGGCCGTGTTGTGCTGGACGCGATAGCCGGTGAAGACCCGAACGGAGCCGTCGTCCATCTTGACCGGGAATCGGACGATCAGCTCGCGCTGCGGCGATCGGAGGATCGCCCGCAGGTCGCCATCCAGCTGGAGGTACTCGGCGGCGGCATCGAGTTGCGCCACGGCCGCCGCCACGGCGCGCTGGCCGGGAGTCGCCGCCGCCGGCGACGCGGCCTGGATCGGTTGCTGGATCATGTCCTTGGCCTGCTCCTGTGGTGGGTCGCGTGTGTCACCACAGGCTCGGACATGCCCCGATACGGGCCCGGGAACCGCGGTGAACGGGGCCTCAATATTCGCCGCCGCTCGTTCACGTGTCGTTCATGCCCGTTTCCCCGGCCGTGCACGGCGAACCGTATGCTCGTCGCTGCAGGCCAATGAACCGACCAACCATCGATCGTCTTGCGGAAGCCCCGCGCACCGCCGGCCCCGCGGTCGCCGAATCCGAGGCCCAGGCGGCGGTCGCCCCCGCGCCGCTGCTCCACGCGGCGCTCGGGCTGATCCCGCCCTCCGGCACCGCCGCCGACCTGGAGGATCGCGCTCGCCGCGCCGGGGCGTCGCTCCTCCCGGGGGTGGCCGAGCGACTCCTGGGCCGGCTCGCCGAGCTGGGCCTCGTCCGGGTGCTGCGTCGCGACCCGTCGGGGCCCCGCTACGTGACGACCTCGCTCGGCGCGCGGCTTGCCGTTGCCAGTGCCAACGGCCAGCCGGCGGTGTCGCTCGAGGAGCTCGAACGCCTTCGATCCGACCTCCTCTCGACGATCGCCCACGAGCTTCGAACGCCCCTGACGGCCGTCCGAACCAGCGTCGGCCTGCTCCTCGAACCCCGGGCCCATCCGACCGACGAGCAGCGCCGGGCGCTGCTGGATTCGATCGAGCGGAACGCCGACCGGATGCAGCGGCTCATCGATGACATCCTCGACCTGACACGCTTCCGGGCCGGGAGCGTGGCCCTGCAGACCCGCCGCTTCCGGGCCGTCGAGCTCGCCGAAGCCGTGATGGCGATGATCGCCCCGCTGGCCGCCAAGCGGGGTCAGGAGCTCGAGCTGGAGGCGACCGTTTCTCGCGAGCACGCGGTCTACGGCGATCGCCGGCGCCTGGAGCAGGCGCTCCTCAATCTTGTCTCGAACGCCCAAAAGTTCTCGCCGGACCGGAGCCGGATCATCCTTCGCGTCGAGGCGCGCGGGGAGCACACGGCGTGGGTCGTGGCGGACGAGGGGCCGGGGATCAGCGAGCCGGACCAGGCGCGCCTCTTCGAGCGCTTCTTCGTCGGCCGCAACGATCGCCCCTCGGCCCAGGAGGGTGTCGGCCTCGGACTGCCCACGGCGCTCGCGATCGCGCAGGCCCACGGCGGCACGATCGAGGTGCGGAGCCGCGTCGCCGTGGGCAGCACCTTCGCCCTGGTCGTGCCGACTTCGGGCCCCGAGGCCGACGAGCCATGATGCGGATCCTCGTGGTGGACGACGAGCCGGATCTCGTCGAATCGGTCGCCCTCGGCCTGACCCTGCAGTGGCGGGAGGTCGAGGTCCTGTCGGCCGCCAGCGCCGACGAGGCCCTCGACGTCGTCGAACGGGAATCGCCCGACATCATCCTGCTCGACATCGGGCTCCCGGACCGCGATGGCTTCGAGGTCCTCCGCGAGCTCCGCCAGTTCTCGGACGTGCCGGTCGTCATGCTGACGGCCCGCGACGACGCGATGGACAAGGTCAAGGGCCTCGAGCTCGGGGCCGACGATTACGTGACGAAGCCGTTCAACCACCTCGAGCTCATGGCCCGGGTCCGAGCGGTCCTGCGCCGCCACGACATGCCGCCGCCGGCCAGCCGATCGCCGTCGTTCCGGTCAGGGGATCTCGAGGTCGACTTCGCCCGCCAGGAGGTCCGCCTCCGCGGCGAGCGCGTCGAGCTCACCCCGACGGAGTACAAGCTGCTCTACCACCTGGTCCGCAATGCCGGCCACGTGCTCCAGCACGGCACGCTCCTCGCGAAGGTCTGGGGTCGCGAGTACATCGACGAGACGGACTACGTCAGGGTCTACATCCGACGGCTGCGTGAGAAGCTCGGCGACGACCCCGAGCACCCGCGCTACATCCAGACCGAGCGTCGCCTCGGCTATCGCTTCCTGGCGCCGCGCTGACGCCGGCGGCCGTTGCCGAAGGCTAGAGCCACGGGAGCCGAACCGGCAGGAACGCGTTGAGCAGCAGCCCCAGGATCAGCAGCGCGCCGGCGCGCCGGGTGTGGACGAAGGCCTGGCCGACGAACCACAGCGGCCAACCGACGTAGCTGAACGGCTCGACCTCCGGCTTCGGCTTCGCGAAGACCCGCAGGACCTGCACCAGCCGCGGGATGCCGAGGACGACGAGCGCCACCCAGGGCCCGATCCAGCCGACGACCGCCGCGCCCAGGACGATCGGGTAGAAGGCGATCATCAGGACCTGCGCCACGAAGCGGGCGTTCCGCTCGCCGAGCAGCACGGGCATCGTCCGGACGCCCTTCTTGCGGTCGGCCTCGATCTTGTCGATGTGCTTGCCGAACAGGACCGTCGTGACGAGGATCGCGTACGGCAGCGAGGCGATCCAGACCCAGCCGGGCAGCTGGCCGGTCGCGACGAAGAACGTGCCACCGACCATCAGCGGCCCCCAGACGACGAATACGCCCGGCTCGCCGAGGCCGATGTGCTTGAGCCGGATCGGCGGGGCGACGTAGAACACGCTGACGAACAGTCCGGCCAGGGCGAAGGCGGCCACGAGTGGCCCGCGCTGGCTCATCAGGACCAGCAGGATCGCGAGATCGATGGCGTTGGCGACCAGGATCGCGGCGCCCAGCTGGCGCTTGGTGACCCAGCCGGCGAGGATCGGGTGCGGCGCGTACTGGGCCCGCACGTAGTCGTCGGTGTCGACGCCGCCTTCGAGATCGAAGTAGTCGTTGATCATGTTGTTGGCGGCGTGGGCCACGACGAGCCCGACCACAGCCAGGGCCAGGAGCCCGTAGTCGACGCTGAAGCCGCCGAGGAGGCGCTCGGCACCCACCGCCAGCAGACCGCCGATCAGGCCCGAGGTCGCGGTCATCGAGAAGACGGCGGCCCGGGTGATGACGATCCACTTCGAGATCGCGTCGGGCGGCGTGGTCATGCCCGCCGGCAGGTTCGCGGTGTTGTAGGCGGTCTTCCAGACGCGCAGTCGATCGGCAAACACCGATGCTCTTCCTTCCCTGGGTCGGGCGAGACGTCCGCCCGAAACGTGCGCTCGGAAGGTAGCACCGTGCCGGCTCTCGGCGTTCGCCGCGCCTCCCGGGCTGCGATGATGGCGCCGTGCACGACGATCGAACGGACCCGCGACCCGACCTCGCGATCGACACCCTGGCCGTCCATGCCGGCCAGGAGCCGGACGAATTGACCGGCGCTGTCGCGCCGCCGATCTACCAGACCGCGACGTTCCGCCAGGATGGCGTGGGGCGGCCACGCCGCGGCTACGAGTACTCGCGTTCGCAGAACCCGACCCGCGAACGGTTCGAACGCGCGGTCGCCGCGCGCGAGGGGGGCGGGGAGGGAATCGCCTTCGCGTCGGGCTCGGCGGTCACGGCCGCACTCGCCGAGCTCGCCGGTCCGGACGACGAGATCGTCGTGGGCGACGACGTCTATGGCGGGACGTTCCGGTACCTCGAACGGGTCCGCCGGTCCGGCGCCGGCGTGCGGACGGCGTACGTCGACCTCGCCGGTGGGACGGATCGGCTGTGGGAGGCGCTGTCCGAGCACACGCGGCTGGTCTGGCTGGAAACGCCCACGAACCCGCTCCTCAAGGTCGTCGACATCGCCGCGGTGGCGGCGACGGCGGGGGAGCGGTACGGGAGCGGGCCGCGTCCCTTCGTGGTCGTCGACAACACCTTTGCCACCCCGGTCCTGCAGCGGCCCCTCGATCTCGGCGCGGACGTCGTGTTCCACTCGGGAACGAAGTACCTCGCCGGCCACAGCGACACGGTCATCGGGGTCGCCGTGACGCGCGACTCCGCCTTGGCCGAGCGACTGCGCTTCCTGCAGAACGCCGCCGGCGCCGTGCCGGGCCCGTTCGACTGCTTCCTGGCCCTTCGAGGCCTGCGGACCCTCGCGCTGCGGGTGGAACGCCACTGTTCGAACGCTCACGCCGTCGCCGAGTTCCTCGCCGGACGCGAGGACGTCGAGTGGCTGTCATACCCGGGGCTGGCTGATGGGCTTCATGCCCACCCGCAGGCCGCGGCCGCGGCTAGCCAGATGGGCGCCCGAGGCGGCGGCATGGTCTCGTTCGTGCCGGCGCCCCGTGGCGGCAGGAGTGCCCGGGCTCGCGCCGAGTCGATCTGCGAATCGGTCCGGATCTTCACCCTGGCCGAATCCCTGGGCGGCGGCGAGTCGCTGATCGAGCTCCCGGCCGTGATGACCCACGCCTCCGTCGCCGGCTCGCCGCTCGAGGTTCCCGAGGCCCTCATCCGGCTCTCCGTTGGCATCGAAGCCGCCGACGACCTCATCGCCGACCTGCGTGAGGCCCTCGACCGAGCCTGACCTCGAGCGTCGGGGGCCGCGACCTGTCCACATTGCCAACTGAGTTGAACAGGCCACGCCGTAGCGGCGACGTCCATCGATCGGCTGCCCATCGAACGAACGCGGTGGCGAAGGGAGACGATCGCGTCGAGCGTGGTTCTGGCTCGAATCGTGTCGGCCCCGACGCCGGGACAGCCGCTACCGCAGCGATACGGCGATTGCCGTTCAACTCAATTGTGATGTCGGCTACGTCGGGGCTGGCCCCGCCCTCCGGCGTGGTCATCCCGACACGGTCTCGACATGCCGGTGCAATCCGAAGGTGACCTTTGGCCCGTCGATCGGCTTGGAGTCGGGTGGTAGGATGGCCCGAAAGCGCGACTGCGGAAGCCGACTCCATCGAGCGCACGCTCGATGTCACGCGCGGCCGGTCGATCGAAAGCGCGGCGCCCGGTGGCCCCGGGACCGACCGCAGCAGGAGACCGAGCCGACATGTCCGTCCCGACGTCCCCCTCGACGACCCCGTCCGAACCGCCACTGACCCGTTCCGCCCGGGCCTCCACCCGGATCCGGGCCGGCAAGATCGTGGCCAACCTCTCGACGGCCGCCCTGTACGAGGCCGCCATCCGGGAGGGCGAGGGGATCGTTGCGGCCGACGGGCCGCTCGTCGTTCGAACCGGGACGCACACCGGGCGCTCCCCGAAGGACAAGTTCATCGTCCGCGAGTCCTCGAGCGAGGACGCGGTCTGGTGGGGCGAGGTCAACCACCCGATCAGCGAGGAGCACTACGACCGCCTCCGGGCGCGCCTCCTCGACTACCTCAAGACGCGGCGCCTCTTCAGCCAGGACATGTTCATCGGTGCCCACCCGACCCATCGCCGGTCGCTGCGGGTCTACACCGAGACCGCCTGGGCGAGCATCTTCGCGCGCAACCTCTTCCGGCGCCCGACCCACGACGAGCTCGCCACCTTCGAGCCGAACTTCACGATCCTCGACGTGCCCTCATTCGAGGCCGACCCCCACACCGAGGGCACGCGATCGGGGACCGCCATCCTCGTCCACCTCAAACGGATGGAGATCATCATCGTCGGCACGATGTACGCCGGCGAGATCAAGAAGTCGGCCTTCACGGTCATGAACTACCTGATGCCCGACGAGGGCGTCCTGCCGATGCACTCCTCGACCAACGTCGGCCAGGCCGGCGATACGGTCGTCTTCTTCGGCCTCTCCGGGACGGGCAAGACGACGCTCTCGGCGGACCCGCTGCGGAGCCTGATCGGCGACGACGAGCACGGCTGGGGCAGCGACTACGTCTTCAACTTCGAGGGTGGCTGCTACGCCAAGACGATCCGCCTGTCGCCGATGTACGAGCCGGACATCTTTGCGACGACGAAGCGGTTCGGGACGATCCTCGAGAACGTCGACATCGACCCGCTGACCCGTGAGCTGGACCTCGATTCGGAGGCGATCACCGAGAACACCCGCGGCGCCTACCCGCTCCACTACATCGGCAACGCCGACCCGACCGGCGTGGCTGGAACGCCTCGCAACGTCGTCTTCCTGACGGCCGACGCGTTCGGCGTCCTGCCGCCGATCTCACGCCTGACGCGCGAGCAGGCCGCCTACCACTTCATCAGCGGCTACACCGCGAAGCTCGCCGGCACGGAGGTCGGCGTCAAGGAGCCGAGCGCGACGTTCTCGGCCGGCTTCGGGGCGCCGTTCCTGCCGCGCCACCCCGGGGTCTACGCCGAGATGCTGATGGATCGCCTCGAGCAGTTCGACGTGCCCGTCTGGCTCGTCAACACCGGCTGGACCGGCGGGCCGTACGGGACCGGTCAGCGGATGAACATCGCCCACACCCGGAACATGGTTCGGGCCGCCCTGGGTGGTGAGCTCGACGACGTCCCGACCGTCCTCGACCCGGTCTTCCAGGTGGCGATCCCGACCGCCGTGCCGGGCGTCCCGGCCGAGGTCCTGATCCCGCGCAACACCTGGGCCGACCCGAACGCCTACGACGTGGCCGCCCGCAAGATCGCCCACATGTTCCACGAGAACTTCGAGGCCTACGCCGACGGCGTCAGCCCCGCGGTTCGAGCGGCCGGCCCGATCGGCCCCGACGACGTCGGCGAGGTGCGCGTCTCGCCGCCCGGCGAGGGCTGAGCCGGATGCGCGGTCAGCTGCGGCGTGAGCCCATGACGGCAATGCCGCCGCCGGCCGCGATCGCGATCAGGCCGATCACCGTCAGCTCGATGCTGCCGCCGGCCAGGAGCCCCAGCACGGCGAGGATGACGCCCAGGATGACCAGGGCGGCAACGGGAACGTTCGTCGACACGACATGACCCTCCACGCGGGCGTCCCTCCCGGACAGCTCCGCGACACAGGATAGGGAAACGAGGAGAGCTCGAAGATGGGCCGCAACAAGGTCACCGTCATCGGCGCCGGGAACGTCGGCGCCACCACTGCCCAGCGGCTCGCCGAGGCCGGCCTCGCCGACGTCGTGCTGGTCGACATCGTGGATGGATTGCCGCAGGGCAAGGGCCTCGATCTTGCCGAGGCCGCGCCGGTCGTCCGCCACGACGGTGCCGTCCGCGGCACCAACGACTATGCCGAGACCGCGGGCTCCGACATCGTCGTCGTGACCTCCGGCCTGGCTCGCCAGCCGGGCATGAGCCGCGACGACCTGCTGGCCAAGAACGCCGGCATCGTCCGCTCGGTCGTCGAGCAGGCCGCCGCCCACTCGCCGGACGCGATCCTGATCATCGTCACCAACCCGCTCGATGCGATGTGCCACGTCGCGATGCAGGCTTCGGGCTTCCCGCGGGAGCGGGTTATCGGCATGGCCGGGGTCCTCGACTCGGCGCGGTTCCGGACGTTCATCGCCGAGGAACTCGGCGTCTCGGTCGTCGACACCAGCGCCTTCGTCCTCGGCGGCCACGGCGACACGATGGTTCCGCTGCCGCGCTACTCGACCGTCGCCGGCATCCCGATCACCGACCTGTTGCCGGCCGATCGAATCCAGGCGCTCGTCGAGCGGACGGCCAACGGCGGCGCGGAGATCGTTGCGCTGCTCAAGAGCGGTTCGGCCTACTACGCCCCGGCGGCCTCGACGTTTGAGATGGTCGATGCGATCCTCCGCGATCGGAAGCGGGTGCTGCCGTGCGCGGCGTATCTCCAGGGCGAGTACGGCGTCGACGGCCTGTTCGTCGGCGTGCCGGTCGTCCTCGGCGAACGCGGCATGGAGCGGGTGCTGGAGATCACGCTGCGCGACGACGAGCGGGCGGCCTTCGAACGCTCCGCCGGGGCCGTCCGGGAGCTGGTGGCCAAGCTGGACGAGCTCGCCGCCGTCTCCTAGCGGGGCCCGTCGCCGGGCATACACTCGCATCCGTGCCGGCGGTCATCACGCTCTCGTTCGATCCTGTCATCCGGCTGTCCGAGACGGTCTCGATTCGCGTCGAGACGCTGGCGCTCGCCGTTGTCTTGTTCTTCGGCCTGCTGCTGGCGATGCGGATCGGCTCGATCACGCCGTCGGACGCCCCGTACGTCCCGCCGCCGGGGCTCCGGCCGGGCGATCTCGTGCTCATGGTCTTCGCGGCCATTCCCGCCGCGGTCGCAGGCGGACGGCTCGGCTACGTGCTCGATCACCTCGACTACTACCGCGCCCATCCGGAGGGGATTCTCGATCCCACCCATGGCGCGCTGCCGCTCACGCTGGCCGTGCCCCTGGCGCTGCTCGTGGGCGCCTTGATCGGCCGTCTCATCGGGGCGCCCGTTGGGCGGTGGATGCACGCGGTCGCGCTGCCGCTGCTGTTCGTGCTCGGTGCCGGCAAGCTCATCGGAGTTCTCGGGGCGACCGGACAGGGATTACCGACCGACCTGCCCTGGGCGACCGCGTACGAGGGCCTTGGCCCGTGGGGTTCGCTGGCGCCCTCGCTGCCGTCCCATCCAGCCCAGGTCTACGAGGCGCTCGCGGTGGGAGGGGCCCTTGTCGTCCTGGCGATGGCGACTCGGCTCGAGGCACTGGCACACCGTGACGGAGCGGCGCTGTACGTGGCCCTTGGCCTGTGGGCCCTGGCGCGGATCGCCGTGGGTTTTGTCTGGCGCGACCCGGGGGTGATCGGTCCACTGCGGTTCGAACAGCTGCTGGCCCTCGGCGTCCTCGCCGTCGCCGTCATCGGGTTCATCGAGCGGACTCGGGCCGCGGCGCGTCCGGCGGTGGGCCGGTCAGGAAGCCTCGACGCCGAACCGATCTGAGGCGGTGCCGCCTCGCACCACTCAAATCATTGCAATCGCGATCCAAACGTTGGGTAGGGGTTTGACCCGCCCGGAAGGGCGGTAGTACCGTCGCTGCGCTTGGACTGCGGCCCGCTTCGGTCGCAGACGCCCCCCGGAAGGACGGTCGTGCCACCGGCGGGGCGTGGAGGATGAGGCACTCGCGCTCCGAACCTTGGAGGGGATTGATGGTTCGTCGGTTCGCGACGCTCCTGTTCGCGGCCGTGCTGGTCGCCGCGTCTGTGGCACCAGCTGCGATCGCCAAGAACGGCAATGGCAAGAACGGCGCTGGAGGCAGACCGGAGACGGTCGCCTCTGCTGCCGACCAGGCGAAGTCGAAGCTCCACCCAAAGTTGCTGCGCCAGCTGGAGAGTGGCAGCACCAAGAACGTCCTCGTGTTCGCGGTCGTCAATGGTGGCCACAAGCAGGCAGCCAAGTATCTGAAGGACGTCCACGTCGCGGATGCCGGCAAGGTCGCGATCCTCGTCGGCAAGATCCGCACCCAGGCGCTGCCGAAGCTCGCCGGCGCACGGAACGTCGTCTCGGTCGGCCCGATCGACTTCGCGAAGACCGGCCGTCCGCTCGGTGTGCCTGACCCGGATCTCGACACGCGGCCATCGACGGCGGTTCTCAACAAGATCCTCAAGGGCCTCTACAAGAAGGAGATTCCATACTCCAAGGCGCCGCCGCTCGCGGAGTCGAACTTCGAGGAGCTCAAGGAGCTCGCCCTTCTCGACGCTCGGACGCACAACTTCGTCGAGGCGTGGGAGGCCGGCTACACCGGCGACGGCGTGACCGTCGGCGTGCTCGACGGCGGCACCGACTTCGGTCACCCCGATCTCATCGGGACGTGGCAGGTCTGGGAGGATGCGCCATATTCGGGCTGGAACGGCTGGCCAAAGGCCTTTGACCCGTTTGGTGCCCTGCAGTGGATTGCCTCGAGCCACGTCCAGCAGGGCCTCTCCTGGTACGTCGAGACACAGGCCAAGACATGCCCCGACTGGGCCGACAAGGGGCCAAAAGCCACCTGCATGGTCAAGTTCGCCACCCGCACCGGTCCCTCGCGCAACTTCGGGGCGCCGGCAGGCTTCAAGCAGCACACATATCGGTTCCCGGCCGGGGTTTCGAAGTCCGGCAACGTGTTCCTCGGTAGCCACCCCGATGACCACCTTCTCCTCGTGTTCGGGGAGCGACCGGCCTTCCTCGTCACTGACTCGACGACGGCCGGCGTCTACGACACGGTCTACGTCGACCTTGACAACGACTACCGCTTCGACGACGAGAAGCCGGTCAACAAGTCCTCGCCGGTGTCGTATCGCGACATGGATGGCGACGGCTACACGGACCTGTCGGGCGGTCTCCTGTACTACATCTCCGACGGTGTCACGCCCGTCGCCGGTGGCGTCGACGCGTTCCTTGACCCGGAGACCGACGACTTCACGCTCGGCTATGGCCCGGGCGAACTGGTCGCCTGGACCGGCGACTTCGATCCCGCGATCGGCGGACACGGCACCCTGACCGCCTCCAACATCGTCGGCCAGGGCGTGATCAACGGCAAGGCGCCGACGTTCGATGACGTCCCCGGTGGCACCTATCCGGGTGCCGTCATCGGCGGTGCGCCTGACGCTCGGCTCGCCCCGTTTGGCGACATCTACTTCTCGTTCGAGTTCTCGACCCAGCTGGGCTACCTCCTCTCGACCACCAGCGGCGTCGATATCACCTCGAACTCGTACGGCTCATCGAACGTCGACAACGACGGCTGGGATGCCGCGAGCCAGGAGGCGGACTGGATCCACTTCCTGACCGGCGGCTTCACGACGCCGCTGTTCTCGACCGGCAACGGCGCGCCGGGCTACGGCACGACCGCACCCCCGGCCCCCTATGCCGGCATCGCTGTCGGCGCGTCGACGCAGTTCGGCGGCACCGGCTGGGACTCCATCGCCAACGCCTCCCAGATCGTCGACAACGACGTCATGGTGTGGTCGAATCGTGGCTTCGGTGCCAACGGCACCGCCGGTGTCGACATCGTTGCCGACGGTGCCTTCTCGGCCGGTGACATCACGCTCAACGCGGTGCTCAACGGCCAGACAGCTTGGGAGACCTGGGGAGGCACGAGCCGCTCCACGCCCGTCGCCGCAGGCGCCGCGGCGCTCGTCTACGAGGCATGGCGCGATGCCCATGGACCGGTGCCGTTCGACTTCAACCTCACGGTGAAGGACATCCTCAAGTCCTCGGCCATGGACCTGGGGTACAACTCCACGGTCCAGGGCGCGGGCTCGCTGGACGCCGGCAGGGCTGTCCAGGCCGCCCTCGGCGACGCGGCCGTCGTCACGCCCAGTGAGTGGCGCGTCGGCGACTACCGCGGGACCGAGCACGAGGTCTTCGCCAACATCATCGCCCCCGGTGGCAGCGACTCCCAGGAGTTCACCATCGACGGCGCCGGCAGCTGGGAGATCTCCGATCGCCAGCTCGTCCGGACGGACCATGAGACCTTCAACTTCAGCAGCGAGAACCTCGGGCAGGAGAGCCCGGCGAATTTCAACGCCCCGGACTACCTGGTAGACCTGAGCGACGACGTCAGGGATCACCCGAACGCCGATCTGATGGTCATCCGGGTCAACTTCCCGCGCGACCAGTTCGACGCCCATCCGGAGGACTACGACGAGGACCAGGCGTGGCGTCTGCTGACCTACAACTGGACCGACGTCAACGACGACGGCGACCTGTGGACCGACTCGAACGGCAACGGTGTCGTCAACTACAGCCAGCTGGGCACGAGCCACAGCATCGACGGCTTCCTCGACATCGACTACGGGGCGTCCGAGATCGACGAGGGCGAGTACGTCCGGTTCATGTACCACCGAGCCGGCTCGAACGCCCTGATGTCGTTCGTCCGCGATCCCGCCGATCGAATGGCCGACGGCCTCTTCCTCGGCCTGCAGCACAGCGCCCGCAACGCCGCGATCCCGGTGACCGACTTCGAGGTTGAGATCTCGTGGTATGAGAACGTCGACTGGGATTGGGTCACCACCCCGGATTCGGCAACCGGTTCCTTCGAGGCCGACATCGAGGTGCCGGCCGATGCGCCCTACGGGATGTACGAGGGCGCGATCGTTCTCGAGCAGGGCGATGACAGCATCGTCGTGCCCGTCGTCGTGGCCGTCGCCGCGACGGTCGAGCTGGACGAAGGCGGTCACATCGACGGCGCCCTCCAGTTCGGCGGCAGCGACGTTGCCGACGATCAGGCGGTCCTGCCGTACAACAACGGCTCGGTCTTCGGGGCCAACGATTGGACCTGGCGGGCTGAGTCCGGCGACTGGCGGTTCTTCTTCCTCGACGTGCCGGAGACACCGGCCGAGGGGAGCCTGTTCCTCGCCCAGACGACGTGGGACGGGACGGCGCCGTTCACCGATCTCGACACCCTGATCATGGGTCCCTCGGAGAACGCCTGTCAGCTCTTCGACCCGTGCTTCCCGAGCTTCGGTGGGGATTACATCCTCGACACGCTCGGGGGCAGCCCGAATACCAACATCGGTGGCGGCGTCTGGACCTTCAACACCGCCACCGGCGGTGCGGTGGACTTCATCACCGCGCCGATGCAGGAGGGTCTCCACAACCTGGTGATCCACCAGGTCAGCTGGGAGGGCGACGACTTCACGACACCCTTCGAGGTCAATATCGGCGGCGCAGCCGTGTCGCCCTCGGCCGTCGTTGAGACGACCACCGAGGACAGCGGCGGCTTCGACGTCACGGTCACCGCAAGCGTGGATCTGCCGGGGCTGACCGCCGAGGGCTTCGGACTCAGCCAGCCCCTCGTCGAAGACGTCCAGGGTCAGCAGGACAATCCCAACGACCCGAGCTCGGCGAGTATCAAGCGGGACGTGACCATCGATCACGCCTCGCGCCTGACGGTGGCCACCACCCTGGCAAGCGACGACTTCGACCTGTTCGTCGTCTACGACGCGAACGGTGATGGCACATTCGCCAGCAACGAGATCGTCGGCTCGTCCGCGACCGGCACCTCCAATGAGTTCGTGGAGCTCGTCGCGCCGCCGGACGGCGACTACCAGGTCTGGGTCCAGGGCTGGAGCGTCGCCGGCACGCCGACGCTGGAGCTCCTGATCGACGCTGTCCAGGGCAATGACCTCTCCGTCGGCGACCTGCCCGCAGGGGATATCCCGGCCGGAACCCCCGTTGTCGTCCACGTCGACTTCACGAAGGCGATGACGGTTGGCGAGTCGTACTTCGGCGAGCTGCAGCTCGGACCGCCAACCGCTCCGACGGCGCTCACCGTCCCGATCACGATCACGAAGAACTGACCCCCGGTCAGCAGCTGAAATCAGAGAGCCCCCGGCGATCGCCGGGGGCTCTCTCGTTGGATCGACGATTCGGCTGTCGGCAGTACCCTGTAGGCCTTCGAACGAGCGGTCCTGCCCAGCCCGAGGTGCGTCCCCATGACCCAGGTCGTCGAACCCGACATCCAGCGCACCAGCGCCCCGTCCGAGACCGTCCCGCACTGGATCGGCGGGCGCCGCGTCGCGGGGACGTCAGGGCGCCAGGGCCCGGTCTACAACCCGGCGACCGGAGAGCTGGCCCGGCACGTCGACTTCGCCTCGATCGATGAGGTCAACGAGGCCGTCGCCGCGGCCAAGGCCGCCTTCCCGGGCTGGCGCGCCACCTCGCTGTCCAAGCGAACCGACATCATGTTCCGGATCCGGAACCTCGTCGACGCCCACCGCAAGGACA
This sequence comes from Chloroflexota bacterium, assembly GCA_012026785.1. Taxonomy (GTDB): domain Bacteria; phylum Chloroflexota; class Limnocylindria; order Limnocylindrales; family CSP1-4; genus UBA5189. Next base: position 11,567 of record VEOW01000157.1, on the reverse strand, counting down.
TCGCGGGGTTCCTGACGGCGGAGCACGGCAAGGTCCCGTCAGACGCCCTGGGCGAGGTCGCCCGCGGCATCGAGAACCTCGAGTTCGCGACCGGCATCCCGAACCTGCTCAAGGGTGGCTTCAGCGAGCAGGTCTCGACCGGCATCGACGTCTACCAGATCCGCCAACCGCTCGGGGTCGCCGCCGGCATCACGCCGTTCAACTTCCCGGCGATGGTCCCGATGTGGATGTTCGCCAACGCCATTGCCTGTGGCAACACCTTCATCCTCAAGCCCTCGGAGAAGGACCCCTCGGCCTCGATCTTCATCGCCGAGCTGCTCAGGGAAGCCGGCGTCCCCGACGGCGTCTTCAACGTCATCCAGGGCGACAAGGTGGCGGTCGATCGAATCCTCGAGCACCCCGACATTGCGGCCGTCAGCTTCGTCGGCTCGACGCCGATCGCCCGCTACATCTACGAGACGGGGACCCGCCACGGCAAGCGCGTCCAGGCCCTCGGCGGCGCCAAGAACCACATGGTCGTGCTGCCCGACGCCGACATCGACATGGCCGCCGACGCCGCTGTCTCGGCCGCCTACGGAAGCTCCGGTGAGCGGTGCATGGCGATCTCGGTCGTCTTGGCCGTCGGCGGGGTCGCCGATCCCCTGGTCGACGCGATCACGTCACGGCTGCCGAAGATCAACGTCGGTCCCGGCACCGACGAGCACGCTCAGATGGGGCCTCTCGTGACCCGCGAGCATCGCGACAAGGTCGCCTCCTACCTCGACCGCGGACGGGACCAGGGCGCGAGCGTGATCGTCGATGGGCGCGAGCACGACTCCTACCGCTCGGCCGGGTTCTTCCTCGGCCCGTCGCTCATCGACCGGGTCACGCCGGACATGGACTCGTACTGCAACGAGATCTTCGGGCCCGTGCTGGAGGTCGTCCGGGTCCAGACGTACGACGAGGCCGTCCGCCTCGTGAACGACAACCAGTACGGCAACGGAACGGCGATCTTCACCCGCGACGGCGGAGCGGCCCGGCAGTACCAGTTCGACGTCAACGTCGGGATGGTCGGGATCAACGTCCCGATCCCGGTGCCGGTCGCGTACTACAGCTTCGGCGGCTGGAAGTCGTCGCTGTTCGGGGACCTCCACATGTACGGCCCCGAGGGGATCCAGTTCTACACCCGGGCCAAGGTCGTGACCGCGCGCTGGCCGGACCCGGGCACCTCCCAGGTCGACCTCGGCTTCCCGCGGACGCGGTGACCGGGCATGCCGGTATCCCGGGCCGGGCGGGACCGTCGCCCCGCGACCGCGGGCCGGTCGAGGGACCATGATCTGAGACGGCCATGACCACGAACGTTCGCGGTGCCGCCTCGCAAGCCCAGGGCCTCGGGACCGCGGTCCCTCGAACGGGTGCCCGTCGCGAGCCCATCCGACGGCTGGACCGTTCGAACGTTCATGCGGTCCTGACGATCGGGATCCTGGTCCTCTACGCGGCGTCGGCCGTCGTCCTTCGAGCCTTCCTGCCCGAGGATCTCCCGTACGCCGTGGCGCTCCTGGCCACCGGCGCCGGAGCGCTCGCCGCCCTGCCGCTTCGGGATCGTCTGCAGCGGATCCTCGATCGACTGATGTACGGCGACCGGGACGACCCGTACCGGGCGATCACGCGACTCGGCAGCGAGCTCGAACGCTCGACCGCGGTCGAGTCCGTTCCAACGGTCGTGGTCGAGACCGTCGCGACGGCGCTTCGACTGCCGTACGCGGCCATCGAGCTCGAGGGCGGCGACCTGCCAGCCGCGGCCCACGGGCGCCTGTCGGCCGATCACTCCCCGGATGACCTGCTTCGACTGCCGCTCTCGCATCACGGCGCGGTGGTCGGATCGCTCGTCCTCGCGCCCCGCTCGCCCGGCGAGCGGTTCGACGCCACCGACATGCGCCTCCTGGCCGACCTCGCCCGCCAGGCCGGCCCGGCGATCGAGGCCGCCCGGCTGACCGCCGACCTGCGGCGGTCGCGGCTGCACCTCGTCACCGCCCGCGAGGAGGAGCGGCGTCGCCTCCGGCGCGACCTGCACGACGGGGTCGGCCCCGCGCTGGCCGGTAGCCTGCTGAAGGTGGAAGCCGCCCGGGCGACGCTGGCCGATCGGCCCGAGGGCAGCGCCGAGGTGCTGGCCGAGCTGTCGTCGGGCATGCGACGCGTCATCGAGGAGGTCCGACGGTTGACGTACGACCTGCGCCCGCCGGCCCTCGACGAGCTCGGTCTCGTCGGCGCGCTGCGGGAGCAGGCGGCGGCCTTCGGGGGCGGACCGAGCGGTGCCTTGCGGATCGAGATCGCCGTGCCGGCCGACCTGCCGACGCTCCCCGCGGCGACCGAGGTGGCCGCCTACCGGATCGGCCTGGAGGCGCTGACGAACGTCGTTCGCCACAGCGGCGCGCGACGTGCCTCGCTGGCGATCGATGTCCAGGGCGACGACCTCACCCTGGAGATTCGCGACGACGGACACGGGCTGGGCGATCCCGCGGTGGGACGTGCGGCCGGGGGCGGCCTGCGATCGATGCGGGAGCGCGCCGAGGAGCTGGGTGGGTCGCTGGAGGTGACCGCCGGCGAGCGAGGGACGATCGTCCGCGCGGTCCTGCCGCTTCTCGAGCCGGCCTGATGGGCGGGACGCTGCGCGTCCTGGTCGTCGACGACCACCCCGTCTATCGCGATGGGCTTCGCGCCCTGCTGGGATCGCTGCCCAACGTCGAGCTGGCCGGCGAGGCCGAGGATGGTGATGCGGCGGTGCGCATGGCCGCGGCGCTGTCGCCCGACGTCGTGCTCATGGACCTCGGCCTGCCCGGGCGCAGCGGCATCGACGCGACCCGCGCGATCACCGGCCGCCAGCCCGATGTCGGCGTCCTGGTCCTGACGATGTTCGAGGACGACGACTCGGTCTTCAGCGCCATGCGCGCCGGCGCACGCGGCTACCTTCTCAAGGACGCGGACCGGGACGAGCTGGCGCGGGCGATCGAATCGATCGGCCACGGCGGCGCCATTTTCGGCTCGGGCGTCGCCCGGCGGGTGCAGGCCTTCTTCGCAGCCTCGGCCGGCCTGCGGGTCGATCCATTCCCAGAGCTCACGGCTCGCGAGCGCGAGGTCCTCGACCGGATCGCCCGAGGCGAATCGAACGGCCTGATTGCCGCCCGCCTCGCGATCAGCGGCAAGACCGTCCGCAATCACGTCAGCACGATCCTGGCCAAGCTGATGGTCGCCGATCGATCGCAGGCGATCGTGCGAGCCCGGGAGGCCGGGCTCGGAGGCGATCCCTCGGCTCGACGACCCGACGGCGCCGTGGCCGGCGAGCGCGGCTGATGGACCTGGTCGAGGGCGAGCCACGCCACGGCGAGCGAGCCTCGGTCGGGCGCAGCGATGCCGTCCTGCGGCTCGCGGTTGCGGGCGTGGCCTGGCTGTTCGTGGGCTGCGTCGTCGTGCAGTTCTTCCTCGTCGGCCTGCGGATGTTTGCCGAGGGCCCCCTGGTCAGCACGCTCCACCGAGACTTCGCCTACCTGTATGGCTGGCTGACGCCGATCCTGGTCCTGCTCGCCGCCTCGCCGGCCGGCTCGGCGCGCGCCGTCCGGCTGGCCATCGCGCTCCTCGTGCTGTTCGCGATCCAGACCTTCCTGCCGCTCCTCGCCCATCTCGCGCCGCCTGTCGCGGCGCTGCACGCCGCCAATGCGCTGGTCGTGGCCTGGCTCGCCCTGCGGCTGGCGCAGGCGTCCCGGCAACCGCCCGACCCGATCGGGACGCCGCGCCGATGACGGAGGGACGCCGGAGCATCGACGATCGAGCGGTCGGCATTCGGCACATGGAGGTTCTTCGATGCAGGTCGCTCGTCTGACATTCGCCGCCCTGGCCTGGCTGTACCTCGGCCTCGTGGCCTTCCAGGTCTTCCTGGCGGGCGCCGGGGTCTTCGGCGCTGCCAGCTTCGAGATCCACGTGGGCGTCGGCTACCTGGCGGCCTTCATCGGCCCGATCATCCTGCTGGTGGCGGCCATCGTCGCCCGCGGTGAGCGGCTCGTGGGGCTGTCGGCCGCCGTGCTGGTGCTCGGGGTCGTCCAATCGATCCTGCCGTGGCTCCGGGCCGACGCGCCGTTCCTCGCGGCGCTGCACCCGGTGAATGCGCTCCTGATCGCGTGGCTGGCCCTGGTGATCGCCACCCGGGCGACCGCACTGGTTCGAGCTGGAGCGGGTGCGCGAGTCGAGGCGGCGACCGCCGCTCGGATCACGGAGGCCTGAGCGACGCTCTTGACCAGACCGATAGGTCGGGGGAGTCGGGACTGGCGAGATCGCGAGGTTCGACCGGCGATCCTCGGGACGCGGCGCGAACGCGCCGGTCAGGAGGTGCCGTCGATGCTCTGGACGATCATTGTCATCCTGGTCGTACTGTGGCTGCTCGGCCTCGCGACGAACATCGTCGGCGGGCTGATCCACGCCCTGCTCGTGATCGCGCTCATCGTCCTCGTCTACCAGCTGCTGACGGGCCGCCGGACGGTCTAGCAGGGGCGCTTCGGCGCACGACGAGCAGCGCCAGGTCGTCGGCCGCGGGGGCCGATCCCTGGAACGCCGTGACCGATTCAGTCACCCTCGCCACGAGCTGCGCGGCGCTCGCCTCGTGCTGGCCCTCGAGGATCTCGCGAAGGCGGGCCTCGCCGAATCGCTCGCCGTCGGGTCGAGCAGCATCGGTGACCCCGTCGGTGTAGAGCACCAACGCGTCGCCGGGATCGAGCCGGACCACCTCCTGGCGCAGGTCGAGCCGCCCGAACAGCCCGATCAACGGGCCGCCCCCGGGGACCGCTCGAAGCGGTGATCCGTCGGCCGGGACGAGCAACGGCATCTCGTGACCGGCGCTGGCGAACCGGAACGCCCCGTCGGGCTCCATGACGCCGCACAGCATCGTGACGAACAGGCCGGTCCGGCGCTCGTCGACGAGGATCCGGTTGGTCCGCTCGAGCGCCTCGACCGGGTCGCCGGTGTGGTCCATGGCGGCTCGCACGAGCGGCCGCAGGAAGGCCATCAGCATGGCCGCCGAGATGCCCTTGCCGGAGACGTCGGCGATGACCACGCAGAGGCGGTTCGAGGGATCCGTGCCGAGGACCGGGAAGGCGTCGAAGAAGTCGCCGCCGATCTCGCGGGCCGGGCGGTAGTCGCTGGCGATCTCCCAGCCCTCGAGGTCGACCTTCGGAAGCAGGACGAGGCTGCGCTGGATGCGCTGGGCGACCCGCAGCTCCTCGTCGATCGGCCAGCGTGCCCCGGCCCGTTCCATGACCTCGGCGTGGAAGGCATCGAGCGCCTTGCGCAGCTCGCCGGCCTCGGGGCGAGATGCCGCGTCGCGAAGCGCGGCCAGGGCCGTCGGCCCGATGACGGCCTCCAGCGCGGACAGGTCCGGGTTCGGCGTCGGTCAGGCTCCCTGGAGGGCGGCGATCGCCTCGTCGCGGGACTCGTCGATCCCGAACAGCCGGCTCATGCCGGTCCGCTCGAGGACTCGCGAGATCGGCTCCTGCGGGGAGGCCAGGCGGACGTTCGCCGCCGTCGCGTCGTGATCCGCGGCCATCTCGTGCAGCGCGCCCCAGCCGCCCTCCGGATCGGGTGGCGTATCACCGCGCATGATCCGCAGCGCGGAGTGCAGCGCGAACAGCCCCGAGCTGGCCATGAAGCCGAGGTTCGAGAGGTCGAAGACGAGGCCGCGGGCGCCGCCGGCGTAGGCGGTTCGAACCGCCTCGATGGCCCGCTCGTAGTTCGAGGCATCGAGCTCGCCGTCGAGCGACACAACCGCGACCGAGGGGTTGCCCTCGACCCGCTCGACGTCGATGGTCATCGCCATGTCATGCCTCCTCCTCGCGCGGCTGATCGATCGATCGAACGAGCGTCAGGACGTTGCCGCCCCCGGGGCGGTCATGATGCCGCACCTCGTCGGCCATCGTTCGAAGCAAATGGATGCCGAGGCCCATCCCACCCGGGCGCGGGGGGACCGGCGCGTGCGTCAGATCGGGGCTTGGGGCGGCGGTCGGGTCGAACGTCGGCCCGCGGTCCAGGACGCTGATCTCGATTCGCCCATCCCGAAGGGCCGCTTCGATCTCGAGCTCACCCGGGCTGCCCCGGTAGCCGTGGACCATGACGTTGCAGGCGGCCTCGTCGACCGCCTGGACGAGGTCGTCGGCGGCGCGCTGCGAGCCCCCGAAGTCGGCGCCCGCCGTTCGAACGAACGACCGGACCTCGGCCAGCTGGTCGACGCCGGCCGGTACTCGAAGTCGACGGCGTTCCCCGTCGGGTTCCGGCTCGGTCAAGTCAGGCGTTGATTCTGGGGTCACGCCACCCTAGAGTACGGCGAACCGACGGGGGAGGATTTCAATTGCCGCAGGGGGCCAGGCGATTCAGTCAGGCGTCCAATGGTCGCTTGCCTCAGCAGTGGATCGTGGCCTGCGGCATCCTGGTGTCGGTTGCGTTCGCCCTGGCCGGCTGCGCTCCAGACAGCCAAACGACCTCTCGCTCCAGCGGTGCCCCAGCCGGGACGACGCTGCAGTTGAGTCTGACGGACCACATCGGCGTCCAGATCGGTGGCGAGTTGCTGGGGTCATTCGAATCGGGTTTCGACGGGTTGGTTGGCGACTTGGTCGAGACCGGCTCCGGTAGCTGGCGCGGCGTCGTCACGGGCACGGCGGAACGCAAGATCCAGGTCAGCATCCTTGGCACGATGTGCGACACGAGCCTGAAGGGCACCCAGCAACTCGAGGCCGTCGCCACTCGCGGCACCTACGCCGACGGACGGAACCTCAGGCTCGTGCTCACGCCGCTCAAGGCGCCCCAATACACGACATTTCCCAGCTGCAATGCGCCTGAGGTCATGGAGGAGGCACCGAACGGGATCGAGTGGCTCTGGTTCTACTTCGACGCCTACCGCGGCGTCGGGATCGAGGTCAAGCTGCCCGACAAGCCAGGTGGGACCTGGACCTGGGAGCTCGCGCCCAATCCCAATCCCGGGTATCCGGGTGGCTGCGGTAGCCTCGACGTCCTTCGCTGCGAACACCGGACGGAGCTGAAGGTGTCGTACCGATAGTCGGTCGCCAGGCCTCAACCTCGACCGTACAAGTGACCGAGATTGCGGCTCGTTCGCCGAGCTCGATTGACCCGCTCAGGCCAGGCGCGCGAAATCTGCCGGGCCGCGCTTGACGAACCGGCCGTGCCCCTTGCGGCCGGTGAACTCGCCGTTCCGAACGATGACGGCGCCGCGGCTCAGCACGATATCGGAGCCGCCCTGCACCTCGCGACCCTCGTAGCACGAGTAGTCGACGTCCATGTGGTGGGTCTTCGCCGAGATCGTGTGCTTGCGGTTGGGGTCATAGATCACGATGTCGGCGTCGGAGCCGACGGCGATCGCGCCCTTGCGCGGATACATCCCGAACAGCTTGGCCGGTGCGGTGGCGACCAGCTCGACCCAGCGCTCGCGGGTGATCCGGCCGGCGGCCACGCCCCCGTCGTGGAGCAGGTCGACCCGGTCCTCGACGCCCGGCAGGCCATTCGGGACCTTTCGGAAGTCGCCCTTGCCAAGGTCCTTCTGGCCCTCGAAGTCGAAGGGACAGTGGTCCGTCGAGACGACCTGCAGATCATCTTTGACGAGGCCCTGCCACAGCTCGTCCCAGTGGTCCTTCGGTCGCAGCGGGGGCGAGCAGACGAACTTCGCCCCTTCGAAGCCGTTGCCGAGATCGTCGAGGCTCAGGAAGAGGTACTGGGGGCAGGTCTCGGCGAAGGCCATCGAACCGCGATCGCGGGCGGCGCGGACCTCGTTCAGGGCATCGCGGGCCGACAGATGGACGATGTAGACCGGGACGCCGGCCGCCTCGGCGAGGCGGATGACGCGGTTGGTCGCCTCGCCCTCGAAGACCGGGTAGCGGGCCACGCCGTGGTAGTAGGGGTCGGTCTTGCCGGCATCGGCGAGGTCGGCCGCGACGATGTCGATGGCCAGGCCGTTCTCGGCGTGCATCATGATCAGGCCGCCGTTCTTCGCGGTCTGCTGCATCGCCCGGAAGATTGCGCCATCGTCGCTGAAGAAGACGCCCGGGTACGCGGTGAAGAGCTTGAAGTCCGGCACGCCCTCCGCCACGAGCTGGTCCATCTCGGCGAGGGTCTCGTCGTTGACGTCGCTCATGATCATGTGGAAGCCGTAGTCGGCGACGGCGTTGCCCTCGGCCTTGGCGTGCCACGCATCGAGGCCCTCGCGGAGTGACTTGCCGCGCGACTGGACGGCGAAGTCGACGATCGTCGTCGTTCCACCGAACGCCGCGGCGCGAGTGCCGGTCTCGAAGGTGTCCTTGGCAAACGTTCCGCCGAACGGCAGCTCCATGTGGGTGTGGACGTCGATCGCGCCGGGGATCACGTAGCGACCACTCGCGTCGATCGTCTCGTCGGTGGTCACGCCGGCCTCTGCCAGGTTCGAGCCGATCTGGGCGATCTGCTCGCCGTCGACGAGCACGTCGGCCGGGTAGGAGCCCTCCGCGGTGACGATCGTGCCGTTGCTGATCAGGGTGCGCATCGCGGGCAGGCCCTCCATGCCGACGTGCCGACGTTCACGCTAATCCGCGGTTGCGGTGCCGCTGCGGCGAGGCCGCAATCCTAACCAACCGCGGGTAGCAGTCGCCGGCTTGTCAGCGCGATGCGCGAGGGGTTCTGGGCGCCCAGGTGCGGGGCGCGCTCAGCCGAGGGCGAGGCGGAACGACAGCCCGAGGGTGTCGCCGAGGCCCAGCTGGACGGCCCAGGCGAGGGCGGCGCCGGTCACCGCAGCGAGGGAGATCAGGAAGGCGAACAGCGACACGATCCGCTTCCGCCGGCGGGCCCGGCGGGCGGCCGGACCATCCATGGCCCACCACGGATCACGCCGCCGGAATGCCAGGATCGACACGCTCGCACCTCCCGCTTCGACTCGCTGGTCGTCTCTGGAGGTCGAATCGTCGGGGCCCGAGGGGTCAGCCGACAAGGCTGACATTCGTACGATGACCTTCGTCCCCTTTGGACCTAGCCAGCCACCGCTCCGCTGAAGGCCGGCACGATCTCCTGGCTGATCTTCTCGAGCTGCTCGCGCTCGTCGCCGTTCATGAGATAGACGTTGAACTGCGCGACCCCAGCGTCGGCCAGGACGTGCAACTTCTCGATGACCTCGCCGGCCTCGCCGATGACGCAGAACCGGTCGGTCACCTCGTCGCCGACGAAGCCTGCATTCGAAGAGCCGACCTCGGCGTGGTGGAGATAGTCGTAGCCGCTCCGGTCTCGAATGTAGCCGGTCAGCGATTCCGGCAGCTGCTCGCGCGGGTAGCGATTCACGAGGTCGACGACATGGTTCGAGACGAGGGCCGGGAACCACCGCGTTCGCTCGCGCGCGGCGTCACGCGGTGCGACATGGAGCGGCGCCGCGGCCTGGACCTTGATCGCGTCCGGATCGCGGCCGGCCGCGGCGGCGGCCTCGCGGACCTGGCTCGCGAACCACCGGATGAGGTCGGGGTCGGCGAGCTGGAGGATGACCCCGTCGGCGACTCGCCCGGTCATGCCCAGGGCCATCGGCCCGTAGCCGGCCACCCAGACCGGCAGGGTCCAGGTGCCCGCCCACGGCAGCCGCAGCTCGGTGCCCTCGTAGACGACCTTCCTACCTTCGACCAGGTCGCGGATGACGCGGATTGCCTCCTCGGTGTTGGCCAGCGTGATGGGGGTCTTGCCGAGGACGCGGCGTGCGGAATCGCCCCGGCCGATGCCGAGGTCCATCCGGCCGCCGCAGATCTCGTTGAGGGTCGCCAGCGCCGAGGCGGTGACGCTCGGCTCGCGGGTGCCGGGGTTCGTAACGCAGGTCCCGAGCCGGAGCCGGGTCGTGTGCTCCGCGATGAGGGTCAGCAGCGGGTAGGGGTCGCGCCACAGCACGTGCGAGTCGAACAGCCACGCGTAGTCGAAGCCGCCGGCCTCGGCGATCCGGGCCAGCTCCATCGTGTCGCGGAACGTGTGCTCCGGCTTGAGCGTGAATCCGAACTGCATCGTCTCGCCCTCTGGAGATCGTCGCCGTGAGCCCGTGCTCACCCCGCAGCGCGGAGCCTACGCGGCTCGAGCAACCCCCGTCGCGGCATCGGCGTAGCCGCGGTAGCGCGGCCTGGCTCGCAGCGCCGCATCCAGTCCGACGAACGGCCGCTGCCGCCCGCTTGCCCACGGGTCGAGCACCACGAGGATCGACGCCCGGCCTCGGACGTGCTCCCGGCTGCCGGACCACCAGTCGCCGAACGCGGCGGCGCCATCCGGGCACAGCGCGCGGAACGATTCGGTTCGCAGCCGGAGCACGTGCAGGACCTCCGACGACCAGAGCGCGGCGATCACATGGGTCTCGGCCTCCCACCGCCCGACGCCCAGCCGCTCGGCGAGGGCGTTGCCGAGGTAGGCCCGCTTGGCGTTGAAGGCGCCGGCCATCTCCTGGAAGTCGGGAAAGCGGGTCCGGTTCTCGATGTGGAGGAGGGCGCGACGCTCGACGTCCCACGCGACGACGTCGGCCCGGCCGGCGAACTGGTAGTGCTGATACGGCTCGTCGATCCCGACGCTCACGCCCGTCCCGCGCAGGTGCCCCGCCTCGAACTCGCCCATGGCCGAATGCACCGGGTCGCGCGAGAGGGACGGCTTCTCGGCCCCGCGACGAGGGTCGACGAGGTCCAGCTCGAGTCGGAGCCCGAGGGCGGTGGCGAGACGGACGACCGCTTCGACCGAGGTCGGCTGGCCCGCCTCGGCGAGATACGCAACGGCGCGGGAGACACCAGCTCGCGCCGCCAGCCCGGCCACCGACCAGTGCTTCGCGAGTCGGGCGTCACGGACGCCGAGGCCCACGGCCACCCAGACCCGCCGGACACCGTCGAGAACGGCTTGAGATGCTGGCTCGCCGAAGGGTTGAGGCGACATTCTGGTTGAAGTACACACCTCGGCGCTTCGCGAGCGGTCACCGGCGACTTACGCGCCGATTTCACCCTCGACGTCGCCTCGTCGGCCCCGTCAGCGCCGCAGGCTTCGTCTTCAAGGCGGAAACGTGGCATGAAGGCGGGTGGCAGATGAGGCTTTACGTCTCCGAATTGGGCCGAGGTGTCTGCTTGAAGGCGAATCGCGCGGCCCCGGGGCCGGGCGAGCACGCCGGGGGCCCGGGCGAGCACGCGGGGGCCAGGTGAGCACGCGGGGCGGCCGGCCGGATGAGCGACTACGGGCGGACGAGGTCGTCGTAGGCGTCGGGGCGGCGGTCGCGGTAGAACTGCCAGGTCTGGCGAACCGCCTGGACCATGTCGAGGTCCATGTCCCGCACGATCAGCTCCTCGTCGTACGGCGAGCCGCCCGAGCCGATGAACTGGCCGCGCGGATCGCAGAAGTAGCTCTGCCCATAGAAGTCGTCGTCGCCGACCTCCGGCTCGATGCCGACCCGGTTGATGGTGCCGACGAAGTAGCCGTTGGCGACGGCGTGCGAGACCTGCTCGATCCGCCACAGGTACTCCGACAGGCCGCGCGAGGTGGCCGCAGGAATGAAGACCATCTCGGCGCCGTTCAGGCCG
>VEOW01000191.1 GCA_012026785.1 Chloroflexota bacterium | reverse complement strand
GGTCCCGCGGGACCAGCTCGAGAAGGGCGCCGCCGAGCTCGGCGTCCCGTTCGACGAGCACGTCGAGAACGTCATCGCCGGGCTGAAGACAGTGCGCGACCAGCTGGGGCTGTAGCCGCGTCGCGGCTCTGGCTCAGGCGTGAGCGGTCGCCCGGATCTCCTTGCTCACCTCGAAGTGGGCAACGTGGTGGAGGGCCTCGTCGACCGTCTTGTGAATCTCGACGCTGGCGTGCGGATAGCCGCTCTTGCGCAGCAACAACTGGAGGTGGGCCGCGGCGGTCGTCGAGTCGATCGCCTCGGGGCCCTGGCGGACGCGAGCCCACGCGGAATCGACGGCCTCGCGGAACGCCACGTCGTCCCAGTCTTCGACTCGCAGATGGACTCGATGCTCGAGCATGGTGCACCTCCCCGGGTCGCATCGACACGGTAGGTGGGCCGGCCTTGCAGGCGGTACTGGCGTTCCGCCTGTTCATGCGCGTCTTTCGTCCCAATTCGAGGGTCGGGCGGCCGGTCACCCGCGGAATGGGTCGCTCGGCACTGGCCGTCTGATCCCGCCCCGCGCCATGGTCCGCTCAAGCCCTCCAGGAGGTTTCCGACCATGCATGCCCTGCCAGACGCCGGTCACCGGCACCACGCCGCCCTCACCCCGCGCATCGACGCCCTGCCCGGCTTGGCCGATGCCCTCGACGCGCCGTCACCCGATCTCCCCGAGCGACTGGCCGACGAGCACCGCTTCATCGTCGGCAATCTCGTGCCGCACATGGAGCAGGCCGAGGCGACGCTCTATCCGCAGCTCGAGCGGCTGATGCAGAACCGCCACTCGATGACCCCGATGCGGCGGGAGCACGACGAGGTTCGGGCCCTCATTCGCGAGATGGGCGTCCTCATCGAGCGGGACCTGACGCTCGGCACCCGGCTGCGGCTTCGCCGGGTCCTGCTGCACCTCTACTCGATCCTGAAGATCCACCTCGGCGAGGAGCAGGCCTACATCGGCGTCCTCGATCACAACCTGTCGGACGAGGAGCAACTCGAGCTCGCCCGGGCGCTGGAGCACGCGACCCAGGCGTAGAAAGGTTCGACCCCGGGGGGCCCGGCAGGCTAGTCCTTCGAACGAACGGCCAGGTATCGATACCCGTCGGCGGGCGTCGTCTCCTGCTCCCAGGCGACCCACAGGCGGCCGGTCTTGTTGGCCCAGACCGCGCTCGGATGCCGCGCGCTCATCGGGTCGTTGACGTCAACGACCGGGGAGACGCGCCTCGGGCTCGACCACGTGACGCCGTTGTCGCTCGACTTGAGCCAGGTGATCTCCTCGCGGCTGAGGTCCTCGTCGAGGTCGACCTGGGCCGAGAGCACCACGCCAACCCGGCCGCCCTTGCGGAGCACGACGTCCGGCGATACCAGGTTGGCCGTGTCGGCTCCCAGCATGAGGTCGGGGAGCGCCCGCGACGGACCCCACGTGCCGTCTTTCCAGCTCCGGACCCACGCCTCGCCGTAGGCCGAGCCGGTGAGCGCGATGCGGCCTTTCAGCGCCGCCGCCGAGGACAGGCCGTCGCCGAGGGCGACCGGCGCCGAGAAGTGGCGGCCACGGTCGGTCGAGACGCGGGCCGGCGCCACGCCGCCGGCAGCGAGCCAGGCGACCATGACGTTGTCGCCGGCTGCGGCGACGATCGGCACCGCGACCGGCACGCCTTCGAAGTCTTCCTCGTAGCCGGATCCGACCGTCTTGGAGATCCAGGTCGCGCCGTTGTCACGGCTGATCATCAGTCGCGTTACGTCCTCGCGAAGGTCGCTGAAGGCGACGTAGACCGTGGCCCCGCTCACCGCGATCGCGGGAGCCCGGACCTCGCCGCTACGGGGCGTCAGCCGGACGACTCGGTTCCAGGCGTCGGCGCGACCGTGGTGCGGATTGGAGCGCACGAAGATCGCGACTCCCGGCTGCTCCGTCAGCTGGTCGATGACCCGCCTCGCCCAGGCCACGTGGACGTAGCTGCCCGAGGTCGCGCCGCTCGGCCGGCCCAACAGCTGGACCGTGTCGGTCAGGGCCTTCGCCGCGCCCCACGTGGCGCCACCGTCCTTGCTCCGGCGGTACAGCACGTTCTTCTTCCAATACACCGCATGGAGCCAGTTGTGCTCGACGCCAATCGTTCGAGCGATCGTGCCGCCGGGTGAGATGTCAACGTTCGTCGCGACCCTACGGATCGGCGACCAGGCCGGTCCCGGCGGCAGCGAGTCGAATTGGACGACCGCATCGATCGGCGCATCACCTGGCGCCATCGTCGCGGCCCCGACCGGACCGGCGCCGGGCACCGCCACGGCCAGCCCCACGGCGAACACCAAGGCCAGATGCCGGCGCCCCGCCTGACTACCCCGACCCATCGAAATCCTCCTTCGGACGCTCGCCGTCCCGAGCACTCGGGCCCATGCTGGCGAGGCCGGTTGGCACCGTAGCGGATCGTGGCCTCGCCGCGCTGTCAGGTCGAGTGCCGATCGTCACCCAATGGCTCGACCGGTCGGACGAACCCGGCGCCGCCGAGCACCGGCCTCGAACCCCACTGGGGCTATACTCCGACGTCGCGCCGACATAGCTCAGCGGTAGAGCAGCTGTTTCGTAAACAGCAGGTCCTCGGTTCGAATCCGAGTGTCGGCTCCACCCTGTCCCGCCATCGCCGCCTGCGGCGCCCGTGCCCGCCGCCAGTCGCGACGTCCGGCGCGACCCTGCCAGGGGACAGCGGAGCGGATGTGGGCTCCTTGCGGCGTCGACCGACCTTGAGGTCTGTCAGCCGCCGAGGAGATCGATCCCGGTATCGGTCGCCACGCCCAGGACGGCGTGGCCGACGAGGCCCCGCCAGTGCGTCTCGATCGGGTACGCCTCGAATGGTCCCGCCAGCCCGAGCGCGGTGTTCAAGTACTCATCGTTGGCGGCCCACAGCACGACGCCGTAGCCGATGCCACGCGCGGCGCCGAGCCGGGGCACCCGCG
>VEOW01000143.1 GCA_012026785.1 Chloroflexota bacterium | reverse complement strand
GGCCTCCCGCCGGTAGGTCCGGGCGGCCGCCGCCGCCGCCGCCGTCGCCCGGGTCGCCGGGCCGCCTCGATGTTCCCTCTGGCTACCGTACGGACAAGATCCATGAGCGGCGCTGGGCCTGCCGCTCGTTCCGGGGCGTTCTGTTCTGGTGGATTACCTAATAGACCCCGTCGGCCACGGAATCGAGCACGGACCCGTGATCTGCGCCCGCCCGGGCACGTTTCCTGTCTATTGGGTTGTCTGTGGGCACATTTCGACCAGGTTCCGGCGAAAACGCCGGCCGGAGTCTGGAAAGGCGTCGCTTGTGTAGCCGTGGGGAACACTGGCCGGATCTGCCCTATGGCCGAGCCGCCGAGCCGCCGAGCCGCCGAGCCGCCGAGTTGATGGCCCCTCGGAAACGCGCGAACGCCGGCCCGAGGGCCGGCGTTCGCTTGCGGCATACCACCCGCAGGGTTACCCGACTAGACGGTCATCTCCTGCGAGGTGGTGCAGCGCTTATGTTCTGACACTGCACATCACCTCCTTTCGCTCGCGCGGAACCGTACCCGAGATCGGGCTGGGACGCAACCGAGAGGCTCACCATCGGTTGCGGGACGCGGGCGTATCAGGCTGCCGGCAGGAGCGCCCGGGACGACATCGCCGAGGCGCCGAGGATCTCGAGCGCCTTGTCGAGCACCGGGTCCTCGTTCCGCGGCGTGTCGGCCGGCACCTCGACCGGCACGTCGGGCGTGATGCCGACGTGGTGGATCCAGCGCTTGTTCGGCGTCAGCCACTTCCAGACCGTCAGTCGCACGCCGCCGAGGTCCTCCAGGCCGATCCACTCCTGGACGGTGCCCTTGCCGAACGACGTCTGGCCGACGAGCGTCGCCCGGCCGCGATCCTGGAGCGCGCCGGCGACGATCTCGCTCGCCGATGCCGAGCCGCCATCGATGAGCAGGACGACCTGGATCGCCTCGTCCGTGGCGACCCCGCCGCCGATCGCGTCCGTCTGGGTCTGGACGCCGTTGGCGTCCTCCTGCCAGTAGACCGGCCCCGACTCGATGAACACGCTGGCCACGCGCCGCGCGTCCGTCAGGAAGCCGCCCGGGTTGCCACGGAGGTCGATCACGAGCTTCTCGACACCATCGTCGACGTGCTTCTTGACCGCCGCCTCGAACGCATCCGCTGCAGCGTCGGAGAAGCCGGCGATCCGGACGTAGCCGACGTTGCCATCGGCAAGCGTCCGCGAAGTGACGTCGCGGCGAACCACCTTGGCGCGGGTGACGGAGAGCTGGAACTCGTCGACGACCACGCGTGGCGGGGCAGTCGACGGAGCCGGCGACGCGCCCGGCGACGCGCCCGGTGACGGTGCCGCTGTCGGCGCCGGCGTCGGCGCGGGGATCGGCGGCCCGCCCGCCGGCGGGTCGTAGCGCCGGATTCGAAGCTCGACCTCGGTCCCCGCCTCGCCCCGGATCCGGTCCCGCGCCTCGTCTGGCGTGAGCCCGTCGAGCGTCGAGCCATCGACGGCGAGGATGACGTCGCCGGACCGCAGGCCAGCTCGCTCCGCGGGCGAGCCGTCGAGCGGCGCGATGATGACGAGCTGGCAGTCCGGCCCGAAGGTGCCGCAGTCGATCGTGTTGCCCACGCCGTCGACCGTGCCGATCTCCGCGCCGATGCCCTCGAACTCGCCGGTGATGTCGCGGATCGTCTGATCGAAGTCGTCGGGGCTCAGGTACGACGAGTACGGGGCGCCGACGGCGTCGACGAGGCCCCGAATGGCGCCCTCGATGAGCGTCCTGCGCTCGAGGTCCTCGAGCGGATAGCGGTTGACGATGGCCGAGTAGACGTCCCAGAACGGTCGCCACGCCGCCTGCTCGTCGGCCGGCGTGCCCGGGGCGAGACCCTGGCCGCGACCGACGCTGTAGCCGGACATGAACAGGGCACCGCCGGCCAGGACGGCGACCAGGACCATTGCCACGGCAAACACGGGGCTCCTGGGACGGGCCGTCGGCCCGGCGACCGCCACGGGCACGGTCAGCGGCAGGGTCGCGTTCGATCCGGTGAGGTCGGTGGAATCGGGGTCGGGGGGGTCGGTCGCGGCGTCATCGCCGCGCGGAACGCGGGGATCGTCGGGGAGCATCGGTTCGAGCAGTTCCTCTCGGGTGCGGGAGCGCGGGTGCGGGAGCGCCCGAGGCGCGGGGCCGCAAGCCTACATCGCCCTCGCGGGACGCTCCTTCGGGACCCTCGGTTCCCGGGGCGATGCCCGGCCGGCTATCGGATCAGGTAGGTTCGAACCGAGACCCAGGCGCCGAGCACGCCGAGCCCGCTCCCCGCCCCGACGACGAGCAGCGTGACGTCGCGCGAGATCGAACCGACGTGGATCGGCAGGATCTCGAAGAACTGGAACAGGAAGCGCGACAGCGGGTCGGCCGCCGCGAGCAGGACCGCCAGGGTGATGACCGCGCCGGCGAGGCCGACCATCGCTCCCTCGAACACGAACGGCCAGCGGATGAAGGCGTCGGACGCCCCGACCAGGCGCATCACCTCGATCTCCTCGGCCCGCCCCAGCACGGCCAGCCGGATGGTGTTGATGACGATGAACAGCACGATCGCCCCGATGACGAGCAGCAGGGCCACGCCGGCCGTGCTCAGGACGTTCGTCAGCGTCACCAGCCGCTCGGCCGTGTCGGCGATGTTCTTGACCTTCTCGACCTGCGGCTCCAGCGTCAACGCCTCGGTCACCGCGGCGTAGTCGTTGGCCCGGCGCAGGCTGACCTCCAGGCTCGCCGGCAGGGGGTTGCTGTCGAGGTACGGCGTGAGATCCTCCTCACCCTGGGCCTCCCGCTGCTCGCGGTAGCGGGCGAGCGCCTCCTCCTTCGAGACGTACACGACGTCGCGGACCTCGGGCATCTCACGGAGCCGGAAGGTGATCCCGCTGACCTGCGCGGTGGTCGTGCCGTCGACGAGATCGGCCACGACCTCCACTCGCTCCTCGACGAACTGGATGCTCGCCAGGAGGCCGGCCTGGATGATCCAGAAGCCGGCAAGGAGCATCAGCATCAGCGTCATCGTCGCGGTCGCGGCGAGGCTCATCGCGGCATTCCGCCAGAAGCCCTGCCAGGCCCGGGTGATGCTGAACAGCAGGAATCCGATCATGGCCGCCGCTCCTCAGCCGGCACGGTGGTAGCCCCCACCGACCTCGTCGCGAATGACGTGGCCGTCCTCGAGGGCGACGCCGCGCCGCCGCAGGGCCGTCACGACGTCGGCGTCGTGGGTCGCCATCAGGACCGTCACACCGAGCTCGTTGATCCGCAGCAGCAGCTGCAGGATCTCCCAGCTGATGAGCGGATCGAGGTTGCCCGTCGGCTCGTCGGCGATGACGATCCGCGGGTCGTGGACCAGCGCCCGGGCGATGGCCGTCCGCTGCTGCTCGCCTCCCGAGAGCTGGTGGGGATACTGGTCGGCCTGGCCGGTCAGCCCGACGAGGGCCAGGACGCGGTCCACGGCCGGCCGGATCTTCCGGCGCGGCGTCCCGGTGACCTCGAGCGCGAAGGCGACATTCTCGCGGACGGTCTTCTTCGGCAGCAGCTTGAAGTCCTGGAACACGATCCCGACCTTGCGCCGGACGTGCGGCACCTTGCGCCGTGGCAGGCGTGCGAGGGCGTCGCCGTCGAGGGTGACCGTGCCGCGGGTCGCGAGCTCATCGCGGATCAACAGCTTCATCAGGGTCGACTTGCCGGCACCCGAGGCGCCCACGAGGAACACGAAGTCGCCCTCCGGCACCACGAGGTCGACGTCCTTGAGCGCATCGCGGCCGTTCGGGTAGGTCTTGGTGACGTCGTTCAGGACGAGGACCGCGCGGCGCGTGTCGTGACCGTCGAGGGCGCCATCGGACGCGGGCTCGTGGCCGTTTCGCCAGGGCAGCAGACGGCGTGGCGTGGGGCGGGTCAGGGTCAAGATTGGCTCCGCGGTACGGACGGGACTCCGGTCGCGGGCACGGCGGATGGAGCCACAGGTGTTGCGCCGAGGCTACACCGAGTGGCCCGAGGCGACAATCGCATCGCAGACCCAGGGGGCATGGCCCGATGGTCCTGGGCGCACGACCGGCGGCCTACGGCAGGCCGGGAGAGATCAACAGGTAGCGACCGAAGTCGGCGAACGGCCGCGACCAGCACAGCAGCAGGGGGAAGCCGTCGACCCGCAGTCCGGCGACGAGCGCCGCCGCGAGGGCCTCGTTCTGGGCACCCGACAGCCAGATCGCCGAAGCCCCGCGCGGCTCGACGGCCCGGAGCAGATGGCCGACGACCGGGGCCATGAGCGCGGCGTCACGAACCGCGATCGGGCCGATCCGGCCGGCGACCGAGGCGTAGCCGTAGCCGAGCAGCCGCCCCGCGCCGTCGCGGTAGGCGAAGGCTCGCCGATCGGGATCACGCAAGAAGGCGTGGTCCTGGGGGTGCTCGAACCCGATGACCTCGCGATCGAGGGCGTCGACCTCCGGGCCACCGCCGAGCTCGAGGGGCGCCGCCCGCACGCCGTCGGGCAGCGCCGGCAGCGGTCGGTCCGGCCGGGGCCGGCCGACGAGGCCGAACAGCGGCAGCTGCGGCCCGATCCCGAGCGAGGCGTACAGGGCGTTCGAGATCGGCTGGGCGCTGTCGGTCGCGGTCGCCAGCACGCGGCCGTCCAGCAACGACGGCAGCAGCCGCGAGAGGATCGATCGGCCCACGCCGCGGGCCTGCTCGGCCGGATCCACGAACAGCATCGAGAGGAACCACAGCGGGCCTCGCTCGATGGCCGACCCGAAGGCAACGACGCGCTCGTCTCGGGTCGCGACGCAGAAGCGCTCCGGATCGGTCGCCAGGGCATGGGCGTGCAGCTTCCGCAGCCCCGGGTTGTCGTCGGGCACCTCGGGCTGGTTCATCGGGCGCAGGTAGTCGTTGATGCCCGCGATCCAGATCCGCTCGCAAGCCGGGAGGTCGTCGGGCGTCGCCGGCCGATACCGCAGCTCGACGCTCACGCCCCGTCGCCAGTCGTGGCCTGCCGCTCGAGCTCGGCCTGCATGAACGTGTCGAGGTCGCCGTCGAGGACAGCCTGGGTGTTCGACGTCTCGACGTTCGTTCGAAGGTCCTTGACCATCTGGTAGGGGTGCAGGACGTAGCTCCGGATCTGGTTGCCCCAGCCGGCCTCGACGTGCTCCCCTCGCAGGCGCCGCAGCTCGGCCTCCTTCTCCTCGAGGGCCCGCTCCAGGAGCCGCGCCTTCAGGACCCGGATCGCGGTCTCCTTGTTCTGGGTCTGGCTGCGCTCGTTCTGGCTCTGGGCCACGATGCCCGTGGGCAGATGCGTCAGGCGAACGGCGGAGTCGGTCTTGTTGACGTGCTGGCCGCCGGCGCCCTGTGAGCGGAAGGTGTCGACCCGGATCTCGTCCCAGTCGAGCTCGATCTCGACGTCGTCGTCGACCTCGGGCATGACTTCCACGAGGGCGAACGTCGTCTGCCGCCGGTTCTGGGCGTCGAACGGGCTGATCCGGACGAGCCGGTGGACGCCGCGCTCCGCGCGCAGCCATCCGTAGGCCCCGCGCCCCTGGACCCGGACCGAGACGCTCTTGAGGCCCGCCTGCTCGCCCGGCTGCTCGTCGATGACCTCCGTCTTCCAGCGATGCCGCTCGTCGGCCCAGCGGAGGTACATCCGGAGCAGCATCTCGGCCCAGTCCGTCGCCTCCGTGCCGCCCGCCCCGGCACTGATCGTCAGGATCGCCGGCCGCTCGTCGTACTCGCCCGAGAACAGCAGCGCCGTCCGCTCGCGCGCGAAATCGGCCTCCAGCGCAGCGGCGTTGCGCTCCACCTCGGCCTCCAGCTCCGGGTCGGGCGATTCGGCCGTCAGCTCCAGGCCCGCCAGCAGGTCGTCGGCCCGGCTCTCCAGGCCCGACCACAGCTCGATCTCCGAGCGCAGGCCGTCGGCCTCGCGGAGGACCGCCTGGGCGGCCCGGGCATCATCCCAGAAGCCCGGCTCGGCCGTCAGGGTCTCAAGCTCGGTCAGGCGTCTGCGCTTTGCGGCGAGGTCAAAGACGCCCCGAGGTCGATCGAATCCGCTCCGCCAGGTCGCGGACGCGTGACGCGTCCATCAGTTTCGGACCTGGAGATCCTGGAGCAGGATCGGACGGAGCTCGATGAGGCGGAGGGCCGACTTGCTCCGGACGACGACGGGGTTCACGCAGGGACAATAGCCGTTGTGGGGGCAGACCCCGCAGTTGCCGTCGCAGTCGAGGGCGGCCGCGTAGCTGCAGGTCCGGCAGTCACGTTCGCAGGCGATCAGGTCGACGAAGGTCGTTTCCTCAGCCTGCTTCACGAACGCAACGCTCCCTCTCCATCCTCGCTCTGCGAGCCGTGCCTGATCCGCATTGGCGAGCCGCCGGCACCTTCGCGCCGGGCGCACCAGAACCGCGGGGGACGGCCGCGTGTGGGGGTCTTCGAACGGAGTATAGGTCGGGGGATTCCCCGCGCCAAGAGGGTAAAACGGGCCGGAACATCCCTCCCGCCCGGTTCCTACCGTGCGAGACCGACGTAGTAGGCAGCCAGGCCGGCGACCTAATGCAGGATGGCCCGGCCGCGCCGCCGGGGATCGAGGTCGGACGGGCTCGTCGCCGTCGGCGATCCCCACGCGTCGATCCCCTGGTCGCGAGCAATCCGCAGCACCCGCAGCATGTGGGTCCGGTCGCTGACGAACAGGCCCCGTGTCAGTCCGTGCTCCCGGAACACGACCGTCACGCCGGCCAGCGACTCGACCGTCGACCGGCCACCGTTCTCGAACAGGATTGCTCCGGGCGGCACGCCGCGCTCGACGAGCCAGTCCCGCGAGACCTCGGCCTCTGTCGTGGTGTCGCCCGGCAGCTTGCCGCCGGTCACGATGACATATGGTGCGAGGCCCGCCTCGAACAGCTCCAGTGCGTGCTGCAGCCGGGCCGCCAGCACGGCCCCGGCACGGCCGTCGTACTGGGCGGCGCCGAGAACGACGATCGCGTCGGCCGGGCGGCGGTCGTCGCGGTCGCCCTGGGCGCCGATGCGGTACACGGCGTAGGCGACGAGCACGACGATCGCCACCGTCGTCGCGACGAGGACGCGCGCCAGCTCGGGGAAGAGCGGCCGGCCCTGACTCACCTGAATCCCGGGGTCAGCGGCCGTGGCACTTCTTGTACTTCAAACCCGAGCCACACCAGCAGGCATCGTTGCGCCCGATCTTCGCGCCACTCGGCGTGTATCCGGGCCGCGCCTGGGCGCCGCCGGCGCCGCCCCCGGCACCAGCGGCCGCACCGGCAAGGACCGCGCTGCCCGCGGTGCCCGTGCCGCCCGGCCCCGCGCCCCCGGCCGCAGCGGGAACCGCCCCGCGCGCCCGCTGGCCGGGGCCCGGCAGGGGACGCGGCGCGTTCGGGTCGGGGACCCGCTGCAGGGTGACCCGGAAGATCGAGCTGGCGACCTGGTGACGGATGAAGCCGGACAGCTCCTCGTAGAGCTGGAATGCCTCCTTCCGGAACTCGTTGAGCGGATCCTGCTGGGCATAGCCGCGGAGGCCGATGCCGCGCCGCATGTCATCGAGCTCGGTCAGGTGCTCGACCCACAGCGAGTCGATGGTCCGAAGCAGCACGAAGCGCTCGATCTGGCTCCAGGCCTCCGGCCCGACGTCCCGCTCGCGGGCGTCGAGCATGTCGTCGGCAATGCCCTTGACGTGCTCGGCGACGGCGGCGGCCGAGTCCAGTCCGACCAGCTCGTCGAGGTCCACGTGATCGGGACCGATGCCCATCCGCACCAGATCTGCCAGGAGTGCGGCGAGGCCGTCCTCGGTCGGGACGTCGTTGGGGGCTCCGAGGTGCCGCCCGACGAGCTCGTCGATGTCGTCGTCGAGGAAGGCCGAGATCGTGGCGGTCAGGTCCTCGTTGCGGAGGACCTTGTCACGCTCGGCGTAGATCGTCTCGCGCTGGCGGTTGATGACGTCGTCGAACTCGACGACGCGCTTGCGGATATCGAAGTTGAAGCCCTCGACGCGGCTCTGGGCGCTCTCGATCGTCTTGCCGACGATGCCCGACTCGATGTAGCTGTCCTCGTCGAGCCCGAGGCGCTCCATCATCCCCGCGACCCGATCCGAGGCGAAGCGCTTCATCAGGTCGTCGTCGAGTGACAGGAAAAACCGCGACGCGCCGGGGTCGCCCTGGCGGCCGGCTCGGCCGCGGAGCTGGTTGTCGATGCGGCGGCTGTCGTGGCGCTCGGTGCCGATGATGTGGAGCCCGCCGGCCTCGACGACCCGGACGTGGTCCTCGTCGGTGATCGTCCTGGCCTCGGCGAGCGCGGCGGCGTAGGTGTCCTTGTCGACCTCGGCCGGGTTCAGGCCCTTGCGATGGAGGAGCTCGGATGCCAGCCCGGCCGGGTTGCCGCCGAGCAGGATGTCGGTGCCCCGTCCGGCCATGTTCGTGGCGATCGTGACCGCCCCGGTCCGGCCGGCCTGGGCGACGATCCCGGACTCCTTCTCGTGGAACTTGGCGTTCAGGACCTCGTGCCTGATGCCGCGGCGCGTGAGCAGCTCGGCCAGGCGCTCCGACTTCTCGACCGAGACCGTGCCGACCAGGACCGGCCGGCCCTGCCCGACCTTCTCCTCGATCTCGTCGATGACGGCATTGAACTTGGCCCGCTCGTTGCGATAGACGAGGTCGGTCCCGTCCTCGCGGATCATCGGCCGGTGGGTCGGGATCGCGACGACCTCGAGGGTGTAGATCTTGTGGAACTCCTCGGCCTCGGTCATCGCCGTGCCGGTCATGCCGGCCAGCTTGTCGTACAGCCGGAAGTAGTTCTGGAAGGTGATCGTGGCGAGGGTCACGCTCTCCCGCTGGACCCGCAGCCCCTCCTTGGCCTCGATGGCCTGGTGGAGGCCCTCGCTCCAGCGCCGGCCGGGCATCTGGCGGCCGGTGAACTCGTCGACGATGACGATCTCGCCGTCCTTGACGATGTAGTCGCGATCGCGCTTGTAGAGCGCGTGGGCCCGGAGGGCCTGCTCGAAATGTCGGGCGTAGCGCGGGTCGGCGTCGTAGAGGTTGTCGATCTTGAGGAGGCCCTCGATTCGGGAGATGCCCTCCTCGGTCGGCGACACGGCCCGGTCCTTCAGGTCGATGTAGTAGTCGCCGCCTTCCTCGGCACCCTCGGGTCGCTCTCGGAGGCGGGGCACGAGCCGGGCGAACGTGTAGTACAGGTCGGCCGACTCCTCGGCGTGGCCGCTGATGATGAGCGGCGTCCGCGCCTCGTCGATGAGGATGTTGTCGACCTCGTCGACGATCCCGAAGTAGCGCTCCCGCTGGACCCGGTCCGCGAGGTCCGTGACCATGTTGTCGCGGAGGTAGTCGAAGCCGAACTCGTTGTTCGTGCCGTAGGTCACGTCCGCCGCGTAGGCCTCCCGCCGGCTGACCGGGCGGAGGTTGAGGAGTCGCTCGTCGTTGGTCGGGTAGCCGGGTTCGAAGACGTAGCTCGCGGCGCCACCGTCGGACTGCTGGCCGAGGATCATCCCCACGGTCAGGCCCAGGAAGTGATAGATCGGGCCCATCCACTGGGGATCGCGCCGGGCGAGGTAGTCGTTGACGGTCACGACGTGG
>VEOW01000202.1 GCA_012026785.1 Chloroflexota bacterium | reverse complement strand
CGCGGCGAAGGGCAGGATGAAGACGCCGCTGAAGAGGCGCCCGAGGAACCGCCCGAGACGGCCGGTCTGCTCGACGACGAGCCAGGCCAGCAGGACCGCGAGCGCGAGCCCAACCGCGAGCTCGAGGCCGACGCTGGCGACCGTGAAGACCAAAGTCACCAAGAGAGAGTTGCGGACGAGGTCGGAGCCGGCCAGCCAAGCGTAGTTGTCGAGCCCGACGAAGCTCGTCACCTCGGAGCGCATCGGCGAGTACTGCTGCAGGCTGAGCAGCAGTAGGCTCGCCAGCGGATAGGCCATGAACGCCCCGACGAACAGCAGCGCCGGGGCCGACAGGCCGAGCCCCGTGAGCCGCCGCCGGCCGCGGGAGGCGCCTCTCGGCCGAACGCCTACTTCAATGTCAGCTCGACCCTGGCCGGACGGCTGCTCCAGCCGTGTGGCCGTCATCGGGTCGTTCGCCTTGTCAGCCAAGGGAGACCGGGAGCCGGTCCCGGCGGAGGCGGCCGGCTCCCGCTTCATTCGCGCGCTACTCGATCGCCTTGCGGCCGGCGAACTTCGTGTTCTGGAGCCAGTCGGCGGCCTGATCCGGCGTCATCTCGCCCGAGAGGACCTTGACGATGGCCTCGCCGACGCCGGCAGAGAGTTCGCCGCTCCAACTGACCTGCATGTACTGGAGGGTCGGCAGGACCTTCTCCATGTCGTCGATCCCGACGAGGGCATTGCGGACCTCGGGATCGTTGAGCACGTCGGTGCGGACCGGCAGGTTGCCGGTTTCGAGCGCCTGGGCCTTCTGGTACTCGGCGCTGAGCATCCAGTCCAGGAACTTGACCGCGTTGTCCTTGTTCGGGGCGCCCTGAGGGATCGTCGCGACGAACGCCCCGAGGTGGGCGCCCTGCCCGGCGAGCGGGGCCATCCCGATCTTGTCGGGCACCTCAACCTGGAAGGTCTTCCAGATGTAGAACCAGTTCTGGTACATCGCGACCTTGCCGCTCTTCACGAGCCCGTCGCCATCGAAGAAGTTCTGGGTCTCGGCACCCGGCGGGTTGAGCTCGCTGAAGCGCAGCAGGTCAGCGAAGGCGGCCTTGTGGGCGTCGGAGTTGAGGGTCAGCTCACCCGTCTTCTCGTCGCCGTAGTTGCCGCCGTGACCGTACACGAAGTAGGTGTCGTCGAGGAAGATCGACCAGTCGACCCCTCCGATGAAGAACCCGTACAGATCCGGCGGCCGGGTGAAGAACTCGGCCACCTCGTACATCTCGTCGTACGTCGTGGGGACGGCCAGGTCGCGGCCGTACTTGGCCTTGAACGCCGCCTGCTCGGCCGGATCCGCGAACAGGTCCTTGCGATAGAAGAGCATCGGAAAGTTGAAGTACTGGGGCACGCCCAGGAGCTTCCCGTCGGCGGTCTTGAACTTGTCGATGTTGATGAGCTGGGCGAGGCTGTCGGCCGACAGCAGGGTCGACAGGTCCGTGGCGTGGGCCTTGTACTTGAGCCACGCGTTGTCGTCCCCGCCGCCCACCATGACGACATCGTAAAGGCCGCTGTCCTCGATGAGCTCACGGACCTTGCGCTGGCCCCACAGCGGCCGGGCGACCTGCTCGATCGAGGCGGTGATGCCGGTCGCCTTCTCGAAGTCGCCGGCGTGTGCAATGAGGGCGTCGGTCTCGGGGCCGGCGACGGCCAGAACCCGGACGACCTTGGCGCCCGGTGCCGCGGTCGGTTGCGGTGTCCCCGGGGCTGACGTGGGGCCAGAGGTCGCATTGCTCGTCGGGGCTTGCGTAGCCGGGGCGCTGCAGGCGGTGACGATGAGCGCGAGTCCCGCGACCGCGGCCAGCCATGACCGCAGCCGCCGATCGACCATCATGTCGAACTCCTCTCTCGGTGCGCGCCTCCGATGTCTCTCGTTTGAGGCGGCCGCAGGTGCCGGTCGAGGACGCGGTCGGGGTCTACCCGCCGCCGGCCCGAAGGTGTGGTCTCTACGTCGGTTGGTCCGGGGCGCCCTCCTGCCTCGGTCGCTACACCGAGAGCGCTTCGCGCACGGCCGGCGCGCGACGCTGCCCGCCTCGAGGCAGCGCCAGATCGCCGGCCAGGATGCCGTCCACGACGAGCGTCGCCGCGCCAAGTGCGACGGCGTCCGGACCGAGCTCACCCAACACGATCTCCACCTGCTCGAAGGGGCGCCGCAGGGCATACGCGCGGGTGTGGTCCCGAACGCGGTCGAGAAGCGCCGGCCCGAGCGTGAGGCCCACCCAGCCGGCGACGACGATCCGTTCGGGGTTGAAGAGGTTGACCAATGTCCCGAAACCGGCCCCCAGGTGCTCGGCCAGCTCCTCGGCGAGCGCCTCGGCCCGGGGATCGACCCCGATCGCCCGGCCGAACGCGGTGACCGTTTGCTCCTCGCCCGCGGCGCCCCCGCCGATGGCGTCGCGCCAGCGCTCGGCGATCGCCCATCCGCCGGCGTAGCCCTCGAGACAGCCGCGGGAGCCGCAGCGACAGGCCCGGCCACCGACGACGATCGGCGCGTGGCCCCACTCGCCGGCGCTGCTGTGGGCGCCGCGGTAGAGCTGGCCGTCGGCGAACACGGCCGCGCCCACTCCGGTCCCGAGGAGGGCGACCGCGGCGTTCCGGGCTCCCCGGCCCGCGCCGAACCACATCTCGGCCTGGCCGAGGGTCTTCGCGCCGTTGTCGATCCGGACCGGGATTTCGAGCTCGCGTCGGAGCATCGCCGGCAATGGCACGCCGTCCCAGCCGATGCTGGCGGAGTAGACCAGGCCGTCCGTGTCGTCGACGACACCCGACACGCCCACACCGACGCCGGCGAGCGGGCTGCCGTCGACGCCGGCCTTGCGGCGAAGGGCGGAGATCGCCTCGCCGATCGAGGCGACGACGACCTCGGGCGCCGGTCCATCGACCCCCACCAGGCGATCCTCGGCGCCGAGCTTGCGCAACCCGAGATCGAAGGCCTCGACGCGCACCCGGGTCTCGCCGACATCGACGCCGACGACGACCGCGCGGGCACCCGCGATCTCGAGGATCGTTCGCGGCCGACCGCCGTCGGAGTCCTCGGTCCCGGCCTCCGCGACCAGGCCGTCGGCGAGCAGGTCGGCGACGACGTTGGTGACGGTCCCGCCCGAGAGCCCGGTCTGCTCGGCCAGCTCGAGCCGCGATCGCGCGCCGCCGAAGAAGAGCTGTCGCAGCAGCGCCGACTGGTTGGCGCGGCGGACGTCGCGGACCGTGACTCGTCGAGCTCGCGTGTAGGCGAGGTTAGTCATGATTCATAAACTAAGTCCGTAGCTCATTGGCGTCAAGGGGCCAAACCAGGGGACCTACCGTATTGCGGACCGAGGCACAAAGGTTTACTTTATGAGTTGGTCTAAGAGACTTGGCCAGTTCCCATCACCGGGGCGCTGGCCCAGCGCCAGCCGCTCCACGCGGCGGCCTCGTGGAGTGGCGCTACCGGACGGTCGTGCGGAGCGCGAGCGACGGGACTGCCACCAGCGCTCCGATCGTTGACAGGTCCTCCGGGCCTGCGTTGCGCAGTCGTGGCGTCCCAGGAACCGGGAGTTCGATATGCCACACGCGATTCCCCTTCCCCAGGCGCTCCCGCGGCGACGACCCGTGTGGGCCATCCTCGCCTGCCTCGCGGCGGCGTTCCTGGTCGCGCCCACTCCGGTCGTCGCCGTCGGCGAGACCGTGCAGGTCTACCTGACTACGGCCGACGGCGCCAACCAGCTGACCCAGCAGTCGAACATCACGCTCGGACAGGTCAGCAGCGGGACCATCAACGTCCGGGTCAACGACAGCCTGACCTACCAGACCATCGTCGGCTTTGGCGCCTCCTTCACCGACTCGTCGGCTTTCTTGATGAAGAGGGTGAAGTCGTACAGCACAGCGATGTACGACGCGATGCTCGCCGACCTCTTTAGCACGGGCACGGGCATCGGCCTGGCCTACTGGCGCCTCCCGATCGGGTCCTCGGACTTCACCGACGCCGCCGTCCACTGGTCCGACGACGACACGCAGGGCCCGGGCGGTGACCCGACGGCCTACTTCGCCCTCACCGCCCACGAGACCGACCACATCATCCCGACGATCGTCGAGGCGCTGGCGGTCAACCCGAACCTCGTCACCGTGGCCTCGGCCTGGAGCCCGCCGGGCTGGATGAAGACTAACGGCAACATGATCTGTAACACCGGCGGCAGCGACAGCACGCTGCTGACGAACAAGCGCCAGGCCTATGCCGACTACGTCCGCAAGTGGATCCAGGCCTATCAGGCGGCCGGCGTCCCGATCGCCGGCGTCACGCCGATCAACGAGCCGCAGTACTGCCCGACGACCTACCCGGGCATGGCGTGGACGTCATCGGGTGAGGCGGGCTGGGTCCACAGCTACCTCCGGCCGACTCTCAACGCCGCCGGGCTCTCGGCCGTCAAGATCTACGGCTGGGACCACAACTTCACCCAGTCAACCTTCGCCGAGGAGCTCCTCGACAGCAGCGCCGCGCCGGATCTCGCGGGCTTCGCCTGGCACTGCTACGACAGTTCGGCCGATCCGGCCTACATGACCAAGATCTACAACGTCGACCCGACCAAGGAGGTCTTCGAGACGGAGTGCTCGTCGGACACTTATCCGACCGACATCATCCGGTTCAGCACGCCCGAGATGGCGCTCCTCTCGCTCCAGAACTACGCCAGGGGCGTGGCGCTCTGGAACGTGGCCCTCGACCCGAGCGGCGGACCCCATCTCGGCGGCTGCGTCGGCTGCCTGCCCCTCGTCACGATCGACTCCACGGTCGACGGCCAGGGCAACGTGACCTGGGCGTCGGTCACCAAGCGCAGCAACTACTACCAGCTCGGCCAGCTCTCGAAATTCATGAAGCCCGGCGCGACCCGGATCGACTCGACCGTCAACGCCCACGGCATCGTCACGGCCGCGGTCAAGAATCCAACTGGCGAGGAGGTCCTCGTCGCCACGAACGCCAACTCGAGCGCCACGACCTTCACCGTCACCTGGAACGGCCAGGGCTCGTTCAGCTACACCCTGCCGTCGCGGGCGACGGTGACCTTCATCGGCACCATCCCGGCCGCTCCGGTCCTTTCGGGCACGCCGGTGGCCGGCGGGACGTATCGCGTCGTCAGCCGGACGTCCGGCAAGCCGATCGGGGTGTACGGCGCCTCGATGGACGACGGCGCTCTAATCGTGCAGTTCAGCGACGACGCCGATCCGGACCAGCGCTGGACCCTCCAGGACGCCGGGTCCGGCTACTTCAATCTCATCAACGTCAACAGCGGCAAGGCCCTGGACAACCCCGGCGGGTCCCGACTCAATGGGACCCAGATGCAGCAGTGGACGATCGTCGGGACCGGCAACAACAACCAGCAATGGCTCCTCACCTCAGTCGGAGGGGGCTGGTACACGATCAAGAACCGGACGAGCAGCAAGGTCCTCGACGTCCGCAACGGCAGCGTCAGCGATGCCGCCGCGATCCAGCAGTGGACCTACGGCTCCGGTAACCCGAACCAGCAGTTCAGGTTCGTGCCGTACAGCACGCCGTAGCCTGGACATGCCCCGCGGCGGGCTCGCAGCCCGCCGCGGGATCTTGTCATGGCGCCTTGGCCGAGAAGCTCAGCGCCCGCTCGATCGGCATCCGGATGTCTGCTCGATGTGTTCACTCGAGCACGATCGGGCGCGCCATTGCCAGAGCGCTGCCTGTCGACGATCCGACTCGACCAGGGGCTCCGGTCGCTCGCGGGTTTGCGAACTGGCCGCAGGGTCATCGACCCGGCCGGGAGCCGGCCGGGTACTGAATTCGCGAGGCGTAGCCACGAGCGAGATCTCGCTCCCCCGCCCCAACCGCACCCGCCCAGGGTT
>VEOW01000023.1 GCA_012026785.1 Chloroflexota bacterium | reverse complement strand
GGAGTCGAGGCGCCCCGCGCGGAGGGCCACCAGCGACGTCACCCAGGCCCGGGCCGCCACCGTCTCGTCGACCCTCCGGGCGACGGCCCGCAGCCAGCGAGCACGGGTCCGCGACGGCACGACGACGAGCAGCCACCAGGTCTGGTGTGCGTCGAACAGGCGCCGGTACGCGTTGAGCTTGGCCTCGATGACCGCCCGGCGCTGGGTGGCCTCGTCGATCTCGAGGCAGATGACGCCTGAGTGGCCGCCGTCCTCGAGGACGACGACGCTATCGGGGTACGGCGGCGTGCCGAGGGCCGTCGCAGCCGTCGGCTCGGCGAGCCAGGCGAGGACCGGTGAGGACTGCCGCGCGTCGCCGTTGGCGGTCACGAGGGCGCAGACCGTCTCGACGATGTCGAGGGTGTGGCCGAGGCGGTTGGACCCGCGGGCACGCGGCGAGTGGTCGCCGAGCCGGTACCGCGCGCGCCGGCTCAGACGGTAGGCGAGCTCGACGCCCCCGCGGTGCGGGGGCGGGACGGTCGCCCGCTCGAGCAGGCCGCCCCGGTGGAGCGCCGCCAGCCGCTCCTGGGCAGTGCGCAGGTTGCCGTACACGAGGATCGCCAGCTGGCGCGGCGTGGCCGCCTCGGCTCGATCGAGGATCCGCAGGACCGCTCGGTCCCGGTAGCGGAGCAGCCGGATGTCGAGCGTCTCCGCGTGGATCGCGGTGCGGAAGACGGGGGCCATATCAGCCGTCCCGTCAGCGAGTTCACACTTCCCCGTTCGGATCGACTCGTTTGGTCCGCGTCGGAA
Organism: Chloroflexota bacterium; assembly: GCA_012026785.1. Lineage (GTDB taxonomy): Bacteria > Chloroflexota > Limnocylindria > Limnocylindrales > CSP1-4 > UBA5189. The sequence goes on along the minus strand of VEOW01000023.1, from coordinate 6,675 downwards.
CGAGTGACCATACGAGTGACCAAACGAGTGACTCGACGCGTCCCATGGCTCACTCCCCGCCCGGCAGCTGCTGCCCTCGGGCGACCTTGACCTTGCCCGCTCCCCCGACCGCTCTGAGGGGCGTCGGCGGCATCCACGTCAGCCGCTCGGTCACTTCGGCCGCCACCTCGTTGCGCGGTCGGGCGTCGCGCTTGTCGCTGGCCGCCAGGATCTCGGCGGCGATCTCCGGGTCGGCCGGGCCCGGCGGCGTCACGATCCCGCCGTAGACGACGTCGCGGCCGCCGCGACCCGCCGTCTTGAGCGCCATCCCGTGGCGCTCCATGCCAAGCAGGTCGGCCGGGGTCAGCGGCGCGAACAGCGGGGCCAGGGCCTTGGCGTCCTCGAGCCCGGGTGACATGAGCGCGATCGTCCCCGCGTTGGCGACCGCGGTCGCCCCGAGGGCCGCGCCGATGTCCTTGAGCGTCTGGGTCGCCAGGCCGACCGTGACCGCGAACTTGCGGCCCTCGTTGACGAGGCCGCCGAGAGCGCGCGTCGAGAACCGCGGCGTCTCGTCCACGACGAGCAGGTGCGGCCGCCGGCTGGCGGGATCGGTCCCCTGCCGGCCCAGGGCGTCGATCCGGTAGCGGGCGATGAGCATGCCCCCGAAGATCGAGGCGTTGTCGCCGCCGACGCCCGAGAGGTCGACGAGCAGGACGTCGCCGCGGTCCATGATCGTCCGCGGTCGGAGGGTGGAGGTGCCCTGGCCGACGACCGCTCGGATCGAGTCATAGGCGATGAACGCGCCGAGCTTGTTCTGGACGGCGCCGACCGACGAGTCGTCGCTGCCCCGCGACGGCCAGCGGGTCCGCCAGTAGTTCTGGACCGCGGGGTCGGTGGCAGCGTCGATGTACGGCGCGCGGAACGCGTCGTCGGACAGGATCCGGTCGAGCTCGAGCACGGTCTGGGGCTCGGGCACCGACAGCATCGTGAGGGCGGAGTAGCGGAGGATGTCGAGCATCCGCGGCCCCGTGAACCGCGGCCAGAGGTCCTCGAACAGAGCGGCGAACTCGGACACGACGAGCTGGCCTTCGGTGGGCGTCCGGCGCTCGAAGAAGTTGAAGCCGCGCGGGTGGTCGAGGTCGGCGAGCCGCAGCACGTGGACGCGGTCGGCGTGGCGCGCCGGGATGCGGGCGAGGATGTCGGCCACGAGATCGCCGTGGGGATCGATGACCGTCGAGCCCCAGTTCGTGTCGAGGAGCCCCGTTACGACATTCAGGAGCAGCGTGCTCTTGCCCGACCCGGTCGAGCCGACAACCGCGAGGTGGCGATCGAGGGTCGCGAGCGGCACCGCGAGCGGGCGATCGCCGTTGGTCCCGATGACGATCCCGTCGCCGATCGGAGCCGTCGGCGGCAGGGCGCCGGCCAGCGGTCGGGGCCGCGGCAGCTCGGCGGCGTCGAACGTCTCGTCAGGCAGGTACCACAGCTGGGCGACCTCCCAGTCCGCGAAGACGGATGCCGGAGCCTGCCTCGCCAGTCCGGGGACGACCTCCCAGCGGATCTCCTGGCCGGCGTCGGCCAACGAGTCGGTCGCATCGGTCAGGTGCCAGAGCAGCGCCTTCGCCTCCTCGAACGTCGGTCCGGCGACCTCGAGGAGGAGCGCGGTCTCGAAGCCCGCCGCGCCGCGGCGCTTGCGTGCCCGCGCGTCGCGCTCGAGGGCCGTCGGCGGGGTCGGCGCCTCGCGGCCCGCGCCCGACTCGCGGAGCAGGAGGCCGTCGACGACGGCCTCGCCGATCAGCGCGAGCATCGAGCGCGCGCCCCCGGGGTCGGGATCGATCCGCTCGCGCCAGGCGTCGGGCGGGATCGGGCGGAGATGGATGCGAAAGCGGACCTCGACGCCCGGCGGGCAGGCCGACTCGAGCGCGGCGGCGAGCCGGTGGAGGACCCGGTCGCCGGGCACGTCCGCGGTCCGCAGCGGCCACGACGACGGCCGGGCGCGTCGGCCGACGGCGGTCGCGACCGCGGGCGGCTCGACGCGCTCGACCGGGCGCGAGTCGGAGACGAGGTGGAGCGCGCGATGGCTGACCGCGAACTCGTCGAGGGCGTGGCGGTGACCCTCGACCTGCCAGCGAAGCTCGCCGTCGCGCCACACCACCCGCAGCTCGGAGCTCGGCCAGCCGACCCGCCAGCGATCGAGCCCACGGCGCTGGCGCGGGTGGAGGCCGCGAACCATGGCCGTCGCCGTGGCCGCGTCGATCTCGCCGGCCCGTGTCGGCGTGAGCTCGTGGCGGACGAGCTCGCCCGACGCCGCCCGCTCGTACGAACGCTGGCGAAGACGGCCGACGAGGCGCGACGAGAGGGCAATCGCGGCGCCGAGCATGAGGACGGCCCCGCCGATCACGGCGAGCATCACGAAGAGGTCGAGGATCGGGCTGAGCACGCTGTCGGTCATGACGTGGTCTCCTTCAGGGCATGGGCGGCAGGACGAGCAGCGGGTCGACCGGCTCGCCCGAGGCGTAGATCTCGAAGTGGAGATGGGGGCCGGGCGTGTTGCCGGTGAGGCCGATCGAGCCGAGGACGTCGCCGGCCGACACGGACTGACCCAGGCGGGCGCGGAGGTCTGGCTCGAGGTGGCCGTAGCGGGAGAAGACGCCCGGCGCGTGCTCGATCTCGACCACGACGGCGCCGTCGGACATCCAGCCGGCGATCGTCACCCGGCCGGCGGCGATCGCGTGGACCGGTGTGCCGAGCGGGGCCGCGATGTCGATCCCGTCGTGGAAGTGGTCGTAGCACTTGCCCTCGACGCAGGCGGCCGGCTCGAGGGCGAAGGATGTCGGCCCGAAGCCCTGGCTGATCCGGCCGCCGTCGACCGGCCAGACGACGCGGGCGCCGTAGCCATAGCGCTCCGCCCAGCCCATGACGAGCGGCGGGTACCAGTCGGCCGGGTTGTAGCGGAAGAGAGCGCGCTGCCAGTCCTCCGGCGCGCCGTTGGACTTGAGGTATGCGGCGGCGGCAGGGATCGCGTCGGCCGGATCGCAGATGTCCGGATTTGGGAGGCCGGCCAGCTTCGCGGCGTGGACGAACGTGGCCGGGAGGAACTGCATCGGGCCGCGGGCGCCGGCGAAGTTCGGGTCGCAGCCGTTCCGGTTCCGGCCATGGTTCGTCTCGACCTTGCCGACCGCGGCGAGGACCGGCCAGTCGAGCCCGAACCGCGTGGCCGCGTCGCGATAGAGGGCGAGGTAGTCGGGCGGGATGTCCGCGACGGCCGGCGGCGCGTCCGGGACGTCCGGTGCGGCAAGGGCCGCCCATTGACCGATGAGGATGCCGGTCGATCCGGTGAGAACGAGCAGGACGAGCAGGAGGACGAGGCAGCCGCACCCGCAGCCGCGCCTCACGAGCTATTCGGGGCGTCGTACCTCGAGTGGGACTGGCCGAGCAGGTCGGCTGGACGGGTTGTCAGCCACTCGTACTCGCGGTTCGAGACCTTGGCCTCGAACGCGACGTGGCTCTGACCGACGAACAGGAGGCCCTCGCCAGGCCGGGCGTGGAGGAGTGAGCGGCGCTCGGCGGCCGTCAGATCGAAGTAGCGCCCCAGCGCGTCGACCCCCTCGGGCGTCTGGCCGAGCAGGACCCGGATGTCGCACTGCTTGACGATCGCCTCGCCGAAGTCGGAGCGCAGGAACTCGGCGATGTCCTGGGTCGAGAGCTGGAGCCCGGTGTGGTAGTGGCGGGCGCTCCGCGCGAGCACCTCGACGAACTCGGCGCCCGACGGCTGGCGCATGACCTTCCAGGCCTCATCGATGACGACGAGCTTGCGCTCCTTGTCGCGCCGGATCGCGTCCCACAGGACCGACAGGGCGGCGAGCTGGGCGACCGCTCGGACGTCGGGGTCGCCGATCGCGGCGAGGCCCACCACCAGCAGGCGGGCGTCCATCGGCAGCGCCTCGTCGGCGGCAAAGATCGAGGCGAGCGCGCCGGTCGCCCAGCGCTCGAGGCGCTGCGCGAGCGCCTTGCCGCCGCGGAGCTCGGCGAGTCGCTCGACGAGGCCGGCCAGCGTCGGCGGTTGCCGGTCGTGGGTGGCGGGATCGGGGCCGCTGCCCGCTGCCTCGTACGTCGCCCGGATCGCGCGGTCGAGGGCGGGCCGCTCATCACGCGCAAGACCGCCCGCCATCGCGGCCGCTAGGCGGCCGACGAGGGCGAGCCTGCCGACGAACGCCGCCTCGGTCCGCGTCTCACCCAGCGCGAACGGGTTGAGGCCGCTGCCGGCCCCGAGCTCCATGTACGTGCCGCCGAGCGTGTCGACGAGGCGCCGGTAGTCGCCCAGCGGAGCGACGCCGAGGACACGGATCCCGCGCATGAAACAGCGCGCCATCTCGGCGCCCGTGAACATCGTCTTGCCCTTGCCGGTCTGCCCGAGGACGATCGCGTTGTGGCTCTCGTGGGCGTACCGGTCGAGGACGATCGGTGCGCCGGTCGTCCGTGAGCGCCCGTAGAGGTGGCCGGCCGGCTCGTAAAGGTCCGACGCCGAGTGCAGCAGTGACGCCGCAAGGCTCGCGCTGTCGAGGTTGCGCTCGCAGATTGGGCTAGGTGTCGGGCCCGGCAGGGCGGACGCCCAGGCCCCGCCGGTGCGGAGGGTTGCCGTCTCGACCTCGACGCCCAGACTCTTGGCCTCGAGCCGGAGTGTCTCGAGGCGCTCTGACAGGACGGGCCGGTCGGGCGCACAGACGAGCAGGACCGTGTCAACGAAGTAGATTCGCCCGGCGCCCGCGGCCACCGACCGCCGGGCCGCCACCGCAGTGGCGTCAAGCCGCTCCCGCTCGACATCGGCGATCTCGCCTCGCTCGGCCGCGAGCCGGTCGCTCGCCCGGACGACGCGCAGTCGGGTGGTCATGAACGCCATGGCCTCGGCGCGGTTCAGCGGCCGCACCCGCATCGACGCAGCCATAAGGCCGTCGACCGCGAGCAGACCCGAGAGCCAGCCGGGCGCGATCTCGCCGGGCCAGCGCCGCCCGAGGTGGAAGGCCGCGATGAGGTCCGGGCCCTCCGCATACCCGGCCCGGAGTCTGTACGTCGCTCCGACCCTGGCGACGCTTTCCCACAGAGCCGAGATCGCGGCTGTATCGAGCCGCCGAAGATCGAACCCGCGTTCCTCGGCGGCGCGCCGAACGAGATCGAGCGTCCGCGCCAACTCCGGCTCGGCAGCAGCGTTGACGAGCAGGACCGTCCGCCGCGGCGGTCGCGCGGGCGCGGTCGAGACCTCGTGGTAGTTGGCGGAGTAGGGCCTGAAGACGCGCTCGCCGAGCGCATCGACTGCCGGACGGATGGTGTCGAGGTGCTCGCCCGGGCTGCGACCGGTCGGGACCGACAGGAGCTGGAACGGCCCGGGGATCGCGTCGTACAGCGCCGCGAGGTTCTCGAGCGCCGCTTCCCGCTCGGCCTCGGCCATGAGCTCGAGATTCAGCGGCGCGAATTCGAACCCGCCGAGCACACGCCCGCCGGCCCGGAACGCCTGGTCGTCGATGACGGCGGCATGCATGGCGGGGGGGTCTGCAGTACGGCGAATGGGCGCGCCTGGCCTGGGCTGGGGGTCGGCGGCTGATAGGCCTGCAAGACGGATGCGCCGCATGGGCCGACGATACCGCCGGATGGCGGCGCGTTCAACGGAATTGTGTGTATTGTTTAGTGTATCGATGCCCGCGTCACGTCAGAGCTAGCCTCAGGATGTGTGGAAACGGCTGGGACCGGCTCGGACGACGGCGACCTCGCGGTCGAGCACGACCACGGCCGGCGGCGAGCATGAAAAGGCGGCGTACCCTTCCGGTGTTGTTCAAGCCCCAGAAGGAGACGCCGTGCTTGAACCCTATCACCCCGCACCAGCGATCGCCTTCCCAACCCAGCCACCCGAGCCCGAGGCTGCCCCAGACGGCGACGCCGAGCCGGCCGAGGGCAGCGCGCCACTCGTCCCGAGCGGCCAGGTCGCGATCAGCGAGACGCTCGAGGAGCTGGCCCGCGAGGGCGCCCGGCGGATGCTCGAGCGGGCCCTCCACTCTGAGGTCGACGCCTACCTCGGCCGCCGCCGCTACGACCGCGTCGACGACGACTTCTATGGCTATCGCAACGGCTTCGCCCGGGAGCGCGAGATCAGCATCGGCACCTGGTCGGTCGAGGTCCGCCCGCCGCGGGTGGCCGACACGCCCACTCACATCCCGCCCTTCCGCAGCTCGATCCTGCCGCGCGGCCGGAACCTGACCCACCCGACCCAGCGCCTGTTCGCGCGGCTCTACCTCGAGGGCATGAGCTCGGGCGACTTCGAGCCCGCCTTCCGCGAGCTACTCGGCCAGCGGGCGCCGCTCTCCTCCTCGACGATCCTGCGGCTCAAGGAGGACTGGCGGGCCGAGTACACGGTCTGGCGGACGCGGCCGCTGACCGAGCGCTACGTCTACATCTGGTCAGACGGCATCGTGCGCCACGAGGCGCCACATGACCGAGTGGGCGGCAGGAGCCCACCGCCGACCTGTCGCAGCAGGTCGGTGAAGCTGAGGGCAGCCTGACCCCGGAGACGCGGGGATCGGGCGGGAGCAGCCCTGACAACGACGGGACGGGTCGGCACCGCCAGACGGCCCGGGTCCGGCAAGCAAGACGGGACGGTGCAAGACGCCTGAACCAGTGGTGGAACCCCCTCAAGCGAGGACCGCCGGC
>VEOW01000194.1 GCA_012026785.1 Chloroflexota bacterium | reverse complement strand
GGCCAGGCGGGCCGCGAGGGAACCCATGAGCCTGCCGCTTTCGGGCGAGTCGCCCCTCATCCGCGCCAGCGAGAAGATCATCACGGGACTCGGCCGGCGCCGGCGATCCTGATCCGGCGTCAGCGCGGGCCAGCCTCGATGTCGGCCGCTTCGGCGACCTCCCCGATCTCGGCCGCCTCGGGCGCGACCATTGCCGCTGCCCGCTCCCCCGCGTGGCGTGCGGCCGTCGAGCGGCGGACCTGGGCGACGATGATGCCGACCGTCACGAGCACGATCCCGACGATCATCGGCAGCGTCCCGATCTCGCCGAAGATGACGACCGAGCCGATGAAGCTGAACACGATCGAGGCCGAGCTGATCGTGTTGACCGTGGCGACCTCGGTGTGGCGGACCGCCAGCGAGAGGGCCGCCAGGGCCACGGAGTTTGCAACGCCGGCGACGAGCACCGCGCCGACCGACGGCCCGTCGACCGGCACGGCATCGCCGGCCAGCCAGCGGATCCCGACGATCACCGCCAGCGGCACGAGGCCACCGACGCTCGAGAGCGCGAGGGCCACGAACAGCAGCGGCCGCGCCTTCTGGACGATCCGGCTGAGGGTGTTCGCCAGGGCGTAGGTCGTCCCGGCCCCAAGACCGAACAGCAGCCCCAGCCACCACAGCGCCTTGATGTCGGGGCCGGTCTGCGCGATAGCGATGAAGACGAGCCCGCCGACGATGATGCCGGCGCCCAGGACCTGCTCGCGCCACGGGCGCTCGCGAAGGATGAGCAGGCCGATCCACAGGCCGCCGAGCACCGAGCCGGCCTGGACCGCACCGATCGTGATCCCGAGGCCGCCGGCGTTGAGCGCCTCGAAATACAGGACGTTGCCGATGACCGAGCTGCCGCTGCCGGCGATCAGCAGGTAGACGATCAGCCGCCAGGTCAGGAAGCGCGGCGAGGCTGGTCGGATCTCGTGGGCGCCCTCGCGGAGGATGACGAGCCACGAAATCGCCGTCAGCGGCAGCAGCCGGACGAGCGCCCCGAGCGCCGGATCGATGTTCGGCGCCGCAGAGCGCAGCGTGATGTTGACGATCGTGTAGCTGATCGCGCTGACGATGGCCCAGCGCTCACCGATGCCGAGCTGGAACAGGGCGGGTCGACCTCCGTGGCCTTACATGGATCGGCCCGGGCCGGTGGCCCGGGCCGTGTTCGATGACGAGACGATGATCAGCTGGCTGGCGGCGCCGCGCCGCAGCCGAGCGCGCCGTTCGCACCGTAGGCCGGCTGGAAGAACGCGTTCAGGATGGACTCGCAGCCAAATGGCGTGTCGGGGCCGGCGAAGATCGGGAACGCCCCGACGAGCGCGACCACGACGAGCACGACCAGCAGCCACAGCGGCGACATGCGCCGGCGGGCGATGAGCCACCAGCTGAGCAGGACCAGCCCGAGCGGCAGGAGGCCCGGCACCATGGCGTTCAGCAGGTCGCGGTTGATGTCGAAGTCCGTGACGTTGCCGCCGCCGGCCGGGATGCCGAAGTGCAGCGTCAGGTAGACGTGCACGAACTGGAAGGTCAGGGCGCCCATGACCATGTTCCCGAGGACGCCGGCGCCGGTCAGGAACCGGTCCAGCGCGCCTGATCGCAACAGCTCCATGACGCCGACGCGACCACGGTCGTAGCCCTGCATCCAGAAGAAGTAGGCCAGGGCCAGCATGATCCCGACCTCGAGGACGAGGTAGATGATCGACCCGAGCGGGTTGCCGTCCCCGGTGATCGTGGGATTGCCGGCGGCGATCCCGATACCCAGTGTCAGCAGGATCGGGGTGATCGTGCCCTGGCTGATCGAGTCGCCGATCCCGGCGAGCGGACCCATGAGGCCGCTCTTGACCGAGTTGATCGCGTCGTCATCGATGTCCGCGCCATTCGCCCGCTGCTCCTCCATGGCGATCACGGCGCCGTGGATGATGCCGCCGACGTTCGGCTCGGTGTTGAAGAAGACGAGGTGCCGCTTGAGGGCGGCCTTGATCTCCTCGGGATCCTTGTAGAGCTTCCGGATGATCGGCGTCATCGCCTGGGCGAAGGCCGTCCCCTGGAGTCGCTCGTAGTTGTAGTTGGCGTGGCTGAAGAACGTCCACAGCCAGAACGACCGCTGGACGTCGCCCCTCGTCAGGGCAACCTTCTGGCCCTCGCCGCCACCGGCGCCCATGCCGGACCCGGTGCCCTGCATCGTCTCCGTGCTCATGCCTCGGCTCCCTTCGCCTGCATCGGCCGGCTGCCGAGGAACGTGACGTGGAGCGCTGCCAGGGCCGCGCCGATGATCGCGATGGCGACGATGTTGACCGCCCCGCCGCTGAGGACCGACACGTAGTAGCCGATGAAGAAGTACGGGATCACGCTGCCGCGGAAGATGAACCGCATGTTGAGCGCGATGCCGATGGCCGGCAGGAGCCCGCCTGCGATCTGGAAGCCCTTGAGGACCCAGGGAGCGTTCGCCTGCAGGTTGTTGATGGCGTCCTGCACGACCGGAGCGCCGGCGTAGACGGCGATCGTGGCCGGGAAGAACGAGATGATGAACAGGAAGATCTGCGGCGGCAGCCAGTTCATCCTGGAGACGCCGGTGATGTCGCCGCGCTCGGCCCGGTCATCCGCCCAGTGGGCGAACACCGCGTCGACGCTCATCCGGGTGAAGAAGATGATCGTGCCGAGCAGCCCGATGGCCACGCCGAGCGCGATACCCGCGGAGGCGTCGAGGCCACCGGCGAGGGCGAGGGCCGTGCCCACCCAGCCCGCGACCGAGGGATCAGCCGGGATCGAGCCGCCGGCCGAGATGAAGCCGATGTAGAGCAGGTTGATCGCAGCTCCGATCTCGGCGCCCTTCACCGGGTCGCCGAAGATGATGCCGACGAACAGGCCTGCGACGAGGGGCCGATACAGCCCGAAGAAGCCGCCGTTGCCGAACAGCCAGGGGCTGTTGGACAGGTAGTAGCCGAGACCGACCAGCGCGGCCTGGAGCAGGCCCGCGGTCACCGTCGGCGTCCCGTCCTGGGCCAGGACCGGACCCGCGAACGCAAGCGCCGCGAGCACCCCGACACTGACCAGGGCGGCCACCTTGGCCGCTGGGCCGGGGTCATGAACGCGCATCATGTGACGCACCTCCCAGACACCTCCGTACCTCCTTGTTACACCTTGACCGACGCGAATTGGACCGGTCGGTCGTTCTCCACGATCCGCAGCTCGACCTTGGTACCCATCTCCTCGAGTCGGCGCATGGCCGCGATCTCCTCCGGGGACGCGGAGATGTTGCGGTAGAGCGGCTTGCGGCCCGGCCCGGCGCCGATGCCGCCGACGTTGAGGAGCGGAAACTCGACCCCGGCCTCACGCAGGTGCACCGCCGTCAGCGGTGAGCGCATGAGGACGAAGACCGGCTCGGGGTCGGCGGCCAGCTCCCGGACCCGCTCGGTGCCCGTCTCGAGGCCATGGACCTCGACCGGGACGCCGGGCGGCGCGGCGAGCACGAGGATCTCGCGCAGGAACTCGTCGTTGGCGGTTCGATCGTCGACGACGACGATCCGCCTTGCGCCGAGTGCCTTGAGCCAGATCGCCACGACCTGGCCGTGAATGAGCCGATCGTCGACTCGGACGAGCTTCAGGGTCATTCCGGCCTCCGCTGCGTTTGGGCCACCAGACGCGGGCTCGACGCGGTCCGGGACGCACACCTCCGGGTGCGTCCGGCGGTCGGCCTCACGAGCTCCTCGACGCTGCAAGGCTCGCCGCGTCGCAGAGGGCTGCTCGACCCGCTGCAACGAGGCGCTCGACGGCGTCGGCGTCGAGTGCATCCATGCTCGTCGCCGCCTCGACGAGGACGGCGAGATTGGCGCCGGAAACGAGAAACGCCGACGATCGTCGTCGAACGACAGCCATCGCGACGTTGTGGGGCGTCCCGCCGACGAGGTCGGTGAGGATCAGCAGTGGCTGCTCGGGATCGCCGCACGCCTCGGAGAGCCGCTCCGCGAACGATTCCGGTGAGTCACCTGGCTCCAGGCCTACGGCCCTGACGTGATCCATCTCGCCGCAGATCAGGCGCGCGGCCGTAACGAAGCCGGACGCGAGCTCGCCATGGGCGGCGACCACGATCCGGAAGGCCGGCATCGTCCTCCTCTGGCGGCGCCTGCAAATTCTTGCGGCCAATGTTTGCAACGCCCGCCTCAGCTGTTGTACCGTCCGCCTCAGGCGCATGTCAAGTTTCGCGCGTCCAGATCGGATGGGCTGTCGTCGGGCGGACTGAGCCCGACTGGACATGGAGGCAGGGGAAGCAGATGGCGAGGACGTCCCTGGCCGATCGGGAAGTCATGCGTCTCGTGGCCGAGCTCTATTACGAGCGCGACCTGCGGCAGCCCGAGGTGGCGGCCATGACCGGGTTCTCGGTTTCGAAGGTCAGCCGCCTGCTGACCGCAGCCCGCGAACAGGGAATCGTCCGGATCTCGGTCGAACCACCGCCGGAGGGGCGGCCGGCGGTGGCCGGCGAGCTCGAACGGCGCTTTGGCGTGGACGTCCGCATCACGCCCGGGCAGGAGCGGGACCCCGCGGCGGCGACGCGCCTCGCCGGGGTCGGGGCGGCCGATGACGTCGTCCCCTGGCTGCCCGAGCGCGGCACGATCGGCATCGCGTCGGGATACACGGTCACGGCCCTCGTGTCTGCCTTGCCGCGACTGCGACTGCCGGGCGTCACGGTCGTGCCCATCGTCGGCGGCTGGGATACGACCAACCAGTACCTCGACAGCAACCAGGTCGCGCGACGGATGGCCGACCGGATCGGGGCCCAGACCCGGACGCTCCACGCTCCGGCGGTCCTCGACACCTCGGCCACCAAGGAGGCGCTGTTGCGCGAGCCGACGATCGCCGCGACGACCTCGCTGTGGGAGCGTCTCGACATGGCCCTCATCGGGGTCGGCGGCAGCCCCGAGGCATATCCCGGCTACCGCACGGCCGTGGATCGACTCGGCGAGGAGTCGCGCCGCGACCTCGCTGAGCAGCACGTCATCGGCGATCTCGCCGGGCACTTCTTCCGGGCCGACGGCGCGTTCCTCGAGGCCCTGAGTGATCGAACCCTGGCGATCTCCCTCGCCGCCCTCGCCAAGGGCGGCCGGGTCGTGGCCGTCGCGGCCGGCTCCTCCAAGGCCGCGCCGATCCTGGGTGCGTTGCGGACGGGCCTGCTCCACGCCCTGATCACGGATCGACCGACCGCCGAGGCGGCCCTCAAGCTCGCGAGCTGACGCCTCCGGCCGTCGCCCCGGCGGCCGGCGTCCCAGGGTCTGTCACCAGGGCCCGTACCGCCGCGGCCGTCTCGGCGGCGAGGGCCGCCTCGGCCAGGGCCACCAGCTCCGCCCGCGTCCGCGCCGCCACTGCAGCTCGTACCTCGTCCAGCCGGCCGGCGTCCATCGACAGCTCGGTGACGCCGAGACCGACGAGGACCAGCGCGCCGAGCGGGTCGCCGGCCAGCTCGCCGCACACCGCGACTTCGATACCGGCCGCTTCCGCGCCGTGGACGGTCTCACGGATCGCCCGCAGGACCGCCGGGTGGAGCGCGTCGGCCGTCGCCGCGAAGCCGGGGTGGGTGCGATCCATCGCCAGGACGTACTGGGTGAGGTCGTTGCTGCCGATGCTGAAGAAGTCGACACGGCGAGCCAGCTCGGAGGCCAGCAAGGCGGCGCTCGGGACCTCGACCATGATGCCGACCTCGAGCTCGGCCGCCCGTGCGATCCCGCCGGCATCGAGGTCGGCGAGCGCCTCGTCGACGAGGCCCCGAAGGAGCTCGACGTCCTCGACGGTCGCAACCATCGGCGCCATGAGGCGCGGGACAGCCCGGGCCCCGGCGCCCGCCCGGGCGATCGCCCGGACCTGCTGCAGCTGCAGCTCGCGGTTGGCGTGGGCGAGGCGCAGACCGCGCATCCCGAGGAACGGGTTGGCCTCCGGTTCGAGATGGAGGTACGGCACGGGCTTGTCGCCGCCGATGTCGATGAGTCGAATGACGACGGGACGTTCCCCGAATGCGTCCAGCACCGCCCGGTAGGCGCGGGTCTGCTCCTCCTCGGAGGGAGCATCGGAGCGGCCGACGTACAGGAACTCGGTCCGGAACAGGCCGACGCCCTCGGCACCGGCCTCGATGGCTCGAGCCGCGTCCTCCGGCTTGCCGATGTTGGCCAGCAGGGCCACGCGATGGCCGTCGGCCGTGGCGCCGGGTCGGTCTCGAAGGGCCCGGGCGGCCTCGGCCGCGGCGACTCGACGCTCCCCGGCCGCCCGCAGCTCGGCCAGCTCCCGCTCGCCGGGATCGAGGACCACCGACCCGCCGTCGCCATCGAGCCCGATCGTCAGGCTCGGCCCTTCGGCCTGCGCCGCGGCCCACAGACCGCCGACCGCCACGACCGCCGGGATGCCCAGGCTGCGGGCGAGGATCGCGGCGTGCGAGACGGCCGAGCCCCGTTCGAGGGCGATCCCGAGCAGGAGACCCTCCGGGATCTCGGCCGTCACCGAGGGGGGCAGGTCGTCGGCGATGGCGATCGACGGCCGGTCGGGCAACCGGATCGAGCGCCCGGCGATGATCCGGGCGATGCGGCCGCCGACGTCGCGGACGTCGGTGGCGCGTGCAGCCAGGAGCTCGTCGGGGATCGCGGCCAGGGGCTCCGCCGCGGCGCGGGCCTCGGCCTCGACGGCTGCGGCGATCGCATCGGGGTCGGTCAGCGATGCGGCCCGGCGCTCCGAACCCTCCAGGAGCATCGGGTCCTCGGCCATCAGGGCCTGGGCCTCGAAGATCGCGGCCTCCTCGGGCCGGCCGGCACGCCGAACCCGCTCGGCGAGATCGGTGAGGTCCGCGGCGGCCCTGGCCGCCGCGGCGCGGATGTCGGGCAGGGGCGCCTCGCCCTGGCCTTCCTCGTGCCGCCACGCCGGCCCGACCGCGACGCCCGGCGCGGCGGCGACGCCCTTGAGCCGCATCACGCCACGGGCGCGGCGGGCGGCGCCTCGTCGAGCGGCTCCTCGAGGCCGGCCGCCACGAGACCCTCGAGAGCGGCCATCGCGTCCGCCTCATCGGCCCCCTCGGCTCGGAGCCGGATCCGGTGCCCCCGCTGCACCCCGAGACCGAGGACGGCGATGATGCTCTTGGCCGTCACCTCGGGGCTCTCGGTCGACAGGTTGGCGACCCGGATGTCGCTCCCGAAGCCCGCAGCGGCCTTCACGAAGACGGCCGCCGGGCGGGCGTGCAGCCCGGACGGATTGCGGATATCGAGCTCGACGGTCAGCGCCATGGTTCCCCTGATCCCTGTTGCATCCGGTGTGCCTGTGCCCCGCGGGATCTGCTCGCCCCACGGGCGGGCCGAGTATAGGCAGGGGGTAGTTCCCCAGCCGTAGGGTCGTTCGGCCCGGTTCGACCGGTCCCGCTCGGCCTGGACGTCGGCAATGCCCAGGTCATCGGACGAGCCAATGTGGCTGGCGAGGCGATCCCTCGGGGCCGAGGCGCGATCAGGCGCGTTTGCCCTGGGCCCGAATGGCCGCCTTCGACGCCCGCTTCGAGGCCTGGTAGGCCGCGAGTGCCTCGGGCGAGTCGACGTCGCCGAGCGTCGGATGGCGCGGCATCGCCTCGGCCAATCCCGGCAGGTCCAGCGCGAAGCGCTTGCCGAGGATCGCCAGCAACGTTCGCACCTTCATGTCGCCGAAGCCGGGCAGGCTCCCCAGCCGCGCTCGCAGGTCGTCAGCGTCCCGCGCCTCGAGCCAGATCCGCGCCGCATCGCCGCCGTACTCGTCGGCGACGACCCGGCAGAGGGCCGCCACCTTGCCGGCCATCGACCCGGGGAAGCGGTGGATCGCGGGTCGCTCGCGAAAGACTCTTTCGAGCTCGGCCGGGTCTGTCGCTGCAATCCGCCGGGCGTCGAGATGGCCGAGGCGGCGCTGCAGCTCCCAGGGTCCCGAGAAGGCCTTCTGAACGGTGACCTGCTGGTCGAGCGCCAGGCCGATGAGCAGTGCCAGGGGCTGCTCGGCCAGCAGCCGATCGGCCTCGTCGATCCCGGTCAGCGGCAGGCGCTCGGGTGCCTTCATCGTCGTCATCGTTGGTCCACCTCCGGAGCCCGCGATGGTATCCGCCTGCAACGCCGGTGTTATGACGCGGGGTTGCCGGGCGGCGTACGATTCGAGCCACGGAGGTCTGCTCGGACGATGGGTCGACACCGCATCCCGGCATCAGATTCCGGTCGCAGGCACGGGGCCCTCGCGGTCCCGGACCTGGCGCGAACCGCGGATGACGCCCGTGGCATGAGCAACCTCGCCACCGTGCCCCGCGCGGGCAACATCAGCACCGACACCCGTGCGGGCAGTCCGTGGTGGTTCGGGGAGCGGAGCTGAGCTCCGGACCGAGCCACCCGAAAACAGAACCGGGAAATGCGAGAGACCCGCGCTCGGCAGGGCGCGGGTCTCGGCGTGTCAGGGACCGGGGCGTGCCCGCGTCCGTGGTTCAGGTCGCTCGAACGGGCGTCCGCCGTGGCGTCGGCAACAGCCGCCGGCCGGCCGCGATCAGCGCCTCGCCGATCCCGAGCCGCAGCCGCTCCATCCAGGACGGGCGAGGCGGCAGCTGCGACCGCCGCGCCGCCTCCCGTAGCCCGAGCTCGATCCGCTGGTTCGCCAGCCAGACCTCCGCGTTGGCGTCGTACATGTCCTTCCTCCTTCGATGATCGGCTATTCGAGGACGATCCGGACCCCGTCCCCGTCGGAGTCCTGGACGTCGAGAATCGGGCCACCGGCGCCGAGAGCAACGGCCTCCTCGACCTCGGCGAGCTGCTCCGCGGAGAAGCCGGGGATTCGCGACAGGGCCAGCCGGCCGAGCGAGAGCGGCACTCGGAGGTTCACGACCTGGCGACCGCCCTCCTGGACCTCGATCCTGGTGAAGCGCGGCCGCCCGCCCTCCGTTGCCGACCAGCCTCGGCCGGTCGATTGATCTGCGCCGGAGCGCGACGCGCCCGCCGGCGGCGCGCTGCCGGCCTGGAGGGCGTCGATGATGGGCGCGGCCTCCTCGGCCGTGAGCCGGCCCTCGGCGACCATCCGCAGAACCCGGGCGAGGGCGTCGTCGGAGCCGGTCATCGGTGCACCTCCTCGAGCTCGGCCAGCTGCTCGCCGGCTTCGGTCACGCTGATCTCACCGCGCTCCAGCGCCCGCAGGACCTCCATTCGAGCGTCCTCGCCGGACGGCATCGCGGGCTCCTGCGGCGCCGGCAGCGCGGCGGCGGCCTCGGTCGGCTCCTCCGCCGTTCGAACCGGGAGCTCGCCGACGACGGCGAGATCGCCCGACACGGAGCGAAATGCGAGGGTTGCCCCGCCCCGGCCGATCGTCCCGACCTTGCGGCCACGACCCGACTCGACGATCTTGAGCCCCTCGCCGCCGACGTCGCCGGTGACGGTCTGGGCCTCGACCCGGAGTCCCCCGCGGGCGACGAGCGTCAGGTCGCCGCTGATCGTTCGAACCTCGAACGGCCCGGTGCCCGTCAGCTCGGCGTCGAGCAGGACGTCGCCAGAGGTCGTGGCAAGGTCCAGGCGGCGGGCCTGGGGCAGGCGGACCGCGACGTCGCCGCTGACGGTCCGGCCGAGGATCTCCAGCTGGAGCTGGCCGTCGATCTCGAGATCGCCGGAGACCGTGCCGACATCGATCGCGCCGGCCAGTCGCGCCAGCGACACGTCGCCCGATGCGGTGCGGATCCGCTTCTCGCCGGTCAGGTCGCTGGCCGTGACCTCGGCGCTGGCGGCCTCGACGGTCACGCTCGCTCCGTGGGGCACCTCGACCGCGAGGCTCGGCGCGCTGCCGCGGGCCCAGGTGCGGAGCAGGCCGCCGAGGTGGTCGAGGGGCCGCAGCTCCAGGGAGCCCTCGGCGGCGAGGATCTCGAAGCGGTCGCCGAGCGATTGGTCGTCCGTGTCGCGGACGCGGGCCGTCTCGCCCTCGACGCCGCGGATCTCGATCTCGCCGGCGGGCTGGCGAAGGGTGAATCGGCCGCGGGCACCGATGCGGTGCTCCAGGCGGGCCGAGCCGGTGTCGGTCATCGGTTGCTCCCCAGGGCTCGAATGGCAGTGGCGGCCTCGTCGGCCGTGATCTCGTGGCGGGCGAGGCGCTCGAGGATGTCCTGGCGCGAGGCGGCGGCCTCGCCGGCCGCGGCGGCCGGCTCCGCGGTGACCTCGGCCTCCTCGCCCTCGCTTCGCGGCCCGAAGCCGAGGGCGCGAACGACGGCCTCGACACGGGAGCGGACGGTCGGATAGGAGATGCCGAGCTCGCGCTCCATCTCGCGGAGGTTGCCCCGCGACCGGAGGAAGCTCTCGAGGACGGCGAGCTGCTCGCGGCTCAGGCGGCTGAATCGGCCGGCGCTGAAATCACCCTCGAGGGTCGTGCCGCACGCCCGGCAGTGGAGCCGGGTTACGGCCAGCTCGTTGGCGCAGACGGGACACGTGGAGATGAGATCGTTCGACATGCCGTTCCTTTCGGTGTGCCTCGAACTTTCTCATACCAGCTTTCACTTTGTCAATACCATACTTCACATTGTTGGCACGTTCGGCCACCCACGGCGACTGGGAGCGGCACATTCGTCTCGCCCTATGGGGCGCCAGGCGCGGCGGGCCGGCGGGGCGCGATCCCGATGGGCCGCGCGGCTACCCGACGGGGACGCCCTCCGCTTCGACGAAGCTCGCGCCGGGGAAGTAGAAGCCGAGGGTCAGGGGCGAGGTGACCTGCTCGACGGCGTAGCGGTTCACCTGGACGTAGGCTCGCTCGGCCGTTCCGGCGCGGGCCAGCTCGAGCAGCTCGATCCGCGCATCCCAGAGCGGGACGAACGAGCCGCCCGGTCGGGTCAGGGCTCGGTCGGGATCGAAGCCCGGTTGCGTCTCGAGACGGCCGGAGACGCGATACGGGCCGAGTTCGAGCGTGATCGGATACCAGACCGCGTGGACCTTGACGTCCGGCTCCGGCAGGACCACGACGAGGATGTCGTCTGGTTCGATCGTCGCCCGGCCGACGGACCGTGGTGGAGAGCCGTCGTTCGGATACCAGCGAGCCTCGTCGAGCGTGAAGGGCTCCTGGAGCGTTGGGCCGTCCCCGACCAACGGCAGCCGCGAGGTCAGGCCGCTGATGACCCCATTCGACGTGAAGAGCTCGAGCTGCGCCATCTTGGTCCCCCGACCTTCCAACGAGCGCTTCCGGCGAGCATGCGCCCGGTTCCAAGGCGCCACCAGACCCGCCCGTACCAGGGCTCGCCAGCCAGTGGTACCGTCCGCCGGTGACCACGTCCCCCGGCGCTGCCGCCCTCCTTCGCGAGGTCGGGCTGCTCGCCGATGGCCCGGCGCGCTGGTCGCGACCCGTCGGTGGTCGCGGTCCGGGCATCTACCTCGTCGAGCTGACGGCCCCGCTTCCGACCGCACCGCTGGAGCTCAGCCGCGTCGGTAAGTGGCTCGAGCACGTCCCCGGCCTGCGGCTCAACGGCGCCCGCCCGACATCGAGAGCCCTGTCTGCCAGGCTCGCGTCACTGTGGTGGCCGGAGACGGTCGTGGTGTTCGCCGGCGCGACCACGACCTCCATCGGCCGCCGGGTCAGCGCACTCGTGGAACATGTCCCCGGCGAGCGCGCGCCGCATCCCGAGGGCCAGTGGCTCCACCTGCTGCGCCCGGGCATCGAGCTGCGACTGTGGTGGGCCCAGACGGACGCCCCCGAGGAGTACCTCGACGCGGTCCTGGACGCGTTCGCGGCGAGCCATGGCTCGGCGCTGCCGGATCGACCGGCGGACGCCCTCGAACTGCCATGGGCGACAACCCGGAGGCCGACCGGCGAGCGCCAGGCCCACGGGATCAGCGGCGCGGTGCTGCCCGACGTGCCTCGCGAGCCCGAGCCCCCGCGACGGGTCGTGGAGATCCCGGCCGGCGACGCCGAGGGCGCCCGGGCCGAGGAGCGCGGGACGGGCAGGCTCCGCGAGCCGCGGCGGCCGGCGGCTCCGCGTGCCACCCGGGTGTCCGCGCAGCCTCGTGAGCGCTCGGTCCCGCGCCCGCCCGCGCCGCCGCCGGTCTCAGCGCCGGCCCCGGTCGAGCTGTCGTCGGACGCGCTCGCCCGCCTGGAGGCGGAGCTCGACGAGCTGACCCGGGTTCGAAGGCCCGAGGTCGTTGCCCGGATCAAGACCGCCCGCGAGCTCGGCGACCTCCGCGAGAACGCCGAGTACCAGACGGCGCGCGAGGAGCAGTCGTTCCTCGAGGGTCGAATCCAGGCCATCGAGGACCGCTTGCGGCGGGCCGTCGTCGTGACCGATCAGGCCGATGGCCGAGTCGGGCTGGGCTCGACGGTGACGGTCGAAACCGGGGGCGAGGAGACGACCTTCACGATCGTCGGCAGCGCCGAGGCGAATCCCGCCGCCGGCCGGCTCAGCGCCGCGTCCCCCGTCGGGGCGGCCCTCCTCGGGCACCACCCCGGCGACGAGGTCGACGTTCGAACGCCGAGGGGGTCTGTTCGCTACCGCGTGGTCTCCATCGACTGAGGGGCCGTCAGGCTCGGCGGCGCCCGCCCACGACGCCCGACAGCAGCACGAGGACGCCGAGGACCACGAGCCCGACGGCCAGCGCCGGCTCGGCGATCGGCAGGTCCGGGCCGCTCAGATGCAGGACGCCCTCGAAGAACAGGCCGAAGCCCAGGAACAGGCCGAGGCCCGTCAGCAGGATCGGGAGCCCGGTCCGGGCGATGTCTCGCTGGTTGGCGATGATCCCGTAAAGGAGCATCCCGGCACCGACGCCGCCGGGCGCCACCAGGGCCCAGGCGTACGCCCAGGTCGCCCACAGTCCGGTCGCCGCCTGAACGGCCAGGACTGTGCCGACCATGGTCACGATCCCGCCCGGGATCGCGAACGCCACACCCGCCGGACCGCCGACGCCGACGCCGACCGCGAACAGGGCCACGCCCGGCGCGATCACGAGGAGCGGCCAGCCGATGCCGAGGACGTCGATCGAGAGCGCTCGGCCCAGCAGGGTCAGGCCACCGAGGACGATCAGGACGACCCCGAGGACGATCGCACTGCGCTCGCCCGGGGAACGATCAGCCAGCATTCGAAACCTCCTTGGGACGCCGATTTCAGGGCAGCGATCGGACGAAGTCGGCGACGCGATCGAGGGCCTCGTCGAGGACGGGCCCGAGGCCGTGACCGAGGCGCGGATAGGTGACGAGCGTCGCCTGCGGCAGATCGTCCACGGCCGCGCGAAGCAGCTCGATCCGGGCGAACGGGTCGGATTCGCCGCTCAGGAGCAGCACCGGGCAGCCGATGGCCGGCCAGTGGGCGATCCGGGCCGCGGCTCGATCGGGGCGGCCTGGCGGATGGAGCGGGTAGCTGAGCAGGACGAGCCCCGCGTAGTCGACGCCCGGCTGGGCCGCGGCGAGGCTGGCGACCCGACCGCCGTACGAGTGCCCGCCGGCGACGGTCCCGGGGCCATCCGGCACGGCCGCCCGCCAGGGGCCGACGGCGTCCTCCGCTCGCCGCTTCGGCAGGTCGACCGCCATCGCCTCGATCCCGCGAGCCCGGAGTCCGGCGACGTGCGGAGCCATGCTGGCCGCGGTGCCGCTCGCGCCGTGCCCCAGGTGGACGACCCTGGTCGGGACGGTTCGCGCGCTCATGCAGCGGCCTCCTCGGTCACAGCTCGCGCCGGCGGAGCTGCGAGATCGCCAGGACGAGCACGACGACCACCCAGGCCACCGTCCAGGCGACGATCTCGGGGCTCGGCGGTGTGTCGGCGAAGAACGGGTTACCACGACCGGCCGGGGTGTCGCCGATGGCACCGATGACGAACGCCGGCTCGAGGCCGAAGACGACGCCCTGCCACATCGCGTCGGTCGGCAGCAGGAGCCGCGAGGCATCGGCCAGGCCGACGAGCCCGCTGGTCCCGATCGCGAGGCCGACCTTGCCGAGGACGCCGGCCATCCAGGCGAGGCCGTAGGCCACGACGGCGATGGCCCCGCCGGCGATCGGCGGCAGCCGCGTCGAGAGGAGCACGGTCAGCGACAGCAGGACGATCGCCTGGCCCGCGAGGTAGGCCACCGGCAGCAGCGTGCTGGGCGGCGTGTAGCCCGAGACGGCGGCGACGGCGTAGATCGCGCCGAGGCCGGACAGGACGGCGTAGCCGACCATCACGATCGCCAGCCCCAGCCAGCGCCCGAGGAGGTAGGAGGATCGCCGCAGCGGCCGGGCCAGGAGGGCTTGGGCGACCCCGCTCTCGATGTCGCCGGCGATCGCGGGCGAACCGAAGAACGCCGCGGTCATGACCAGCACGAAGCCGAACATGAAGGCGATGAAGATGAGGATCTGCGAGATCCCGATCCGCAGCTGCAGCTCGCCGACGCCCTCACTTCGGGCGAGGTCGACGAGGCTGGCCACGCCCCAGGTCGTGATCGCCACGGCGATCGCCGCCAGCGCGACGAGGACCCACAGCACGCGCCGTCGGGCGGCCTCGCCGATCGTCAACGCCGCGATCGTGATCAACGGAGCACCGACGCGGAGGGCGTCCCGGCCGGCGGCCGATCCTGGGCCACGAGCTCGATGAAACGCTGCTCCAGCGACGTCCGACCGGAGCGCACCTCGTGGATGCGTGCCCCCATCTGGACGAGGGCGGCGACGAGGTCGGGGACGCGCCCGGGGTCCATCGGCCGAACGAGCAGGCGGTCACCGTCGAGCGACGGGCTCCCGAAGCGCTCGATGGCGGCCAGGTCGGCGGGGTCGAGCCCGCTGACGCGGACCTCGGTCTCCGAGGCGCCGAGCACGTCATCGAGCTCGCCGATTGCGACGACGCGTCCGTGGTCGATGACGGCGATCCGGTCGCAGACCTGTTCGACCTCGCTCAGCAGGTGCGAGTTGAGGAAGACGGTCGCGCCCCGGTCGGCGGCGTGGCGGATGATTCCCCGGACCTCCACGCGACCGATCGGGTCGAGGGCCGAGGTCGGCTCGTCGAGGACGACGAGGGCCGGCTCGCCGAGCAGGGCGACGGCCAGGCCGAGACGCTGCTGCATGCCCTTGGAGAACTTGCCGACCGTGTCGCCGGCACGGTCGGCGAGTCCGACGAGCGCGAGGGCCTCCTCGGCGGCTGGCCGGCGACGGCTGCGGGGCAGGCCGATGAGCTGGCCGTGGAGAATCAGCACCTCCCGAGCCGGCAGCCACGGCTGGTACCGGAACAGCTCGGGCAGATAACCGATCTTGCGCCGCGTCCCGAGGTCGCCCAGCGGCGCACCAAGGACGGAACCCGAGCCGGCCGTGGGGCGCGCGAGGCCAAGGAGCAGCTTGACGGTCGTCGTCTTGCCGGCGCCATTGGGACCGAGGAAGCCGAACACCTCGCCGCGCCCGACGGTCATCGTCAGCCCGGCGAGGGCATCGATCCGGCCATATCGCTTTCGGAGGTCGGTGACGTCGATCGCCGGAAGGTCCAGCGAGAGGCGCGGCATGGCGAGCATCGTGACAGACAAGCTGGCACGGCGTCAGGGCACGATGACCGCATGATCGAGTTGGAGCTTCCCTGCTGCGGCGGCGCGGTCCGGCTTGCGGCGGTGACGGACGAGATCCGGTGCGAGGACTGCGGCGGCGTCGTGGACCTGGCTCCGGATCCGGTCGCCTTGCCGGCAGAGCCTGCGGCGCCGGCGGCGGCCGTCATCCCCGCGCTCGCCGCCTGACCCCGATCGCGCCGTCGCTTCCGAGCGACTCCGGGTGGCTAGGATGGGTCGTGATGGCGGGCTCGGCAGCCGCACCTGATCCGCCGCTCGGGGAGCTGCGCGAGGCCCTCGTGGCAGCCGGCCGGCGTCTCGGCGCCCGGGGCCTCATCTCGGCCGGCGAGG